>JBCCWG010000022.1:0-29664 GCA_039193985.1 Pseudomonadota bacterium
CCCCCCCCCCCCCCCGCCACCGGGGGCTTCGCCCCGCTCGCTAGCGCTCGCCCCCCAGAGTATTTTTGCCAAGAAGAAAGACATAAGTGGAATTCGGCCCTCACCTCTTGCTGGCGATCCTAGAAGGTGCCGTGGGTGCTGCGGTTCTGGCGCTGACCGCGGTCGGGCTGAGCCTCGTCTTCGGTGTCATGCGCGTGGTCAACGTGGCCCATGGTGAGTTCTACATGCTGGGCGCCGTCCTCGCCTGGGTGGTGGCCACGACACTCGGCGGGCACCCCGCCCTGGGCTTTGTGGCCGCTTTGCTGATCGCCCCCGTGATCGCCGCAGTCATTGCAGCCCTGGCCGACATTACCGTGCTCAAACGTGTCGATTACGACCCCGAGGCGACCATCGTCGCCACCATCGGCCTCCTCTACATCATGCAACAGGCCGCGCTAATGTGGTACGGGCCTGAAGCGCGCGCGGTCGAGCCGCCCTTCAATCACCGGATCGCGCTCCCTTGGTTCGAGTGGGGCGAAAACGGGTTCGAGATGTACTATCCCTGGGGTCTGGCCACGACGAGTTACAAGCTCTTCGTCATCGTCGCCGCCCTCGCGATCCTGGGCGCGCTGTGGCTCCTGCTCTCGAAAACCAAGATCGGCCTCGTTATGCGGGCCACCCAGCTTGACCGCGACACCGCAACAACCTTCGGCATCCCTGTTGAGCGGGTCTATGCCCTCGTCTTCGGCCTCGGTGCCGGGCTGGCAGCCCTGGCCGCCGTGCTGATCGTGCCGATCACGCAGGCGCATTACCTGATGGGGCACGATCCGCTGCTTCTCAGCTTCATTGTCGTGATCATCGGCGGGCTGGGGTCGCTCAGAGGCACCCTCGTCGCGGCCCTCCTGATCGGCATGTCCGACGGCATCATCTCGGTCTTCTTCTCGCCCACACTCGCCAAGATCCTCGCCACGCTCCTGGTGGCCCTCGTCCTCGTCTTCCGGCCGCAAGGGCTTTACGGGAAGAAACCGGCATGAGGCTTCATCTCTTTACAAACATGCAAACTGGGCGGCAAAGCCGCCCGCAAAATTCTCCCAGAATTTTCCACCGCGCCGCAGGCGCGGCCCCAGCGCGACCGCAAGGCGGGTGCGAAACCCGCCTGATACGATGAGCAAGAGTCTCCTCCTCCACGGCGCTCTCATCGCCCTGCTCGTCATCGCCGGGCTGATCCTTCCGGCTTATCCGTATCATCAGGGGAATCTCTCCCGCATTATGGTGCTTGCGACCTATGCCATCGGGTTCAACGTCTTGTTCGGGTACACCGGCCTTCTGTCGCTTGGCCACGCGATGTTCTTCGGCGCGGGCATGTACGGTCTCGGCCTTGCCATGCAGCACGGTGGCGTCTCTGCCGCACCGGCCTTTGCCATCGGACTCATCTGCGCCGCGATGCTGTCTGTCGTCGTCGCATTTCTGGCGCTCAGGACCATCGGCGTTGCCTTCATGATCGTCACACTGATGTTCGCGCAATCGGCGTTCCTGATCGTGCTCTACTTCGGGGAGTGGACGCGCGGCGACGAAGGGTTCGTCCTGCAACAGGCGACCCGGCAGATCGCGGGCCTCGATCTGACTGACCCGCAGGTCCGCTATTACGCTGCGCTGGCGCTTTTCACCACAGCCCTTCTGATCACCGCCCGCATGATGCAGGTCAGGTTCGGCCACGTCCTTGTCGCCATCCGAGAGAACGAGGAACGCACGCGTATGCTGGGCTATGACACCGGGCGTCACAAGTTCTGGGCGCTGGTCATCTCAGGCACCATCTCAGGTGCGGCAGGAGCCGCCTATGCCCTGCTCTTCGGCTATGTGGGCGCCACCTTCGTGAACGTGCAGTACTCGATCTTCCCATTGCTCTGGGTGCTGCTGGGGGGCGCAGGCACAACGATCGGGCCTCTCATAGGCACACTCTTCATGTTCTACCTGATCGACATCACCAGCGGGTTCACCAACGCCTATCTGATGATCGTCGGCATCGTCCTCGTCCTCCTCACGCTCTTTGCCCGTGCCGGAATCATGGGTGAGGTGCGCAAACGCTTTGCGCCGTGGCTGCCATGAAACATGTGCTGGAAACCAAAGGGTTGACCAAGCAATATGCCGGGCTGACCGCTGTCAGCAATGTCGATCTGACCGTCGATACAGGCGAGATCCACGCGCTGATCGGCCCCAATGGCGCGGGCAAGAGCACGCTTGTTGGCATGGTCGCGGGCCGCATTCCCCCGACCCGGGGTGAGGTGTGGTTCGAAGGTGAAAACGTCACGCCCCTGCCCGCGCATGCCCGCATCCGGCGCGGCATGGCCTATACGTTTCAGATCACCGCGATCTACAGTCGCCTGACGCTGGCCGCGAACCGGGAACTGGCTTTGCGCGATCGGTCGCGCGCCAAAGCGCAGGCCGCGCTCGACCGCGTTGGGCTGGCCGACCGCGCCGATCAACTGGCGGGCGATCTGGCCTATGGCCATCAGCGCCTGCTGGAGATCGCGATGGGCGTCGCGCAATCGCCGCGCCTTCTGATCCTGGACGAACCCACCCAAGGCCTCGCCGAAAGCGAGATTGCCGAGTTCAACGCCCTGATCCAATCGCTGGCGGGCGACACCACGATCCTGCTGATCGAGCACAACATGAACGTGGTCATGGAGCTGGCCCATCGCATCACCGTGCTGGAAACCGGCCAGGTGCTGGCCGCTGGCCCCCCGGCCGAGATCAAGGCGAACGCTGACGTGCAGGAGGCGTATCTCGGCCATGCTGAAGCTTGAGGGCATCTCGACCGGCTATGGCCCCGTACAGGTCCTCTTTGACCTGTCGCTCGAGGCGCGGCCGGGCGAAGTGCTTTGCCTTCTCGGCCGGAACGGCGCAGGCAAGACGACGACACTGCGCGCGATCATGGGGTTGTTGCCGCTGACCTCGGGCGAAATCTCGCTGGAAGGCGAACCGCTCAGCACCCTGCCCCCGCATGAGGTGCCCAAACGTGGCATAGGCTATGTCCCGCAGGGCCGCCGCCTCTTCACAGAGATGACGGTGGCCGAAAACATCGAGGTCGGGCTGATGACCCGTGGCAAGGGCTCAGAGACCCGCGAGCGCGTGCTGACCATGTTCCCGCGTCTCCGCGAGCGCCTGACCCAGCGGGCTGAGACGCTGTCGGGCGGCGAGCAGCAGATGCTGACCACCGCCCGCGCGCTTTGCCTCGAACCCTCCGTCCTGCTCCTCGACGAACCAACCGAGGGTCTGCAACCCTCGATGATCCAACTCATCCGCGAAACGGTCGAGACCCTGCGCGCCCAAGGCAAGGCGATCATCCTCGTCGAACAGCGCATCGATGCGGTCCTGTCGCTCGCCGACAGGGTGACGTTTATCGAGAACGGCCATGCGCGCGAAACGGTTGACGTGGGGGTGCTGCAAGAGGATCGGATGCTGCTGGAGAAGTATGTGGGGGTCTGACGCGAATGTCGACTTCGAGGCCAGGCTACCGGGTACTGCGCACCGCGGCACCGTTCGCTGTCCGTGCAGTAGTCGACAACGTGGCAAATCTACCTTGGTCTCGCCAAGCTTTTATAGCACAAGGACCTTCAGTATTCTTGATCGATCCACTCAGCGTTACAGATGTAGTAAAAGATGTTGAACCGCTACAAATCCCTATTGCCGCTCATAGTTTTGGTATTTGTTTCCCCAGTACTGTATCTTTCGTTCGACTATACTGGAGACTTCGCAATCAATGACGACTGGGGCTATTCTACGCCAATACGCTGGTGGGCGTTAGATGGACAGTTCAATCTAACACATTGGCAGTCTATGCCTCTGATCACACAGCTTGCGCTGGGCGCTCTCTGGACTGAGTTGTTTGGATTTAGCCAAGGTGCTCTTCGCCAGCTTACGCTGTCTCTAGCCTTAATCTCCTGCATAACTGTGTTTTTGTGTGTGCGATACTTGGACATAAAGTCATCGCTTTGCATGCTTTGCGCACTTCTACCCCTCTCGTCACCGATGTTTGTCGGTCTATCATATAGCTTCATGACGGATATACCTGCTATTACGCTCGTTATGCTGGCTTCATTGTTCTTTATTCGCAGCTTCAAGGAACCAGACGATGTCCGATACTATACTTGTGGTACCATTTTCCTTTTTCTAGCAGTCTTGCTTCGCCAAACTTCAGTAGCTTTGGCGCTGGCACTCATTGTGGCGGAACCAGTAGCCAAGGGGTATAGCTTACGTAGGTTGATAAGAAGCGTCATCGTTCTTTTTTCAACAATTGCACTTTACCTAATTGCAACTGAATTTCTAGAGTCTTTCGCTGGTCTGCCGAGAGCTTACGGAGCGAAGACGGACGCGCTTTTTAGCTTCGTCAGTGACGTTCTAGCTGCGAACTTTGGAGTATTCAGAAAAACTATTGAAGCAATAATATTTGCGGTATCTCAGTTTGGCTTGTTTGTTCTGCCTCTTCTCCCCATCTTTCTTGGGATCATGTTTAGACATGGGGCTCGACAAATGGTGATCCCTGTCACAGGTGCAATTTTGCTCCTGCTAGGCTCCATCGTCTTTGAGGCGGGCGTCCTATTCCGAGGAGGCGGAAACATATTGACGGCAGACGGTATTGGTCCTCGCGCCATAGGCGGAGAGGTTCCAGCCGAAAGTCTTTTTGCGTGGGCCATAACCGCGGTTAGCCATTTTTCTTTTTTGTCTGCAGTCATGGCTGGGACGCTGGCAATACGAAAATCTTCTCAGGATTTTGGAAATGAAAGATTCATTTTCGGCAGCTTACTATTTTTTGGGCTAACTGCGATCATTACTTTTGCACCACACACAATAGCATACGCCCCTTTATTTGATCGCTATACGCTTCTTCCATCCATTTTACTAAATCTATGCATTATTTTTGTAATCAAAGATACAAATATTTCAAAGTTAGAAATCTCACTTTCTGCGCTTTGCATTTTCATAGGCTTTTTTATATCCATTGGACTTACAGCCGATTTTTTTCGCTGGCAGGATGCGCGTTACAAGTTGATTGGTAATCTAGCCACAATGGGGTTTTCAGTGGCAGAAATTGATGGCGGATTTGAGTTCAATAACCTAACAGCTGTTCTTTCCGATCCACAAAACGCAGTTTCAATGTCTCTGGTGAACCCCGAGGGTCGTTCAGTACGCCTCACACAAAACGTCGGCCCAAACGATGAAGTTATTGCGTCCGAGAACTACACTCATTTCTTGCGATTACATACCGGAGCAGTTTATGCAGTACGATAGTCGCAGCAAATCGCAAAACAACTCTTGAGATGACGAAGCTCAGTATGTCGGCAAAGGTCACCTGACTTTGGTAATCTTTGGTTGCAGACCCAAGAACTGTGCCCATGGCTCTACCACCTAAAGCGGTCATTGATCTCGCTAGGCACCATGGCAGCTAAGGCCGCACACCGGACATCAGCCACCGACCGCCTGCCTAACCAAACCCTAACCTCAATCCCGCATCTTCCCGCACGAAGCTTCCCTGCGCCAGACCGGCGCTTGACCCCGGACCTCCGTCCCTTGGCAACAAGGGTCAAAAGTGCAGTGCTGTCCCCGAGGCCACGGCTTTGGGTACGAGAAATTTATCGGAGCGCCCAACGTGACGGGCCCGTCATTTCCGGATCATCACACTGAACGCCACAGACGCCCAGCAGGCCCGTCCGGATCACACCGGCGCGGTCCGCGTGCTGTATCATTGTGGCACCCCACAAAGGGAACGCTTCTCAAACGCGCCTTGAGAGCGTGTTTGTTATGCGCGCCTAAAGGGCGCATGACAAAAATGCCCGCCTAAAGGGCAAATTTTGTTATGCGCGCCTAAAGGGCGCGACGCCACCAGTTCCGCCAGAGCGCATAGGCACGCTGCCGGTACTTACCGCCCCGAAGGGCCAATCGGACAAACTCGGTCATTGCTCATTTCCTGCCTCAAAGGCGCGGGTTTCTCCCACGCTCAATACCTTACGTCTAAGCGACCGGTTCTATTCCCCAAAGCCCGAATTGCGGGCGGTTTTAACGGTGCGCCCCCTAAGCCACAGGATTCGGTGGATTTTTGCCTACCAAACGGTAAACCGTTGGCGAAAAGTGGACAGGCTTTCGCACATATCGCTGTCGACCGGAGACACCGGCAGCGAAAGTCAGCGCCTAACCTGGCCGACCCGACTAACAGGAAACGGCGCGCGAAACCCCGCGCGCCGTCCTTTTGCAACCTGCCCCGGACCCGATCCGGGGCCTCACCGTCAGAGGTCCCGGATCAAGCCCGGGTCATCGCGCAGCTCAGTTCAGCGCCGCGTCCGTGATGGCACTGGTCCAGGCGCCTTCCGGCTCTTTCGTGATCACCGGGTCCGAGCCGCCCGACAAAAGCGATGCCACCGTCCGCTCGAAATCGGCCACGTCCAGCGACCCGTTCGAACCGGCCGTCAGCTTGGCAATCTCGCCCATCATGCGGACCTGGTGCTGCTCGGTCTGAGCCCCGGTCTCATCGTAGTCGAGCACGATCATCGCCGCCTCTTCCGGGTTCTCTTCCGCCCATTTCCAGCCCTTCATCGAGGCGCGCACGAACCGCTCCATCTTGGCGGCAAAGCCTTCCTCGGCAAGCCGGTCTTCCAGCACATAGAGCCCGTCTTCCAGCGTCGCGACGCCCTGATCCTCGTACTTGAAGGTCACCAGATCGTCGGGCGACACGCCCGCATCGATGACCTGCCAGTACTCATTATAGGTCATCGTCGAGATGCAATCGGCCTGACGCTGCAGCAAAGGGTCGACGTTGAAACCCTGCTTCAGCACGTCCACACCGTTGTCATCGGCCCCGTCGGTTTCGATCCCAAGCTGGCTCATCCAGCTGAGGAACGGAAACTCGTTGCCGAAGAACCAGACGCCCAGCGTCTTGCCCGCGAAATCCGCAGGTTCCGCGATCCCGCTGTCTTTCCAGCAGGTCAGCATCATGCCCGACGATTTGAAGGGCTGCGCGATGTTGACGAGCGGCAGACCCTTCTCGCGCGCGGCGAGTGCGGCCGGCATCCATTCGACCAGCACGTCAGCGCCACCACCGGCGACCACCTGCGGCGGTGCAATGTCAGGCCCGCCCGGCTTGATCGTGACGTTCAGGTCTTCTTCTTCGTAGAACCCGTTTTCAAGCGCCACGTAATAGCCCGCGAACTGCGCTTGCGTGACCCATTTCAGTTGTAGTGTGATGTCATCAGCCGCCTGTGCAGCGCTTGCTCCGAACGCCAACGCGGCAGCGGTTACCAGATACTTTCCCATGTCCAATACTCCCCGAACTTACTTCTTTCGTTGTGACGGGTGCCAAAACGTCATGCGCTTCTCGAAAAGCGCCACCAAACCGTAGGCTGCGGAACCCGTCAAAGCAGCCACGGCTATTTCAGCCCAAACCAGGTCGATCGACAAGCTACCGACCCCGGTTGAGATCCGAAAGCCCATGCCCCGCGTGGGAGAGCCGAAATATTCAGCAACAATCGCCCCGATCAGCGCAAGGGTTGTTGCAATCTTCAGCCCGTTGAAAACAAACGGCATTGCCGCAGGCAGGCGCAACTTTAAAAGTGTCTGCCAATAACTCGCCGCATAAGTGCGCATCAGATCGCGCTGCATCGCGCTGGCCTCGGCCAGCCCCTGCACAGTGTTCACCAGGATCGGGAAGAACACCATGACGACAACCACGGCGGCCTTTGAGTGCCAGTCAAACCCGAACCAGCTGACAAGGATGGGCGCGATCCCGACGATGGGCAGGGCGGCGACGAAGTTGCCGATGGGCAAAAGGCCTGCGGTCAGGAACCGCGACCGGTCGATGGCGATAGCTGTCAGCACCGCAGCACTCGCCCCGATCAGATAACCCGAGAGCGCGCCTTTCAGGACGGTTTGTACAAAGTCTTCCCAGAGCGTCGCCGTTTCGGCCAGAAACCGCGCGCCGATGGCCGAGGGCGCGGGCAGGATCACGGGCGAGACGTTGAAGCTGGCAACGGCGGCCTCCCAGAGCACCAGGATGCTCGCCCCGAAGAGCAGCGGCACGAAGATCCGCACCAGCCGGTGATTGTGCCAGCCCGAGCGCGCCAGCTGCGCATTGGTCAGCCACGCCAGCAGCCAGAACACGATGGCGGTCGTCATGCTCATGCAAACACCCCGCACCAACCTGCCCCGGACCCGATCCGGGGCCTCTCGCGGTGAGGTCCCGGGTCAAGCCCGGGACGGCAAAGCGACACCGCAGCCGTCATGACCGCATCCCCATGCGCCGCATCGCCAGCCCTTGCAGCCAGCCGATCAGCGTCACAAGTATCCCCGCCAGGATCGCGGCGGCAAAGAGCGCGGCCCAGATCGCCAGCGGCGTGCCGAACTGATCGCCGATCAGGATGCGCGCGCCGAGCCCGCTGATGGCGCCGGTTGGCAACTCGCCAACGATGGTGCCGACCAGCGCCGCTGCGATGCCGATCTTGAGCGAGGTGAAAAGGTACGGCACCGACGCGGGAAGGCGCAGCTTAAAGAACGTGGCCCACCCACTGGCGCTATAGGTGTGGAGCAGGTCCAGCTGCTCGGCTGTGGGCGAGCGCAGGCCCTTCACCATGCCCACCAGCACCGGGAAGAAACAGAGATAGGCCGAGATGATGGCTTTCGGCATCGCCCGCCCTTCGATCCCCACCTGGCTCGACAGCACGATGATCATCGGCGCCAGCGCCACAATGGGCACGGTCTGGCTGATGATCGCCCAGGGCATGACGCTCATCTCCATGGTGCGGCTGTAAACGATGCCGATGGCCCCGAGGATGCCCACCAGCGTGCCCAGCGCAAAGCCCATCAGCGTCGACTGCAGGGTGATCCAGCCGTGATAGATCAGGCTGCGTTTCGAGAGCGCGCGGCCCCTCAGCGCCATCTCTCCGGTCGTCTTCCAAAGCTCCTGCCCGACCTGCACCGGGGTGGGCAGACGGGGGCGGTCGAGCGCATAGCCGCCCGCGATCTCACCCGGATTGTTCGCCATCAGCTCCCAGACCGAGGTTTCGCTCCGTACCCGCGCGCCCTCGGGCACCACCGCAACACCACCCCGCTCGGCGATATCGAGCGACTGGCGGATGTTCATCGGCGCGACCGCAGCGTACCAGATCGCCACCAGCACCATCAGAACAGCCAGAACGGGGAGAAACCGTTTCACGTCATCGCCCCTTGCGGCCCATCATCAGGATGGCAATCACCGCGAACACCGCGCCCAAACCGCCAAAGGTGTAGACGGAGGAGAGCGCATCTGCGCACCCACCCACGTCGGGCGTCTCGGCACAGCCAAGCTCGCGATAGGTCGCCCGCGCCCTCCAGAGCAAAACGAATGTCACCGCTGCCAGAACCAGCGATCCAATAGCGATCCAGCCCTTCATGATCCCCGCCTCCACGCCATCTGGAACTCCGATTGCCCGTCATCTCCGTCACGCGTTTCGCCCGTCTTTTCAAACCCTTCACGCGCGAAAAACGCGTGCGCCCGCGTGTTCGGTGCGTGGGTCCAAAGCTGCACATAATCGCGCCCCGCCTTGACCCGGTCGACCAGCGCCTTGCCAAGGCCACCGTTCCGCGCCTCGACATAAAGCCCGGCGATCAGCGCGGTCTCGGGATCGAACGAGAGGTAACCGACCACGGGGTCACCCCCGACGTAAATCTCACGCTTCGGAATGGCCTCGCCGACCATGGCGGTGAACTCGGCTTCCGAAAACCGCTTTGGCATCCACGGCGTCGCCGACACCCAGCCATGCACGACCCGCGCACAGGCCGCGGCATCCGCAACCTCGGCCCGGCGGACCGGCCACCGATCCCAGCGCAGCTTCACATCCGGCAGACCTTCTTCGTTGTCGCCATCGGTGAACTCGGTCTCGCGGAACCCCTCGCGCGCATAGAACCGGCGCGCGCCGTCATTGGCCTGAAACGTCCAGAGCTCCAGCGTGTTCCGCCCTGATTTCGCATGATCGAGCAGCGCCTTGCCGACCCCCTGCCCGGGCGTCGCGACATAGAGCGTCATCACCTCGTCCGCTTCGGTCTTCAGCCCCAAATAGCCCACGACCGGATCGCCCGCCACCCAGACCTCGCGGTTCGGGAACACGAAATCACGGTAGAAGGCCACGACATCTTCGGGGCTGTGAATGCGCGGCATCCACTCTCGGCTATCGATCCAGTCGTTGAGGATCGCCGCACAGGCCTCAACATCCGCGGGCGTGCCCCGCCGTATGTCTGCCATCGCGCTCACACCGCGTCCCCGTGCCCCGCACGAAGCCCCTCGCGGACCCGATGCGCAATCTCAATGAACTCGCGGCTGTCGCGGATTTCCAAAGGGCGTTCCCGGGGCAAGGTACTCTCGATCACATCCGTGATCCGCCCCGGACGCGGGCTCATCACCACGATCTTGGTGCTGAGGTAAACCGCCTCGGGGATCGAGTGTGTGACAAAGCCAATGGTCTTGCCCGTCCGGTCCCAGAGCGACAGCAGTTCTTCGTTCAACCGGTCGCGCACAATCTCATCCAGCGCCCCGAACGGCTCATCCATCAGCAGAATATCGGCATCGAACGCCAGCGCCCGTGCAATCGAGGCCCGCTGCTGCATCCCCCCCGACAATTGCCAGGGAAACTTGCCGCCAAAGCCGCCAAGCTCGACCAGTTCCAGCACCCGCTCGACGCGCTCGGCCATCTCCGCCTTGTCATAGCCCATGATTTCGAGCGGCAGCCGGATGTTCCCCGCAATCGTCCGCCACGGGTAAAGCCCCGCAGCCTGAAAAACATAGCCGTAAGCCCTTGCCTTTCTTGCGGCATCGGGTGTCATGCCATTGATCGTAAGCGTGCCCCCTGTCGGGGTTTCCAAGGCAGCGACGCAGCGCAGGAACGTCGTCTTTCCACACCCGGACGGGCCAATGAACGAGACGAAATCGCCCTTGTCGATGGTCAGGTTCACATCTTTCAACGCCTGCACCGGGCCGTCAGCGGTCTTGAATGAGAGGGAAAGGTCCTGGGCGTAGATGACTGTCATAGCTCACCCGGATTGTACGAAGGACGCTGTTTCAAAGCACTCGTCGCACATAAACACATAGATCATTCCGACATCAGCGATGGCATGGTCATCGTCGATGGAGTCGATCTGTGCCCAGAACTGCATGTGTCCATTGCATTTCGGACAAGTCGGCCACACGACAGATTGAAGGAAATCCGGTTTCCCTCCCAGCTTGTGGCGCGTTCCGACTGTTTCGTCGGCCCATCGAAAGCCCAGCGACGCTCGCGCGGCTTCATCGGTCGGTTCGGGAACCAGCCTGAATTCAGGAAGGATCGGCAAGTTATCAAACCCCCGTCGCCGGGATCCCCGTCCGCTCCACCGGGCGCGGCGCGGTGAGCTCCTTCCACGACGACAGCGCTTTGTTCACCGGCGTGTTGGGTTTGCGGCGCACAAACTCGCCATGCCCTTCCTTGGTGCGCACCTCGCCATCATGCACCGCAACATAACCCCGGGTCAGCGTGAAGCGCGGCAGGCCGGTCACCTCTTTCCCCTCGAACACGTTGTAATCAATGGCTGACTGTTGCGCGCCCGCGGTGATCGTCTTCGACTTCTCCGGATCCCACACCACGATGTCGGCATCCGCGCCAACAAGGATCGCGCCCTTCTTCGGATAACAGTTCAGGATCTTGGCGATATTGGTCGAGGTCACGGCGACAAACTCATTCGGCGTCAACCGCCCGGTGCCGACCCCCTGCGTCCAGAGCATCGGCATCCGGTCTTCCAACCCGCCGGTCCCGTTGGGGATCTTGGTGAAATCACCCACACCATAGCGTTTCTGCTCGGTCGTGAACGCGCAATGGTCCGTCGCCACGACCGACAAAGACCCCGACATCAACCCGTGCCACAAGCTCTCCTGATGCTTGGCATCGCGGAAGGGCGGGCTCATCACACGCCGCGCGGCATGATCCCAATCGGGATGGGCATATTCGCTTTCGTCCAGCGTCAGATGCTGGATCAATGGCTCACCCCAGACCCGCTTGCCCTGCTGACGCGCCCGCCGGATCGCCTCATGCGCTTCCTCGCACGAGGTGTGCACGACGTACAAAGGCACTCCGGCCATATCGGCGATCATGATGGCACGATTGGTCGCCTCGCCTTCCACCTGAGAGGGCCGCGAATAGGCATGCGCTTCCGGGCCGGTATTGCCTTCGGCCATCAGCTTGGCCTGCAACTCGGCCACCACGTCACCGTTCTCCGCATGCACCATCGCGATGCCACCAAGCTCGGCCAGCCGCTGGAAAGACGCATACATCTCGTCGTCATTGACCATCAGCGCGCCCTTATAGGCCATGAAATGCTTGAACGTGGTGATGCCTTCCTTCTCGATCACCGTGGCCATCTCATTGAAGACCTGCTCGCCCCACCAGGTGACCGCCATGTGATAGGAATAGTCGCAGGCCGCGCGGGTCGATTTGTTGTGCCACATCTGCAAAGCGTCATGCAGACCCTGCTCGGGTGCGGGCAGCGCGAAATCGACCACCATCGTCGTGCCACCCGAAAGTGCCGCGCGCGTGCCGCTCTCAAAATCGTCCGAAGAATAGGTCCCCATGAACGGCATCTCGAGATGCGTGTGCGGGTCAATCCCGCCCGGCATCACATAGCAGCCGGTGGCGTCCAACACCTCATCGCCCGACAGCCCCTTGCCGATCTCAGCGATCCGGCCGCCCTCGACCAGCACATCCGCCTCATAGGAGAGGTCCGCCGTCACCACGGTTCCGTTCTTGATCACAGTGCTCATTGTCAGATCCTCTCCCATTGATTTACGTCTGCCGGGCAAGCCCACGGCGTTTCATCCCATTCCACGAAACCACTGCGCTTTTCGAAAGCCGCAACAGCCGCTTCTCGTTCATCTTCGAAAAAGTCACCTCCGAATGCACCCACAAACAACCGCCAATAGCCGTTCCCAGCCGAGGCAATCTTCAAGACCGGACCGTCACTGCGATGGAGATATATCGGAGGTGCCTCTTTCAATTGGTGTTGTCCCTGTTCATTATTGGCCCGGAAATATCCCGGGGGTCCGGGGGCAGAGCCCCCGAACCTATCAATCCTTGTAGTCCGGTTCCTCTTTGTCGAGGATCCGCTTCATCTCGTTGAAATGCGACAGCTGTTGCGCCCGGTCGGCCTCCCATTCCATGGCCACGTCCTCGGCCATGTTGTCGCCCATCACGGCCAGCTCCCGCCCCGTGGAATAGGCCAGCACCATCGTCCGCGCCGCGCGTTCGAGGTGATAGAGCGCGTCCCACGCCTCGGCCACCGTCTCGCCCAGCGTGGTCACACCGTGGTTTTGCATCATCACCGTTTTCGCATCACCAATGGCGTCGGCGATGCGCTCGCCTTCCTCCTCCGCCGTCGCGATGCCGCCGAAGGCCATGTCATAGGCCATGCGGTTGTAAAACCGCGCTGTTGTCTGATCGATCGGTTTGATCGTCGGATCGACGAGCCCTGCAAGCGCGGTCGCATGCGGCGGATGGATATGAAGCGCAACGCGGGCTTGGCTCAGTTTCCGGTGCAGTGCCGAATGGATCGCCCAGGCCGACGGGTCGGGTGCATCCGGCCGGTCCATCGTGGCCGCGTCGTCGGCATCGCAGAGCACAAGGTCCGATGCTTTCACGCGGCTCCAATGCACCCAGCGCGGATTGACGAGGAACTTCTTCCCATCCGCGCTGACGGCCGCCGAAAAGTGGTTCGCCACCGCCTCGTGCCAGCCTTCCCGGCACGAGAGCCGAAGCGCGGCGGCAAGGTCGATGCGGATCTGCGTCTCGTCGAGAGTGGTGTCGTGTTGGGTCATTGAAGATATCCCTTCGCTGCCCCGGACTTGATCCGGGGCCTCGCCGGTTGCGCACGAGGCCCCGGATCACGTCCGGGACATGTCGCTAAAGATGCCCGAGCGTCGCGCTCAAATCGCGCCAATCGGGGTTCTGGTCGGTGATGAGCTTGTCCTTCCAGGCACGTCGCCATTTCTTCAATCGCAGCTCGAAAGTCTTTGCCTGCTGCGAGTCTTCGAAGGCCTGATACCAGACCAAAGTGCGGTTCTTGTATTTGGCAGTGTGGACGCTGCCATGCCCCGAACGATGCTGGTCGATTCGACGCGACAGATCGCGGGTTTCGCCGACGTAGAGAGCACCTCCGGGCCGCGACGCCATGATGTAGACGAAATGCATGCCCCGGTCGTTGCGCAACACGGTTAACAAAACGTGTACCATGCCCCAGACCTGACCCGGGGCCCCGTCGGTCGCACCTGAGGCCCCGGATCAGGTCCGGGGCAGCGCAGGACAAATACCCGTGGCTCACTCCACAATCTCCGCCGTCTCGACCACCGCGTGGAAGAGAACATCTGCGCCTGCGGTCGCCCACTCTTTCGAGATCTCCTCGGCCTCGTTGTGCGAAAGCCCGTCCACACACGGGCACATCACCATCGCGGTCGGCGCCACATCGTTGATCCAGCAGGCGTCGTGCCCGGCACCCGACACGATATCCATATGCGAATACCCCAACCGTTCCGCCGCATCGCGGATAGCCCCGACGCAGCCTTCGTCGAAAGCGGGCGGGTCGAACTGGCCGACGATCTCAGACGAAAACTCGACGCCGATCTCTTCGCAAAGCTTCGGCGCGCGCTCATCGAACTCCGCGACCATGGCGTTCAGTTTGTCGAGGAGGTGCGTCCGCATATCCACCGTGAAGACGACCTTGCCCGGAATGATATTGCGCGAGTTCGGATAGACGTCGATATGCCCGATCGCACCCACCGCGTTGGGCTGGTTCTTCATGGCAATCTCGTGCACCAGTTCGGTGACCAGCGCCAGACCGCGCCCGGCATTCTTGCGCATATGCATCGGCGTCGAGCCGGTGTGGCTTTCCTTGCCGGTGATCGTGCATTCGATCCAGCGCAGGCCCTGGCCGTGGGTGACCACGCCGATGTCCTTGGCTTCCGCTTCCAGGATCGGACCCTGCTCGATATGCAACTCGAAAAAGGCGTGCATCTTGCGGTCGCCCACCTTCTCAGTGCCCTTCCAGCCGATGCGCTCCAACTCATCGCCGAAGCGCTTGCCTTGTGCATCGACCCGGTCATTCGCCCATTCCAGGTCGTGCTTTCCTGCAAAGACGCCGCTTGCCAGCATGGCAGGCGCGAACCGCGTGCCTTCTTCATTGGTCCAGTTGGTCACCACGATAGGGTGCTTGGTCTTGATCCCCAACTCGTTCATCGTGCGGATGATCTCCAGCCCGCCGAGCACGCCCAGCACCCCGTCATACTTGCCGCCGGTGGGCTGCGTGTCCAAGTGAGAGCCTACATAAACCGGCAAAGCCTCGGGGTCGGTTCCCGCGCGCATTGCGAACATGTTGCCGATCTCGTCGAGGCCCATGGTGCAGCCCTCGGCCTCGCACCATTTCTGGAACAATGCGCGCCCCTCGGCATCCTCGTCCGTCAGCGTCTGTCGGTTGTTGCCGCCTGCAATACCCGGCCCGATCTTGGCCATCTCCATCAGGCTGTCCCAGAGACGATCTCCGTTGATCCGCATGTTGGCTGGTGGCTGGCTCATTGCTATGCTCCCCGCGTCGCCCGATTTTGCGTCGGGTTAATTATTGACCAAACGGTCAGCAAGACGCTAGCAGAGGGGTTAACCCAGTCAAGCGCATCCCGACGCCGCCCGCCCTCACCGGTCGCTGTCGCAAAACAAAAGAGCAGACCGCGTGAGCCTTCAGCAACCCCAGACCAGAATTCAAAAGAAAAATCGCGAATCCATCCTGAATGCCGCCCTTGGCGTGTTCTCCGATCATGGGTTTCGCGGCGCAACATTGGACCAGATTGCGGCCGAAGCCGGCCTGTCTAAGCCGAATGTGCTGTATTACTTCGGCTCGAAGGAGGCGATCTATACCGAGCTTCTTTCCGGCCTGCTTGAAACCTGGCTGGACCCGCTGCGCGAGATCGATGCCGACGGCGAACCGGTCGAAGAAATCCTTGGCTATGTACTGCGCAAACTGCAGATGAGCCTCGATTTCCCGCGCGAAAGCCGCCTTTTCGCCAATGAGATCGTGCAGGGCGCGCCGCATATTATCGACCAGATCGAGGGGCCCCTGAGAGACCTCGTGGACAAAACGGCCAAGCTCTTTCGTCGCTGGTCTGACGAAAAGCGGCTCGCGCGGATCGAACCGCATCACCTCATCTTCTCGATCTGGGCAACGACCCAGCACTATGCCGATTTCAGTGTTCAGGTGACGGGCATCCTGCAAAGCGACAACGACGCTCACTTCGCCGACGCCGCTTCGTTTCTGGAAAACCTGTACCGGCGCGCCCTGACGCCCCCCGCGAATTAACCGAATCGCAACGTTTTTTTACGCATAAGCATTCCGTGGGGGTCTTTGAAGTGAGGGATATGTGCGATGTTACCTGCAGCAAACGCCCCTGGTCTTGCCATAAAACCAGCCAGCGTCGTCACGACTGACACGTCGGCGCGCGCCGCACAAACACCAACGCCCGAAACCGCGCGCAGCAGCGCGGGTGAGGCATCGTCTTCGCAGGTGGCCCTGCTCAGTCCCAAAGCCGTGACCGCGCCGGAGCAAACAGCGGTCGCCCCCCGGCTCCGCGAACAGGAAACAGCAGAACGCACCGACCGGTCACAGCCTGCTGCGGACACGCCCACCGGCCCACCACCAACGTTTGAGGAAAGCCCGCTGGAACGGCAAGCCCGCGTGGCCCTGGCCCCGCCCGAAGTGACTTTCGCACCGGGTGAAGAAACGCCCGAAGTGTCGGTCGCGACCGACGACGGCGCGCCCCAGCCGGATCAGGCCGAACTTGCCATAGCGGATGCGCCGCCCCAGGATCCACCGCCGACCCCATCGGAACGCGCCGAAGCAAGCTTTGCCGAAACCCGTACGATGTCTGAGGCAAAGGAACCTGCGATCGTTGATGTCGCCAGGTGACAAGCGCACCATTGTCCAGGAATAGGAAACAATAAGGTGAAAGGGTGGTCATCGTACTGTGTTTTGTCCGGGACTCTGTCTTTTTGATGGCCGATGCGGTTTTCCCCTAGCGCGCCCCGAGCTTGTGTAACATAAAACTGACATGCCGCGTGGGGCGGTCCGTTTGTTAACAAGTAGACAGGTACATCTGATGAAGTTTTCCATTGCAATTCTGGCTGCTTTGGCCGCGACGGCGCTGACACACGCTGATCGTGCCGAAGCTGGAACCGTCACCTTGAATTACGAGGTGCCCGGATCGGCTTATGGTGCCGAAGGCTGGTATACCGGCATCCGTCAGACCATCGATGATCGCGGCGCCCCGATCGGTCGCACCTATCGCGGTACCGCTGGCGCGTTTCGCTTCACCGACGGGATCAGCGCAATCATGGCGTTCTGCATCGATCCCTATCGCTACCTCCATATTGGCGAGGCCTTCACGGTCACCGAGAACGCATCTGTTCTCGAAAACGTCGACAAGCTGTTCACGTCTTCTTTCGCGGATGTGACGAACGCGATCACTGCATCTGCGTTCCAGGTCGCCCTTTGGGAAGTGGTTTCGGAAACCGCCGCAACCTATGATGTGACCGAGGGCAACCATTATGTCGCCAATGCCGCCGTAGGGGCTCAGGCGCAAACCTTCCTGGACCGGATCTCAAGCGCCTCAACCGGCGGTTATTCGTACACGCTTTACTCGAACAACGGCCAGGATCAGATCAGCGCAACACCCGTGCCGCTGCCGGCAAGTGCTCTGCTGCTTCTGGGCGGCCTCGCCGGGCTTGGCGTGATGCGCCGCAAGCGCGGCTGACGGCACCATCCCGACCAAGATGAAGACGCCCCGCGCCTGAACCGCGTGGGGTTTCTTTTTGGCTGACGCCTACTCCGCGGCCTGCGCCGCCGGGTTGTTCGGGTGGCTGGTCCAGTTGGCATAGTCTTCCTCGACCACCTTGCCTGTGCGCAGGTCGACCGCACCCGGCGCCAGTTCCTCCATCGTGATGCAGTTCTCGACCGGGCAGACATCGACGCAGAGGTTGCAGGCGACGCATTCCTCGTCGATCACTTCAAACACGCGGTCGGCACTCATCGAAATCGCCTGATGGGATGTGTCCTCGCAGGCCGCATAGCAGCGCCCACATTTGATGCAGGCGTCCTGATCGATGCGCGCCTTGGTCACGTAGTTGAGGTTGAGATACTGCCAGTCCGTCACGTTAGGCACCGCGCGGCCCGAGACCTCGGCGACCGAATTGTAGCCCTTCTCATCCATCCAGGCCGAGAGACCGGCGGTCAATTCCTTGATGATGCCAAAGCCATAGACCATCGCGGCCGTGCAGACCTGCACGTTACCGGCACCCAGCGCCAGGAACTCGGCCGCGTCGCGCCAGGTGGTGACGCCGCCGATGCCGCTGATCGGCATGTTCGCTGTTTCGGGGTCGCGCGCAATCTCGGCCACCATGTTGAGCGCGATGGGTTTCACCGCCGGGCCGCAAAAGCCGCCATGGCTACCCTTGCCGTCGATCGAAGGCTCGGGCGACATCGTGTCGAGGTTCACGCTGGTGATGGAACTGACCGTATTTATGAGGGAAACCGCGTCGGCCCCACCCGCATGCGCGGCGCGCGCCGGATAGCGGATATCGGTGATGTTGGGCGTCAGCTTGACGATTGTCGGCAGATGCGTGTGGGTCTTGCACCATTCGGCGACCATCTGGATGTACTCGGGCACCTGCCCAACGGCGGAGCCCATGCCGCGTTCGCTCATCCCGTGGGGGCAGCCGAAGTTTAGCTCGATCCCGTCGCATTCGGTGTCTTCCACGCGCGGCAGGATGTCTTTCCACGCCTGTTCCTCACACGGGACCATGATCGAGACGATCATCGCGCGGTCGGGGAAATCCTTCTTCACGCGTGTGATCTCTTCAAGGTTCACTTCGAGCGGCCGGTCGGTGATCAACTCGATATTGTTGATCCCCAGCACCCGCCGGTCGGCGCCGTACACGACGCCGTAACGCGGGCCGTTGACGTTGACGATGGGCGGCCCGGCTTCGCCAAGCGTCTTCCAGACGACACCGCCCCAGCCCGCCTCGAAGGCGCGGCGCACGTTGTATTCCTTGTCCGTCGGCGGCGCGCTGGCCAGCCAGAACGGGTTCGGGGATTTGATCCCGATGAAGTCGGTCGTCAGATCAGCCATCTCAGGTCTCTCCTGTCGCTGTCCCGGACTTGATCCGGGACCTCATCCTTTGTCAAAGGCCCCGGATCAGGTCCGGGGCAACATGTCTCGTCGCGTGTCCCGTCACTTCCGGAACACCATTTCCCGCGGGCCCACCTTGCCGTCGAACGACGCTTTGACCACGTTGCCATAGCGCAATTGCGCCTCATCCCCCATGATCAGGTGAAGGCCGACCGGGGGCGGGCCGCTCTCTTCCGTCGCGGCGATCACGCGGGTGAAGAACGACACTGCATAGTCGTGCCGGTCGCGCTCGTGGACAAGGGTCAGACCCGCCCGCGCCGCCGCCCGCCGATAGGTCTCGGGGTGATCGACAAAGGAGTGATCGGCCGCACTTGCCCAGGGCACCGGAAATTCCGGGTCCTCACCAGTGATCTGCATGTAGTCGAACACCGCGAAGCGCCCGCCCGGCGCAAGAACACGCGCCACCTCGTTAAAAAGTCGAAACTTGTCTTCCAGGTTCATGCCCACATGCATCATGGTGACAAGATCAAAGCTGTGGCTGCCGACCGGCAGGTCATAAGCGCTCGCCACGTGGTACTCTGTCTGGTCTTTCAACCCACACATCGCGCTCAGCGCCGTTGCCGTATCGACAAAGGCGGGCGTCACGTCGATGCCGGTGACACGCGCGCCGTAGCTGCCCGCGATGTGCCGCTCGGTGCCGCCGATGCCCGAACCGATGTCGAGCACACGGGTCCGGGCCGTGACGCCGAGCGGGGCAAGCAGCGCCTCGGTCGCCTCAATGCCGCCGACGTGAAACTCGTCCACCGGTTTCAGATCCGCCGCGTCGGGTTTGTCGGGATCGGCCCCCGCCGCCCGCAGCCCGTCCTTGATCCTCTCCAGCATTGCGCCCGTGTCGTAGTGCTGCGCAACGCTAGTCTCCGTCGCGGAGACCTCCGCGTTCCCTGGCATCTGAGCCTCCCTAATAGATGCGTCAAATGCCATGTATTCTAACAAAGCGTGCTGTGAATGTCTTCGGCGGCGTCCCGACCCTCGGCGACCGCCGTTACCGTCAGGTCGTCGCCGCCCATGGCGCAATCGCCCCCAGCCCAGACACCTTTGACACTGGTGCGCCCCGGCCCGGTGACCGCGATTTTGTTGCCGTCGAGCGTGAGCGCGCCCGGCGCACCCTCCAAATGCTGGCCAATGGCCTTGAGCACCTGGTCGGCCTTGAGCGTGAAGGTCTCACCCGTTTGCGCCAGCCCATCGGGGCTGTCTTCGGTATAGGCGAACTCGATCTCGCTCACGTATTCGCCACCCATCAGCCGCGTTGGCGCGGCCCCGGTGATGATCCGCACGCCTTTCGAGGTGGCGAGGTGCAATTCGTATTCCGAGGCGCTCATCCGCGCGCGCGGGCGGCGATAGACGATGGTGACATGTTCGGCGCCGAGCAATTTGGATTGCACCGCTGCATCGACCGCCGTCATGCCGCCGCCGATGACGACCACATCGCGGCCCACCGGAACGGTCGAGACGTTGGCCGCCTGTCGCAACTCGGCGATGAAATCGACGGCGTCGAGGACATGGGCATGGTCTTCGCCCTCGGCGCGAAGCGCGTTGACCCCTGTCAGGCCGACACCGAGGAACACGGCGTCATACTCGGCCTGCAACTCCTCCAACATGATCTCATGCCCCAGTCGCTGGCCAGTGCGAAGTTCGATGCCGCCGATCTTCATCAGCCAGTCGACCTCGGCCTGCGCGAAACCTTCGACCGTCTTGTAGCTGGCGATGCCATATTCGTTCAGCCCGCCGGGCTTGTCCTTGGCGTCGAGGATGACAACATCATGCCCCTTCATCGCCAGACGGTGCGCGCAGGCGAGGCCCGCAGGACCGGCCCCGACAACAGCGATGCGCTTGCCGGTCGGCGCCGCACGTTCGAACGGATGCACACCCCGCGCCATGGTCGTGTCGGTGGCAAAACGTTGGAGCCGCCCGATCTCAACCGGTTTGCCTTCCGCCGCTTCGCGCACGCACGCCTCTTCACAGAGCGTCTCGGTCGGGCAGACACGGGCGCACATACCGCCGAGGATGTTCTGGTCGAAGATCGTCTTTGCCGCACTTTCAGGCTGGCCCGCCTGAATTTGCCGAATGAAAAGCGGGATGTCGATCTCGGTCGGGCAAGCCGTGATGCAGGGCGCGTCATAGCAGAAGTAACAACGGTCGGCGGCGACCAGCGCTTCGTGCGCGTCAAAGGGTTCGTGCAGGTCGCCGAAGTTTTCGGCAAGCGCATCGGTTGGCAAACGCCCGGCGACAACGCCGGGGGTGCGTTCGGTGTTCGGCATGGCTCGGGCTCTCCTTGCGGACCGTGTTGAAGCAAAGACTGCCACAGTCTGGAATTTTATCAACTGGTAAAATTCACGTGGCGGCCCGTGCACGCGATCTGCCCATTTTCCCCGCTTTCCCTTGGGGAACTGCCACTCTATAAGTCTCGAACGGGATAAAATGAGCAGACCCGAGGGGCATATATGACAAAGCGATCGCATGAAGACGACGTCGAGTTCATCAAGGCGCTTGCCGAACTTCTCAGCGAAAACGACCTGTCCGAGCTTCAGGTCAAACGCGACTACACCGATGAAGGCAGCCTGAACATCCGCGTCAGCCGGATTGCACCGAACGCGGTCGCCGCTCCGATGGCGATGCCGGCCCCCGCCGCCGCGATGGCGGTACCCGCACCGGCGGCACCCGCAGCACCGGCCGCTACCCCCGAAAACGACGACCCGGCCTCGCTGCCCGGTGCTGTGACGTCGCCCATGGTCGGCACAGCCTATCTTTCGCCCGAACCCGGTGCATCGAGTTTCGTCAAGGTCGGCGACAGTGTCGCCGAGGGCCAGACCCTGCTGATCGTCGAGGCGATGAAAACGATGAACCAGATCCCCTCGCCCGCCGCCGGTACGGTGAAGCGCATTCTGGTCGAAGACGGTGCCCCGGTCGAATTCGGCGCGCCCCTGATGGTGATCGAGTAGGTCGGGCAGATGTTCGACAAGATCCTGATCGCAAACCGGGGCGAGATCGCCCTGCGTGTCATCCGCGCCTGCCGCGAAATGGGCATTCGCTCGGTCGCCGTGCACTCGACGGCGGATGCCGACGCCATGCATGTGCGAATGGCCGACGAAAGCGTCTGCATCGGCCCGCCGTCGGGCGCGCAATCCTATCTCTCGATCCCTGCCATCGTCTCGGCCTGTGAGATCACGGGCGCGCAGGCGATCCATCCGGGATATGGGTTTTTGTCGGAGAATGAGAACTTCGCGCAGATTCTCGAAGACCATCAGATTACCTTCATCGGCCCCTCGGCCGAGCATATCCGTGTAATGGGCGACAAGATCACCGCCAAGGAAACCGCCAAGCGGCTGGGCATTCCGGTTGTCCCCGGCTCGGAAGGCGGCGTGGCGGATGTGGCGGCGGCCAAGGCCATCGGGGCCGAGTTCGGTTACCCCGTCATCGTCAAGGCGACGGCGGGTGGTGGCGGACGCGGCATGAAGCTGGCCAAGACCGAGGCCGATATGGAGACCGCGTTCTCGACCGCGCGGTCGGAAGCGAAAGCGGCATTCGGCAATGACGAGGTCTATATCGAGAAGTACCTCGAAAAACCGCGGCACATCGAAATTCAGGTCTTTGGCGACGGCAAGGGCAACGCGGTGCATCTGGCCGAACGTGACTGTTCGCTGCAGCGCCGCCATCAGAAGGTGTTCGAGGAAGCGCCCGGCCCGTCGATCACGCCAGAGGAACGTGCGCGCATCGGCAAAATCTGCGCTGATGCTGTGGCCGAGATCAACTATATCGGCGCGGGCACGGTCGAGTTTCTCTATGAAGACGGCGAATTTTATTTCATCGAGATGAATACCCGCCTGCAGGTCGAGCATCCGGTGACCGAGGCGATCTTTGGTGTCGATCTGGTGCGCGAGCAAATTCGTGTTGCCGCCGGTCTGCCGATGGAGTTCACGCAAGGTGACCTGACCATCAACGGTCACGCCATCGAGATCCGGCTGAATGCCGAGAAGCTGCCGAATTTTTCGCCCAGCCCCGGGCGGATCACGCAGTATTACGCGCCGGGCGGTCTGGGCGTGCGGATGGATTCGGCGCTCTATGACGGCTATTCGATCCCGCCCTATTACGATTCGCTGATCGGCAAGCTGATCGTGCATGGCCGCGACCGGCCAGAGGCGCTGGCACGTCTGGCACGCGCCTTATCCGAACTGATCATCGACGGCATCGACACGACGATCCCGCTTTTTGATGCGCTGTTGCAGGAAGACGACGTTTTGATGGGCGACTACAACATCCACTGGCTGGAAAAGTGGCTGGACGCCAATCTGGAGACGTAGAGCGTAAAATGCGCATTTTCCGATACGATTTCTGCGCAGAAATCGTTTATGCTGCGCAGCATGAGTGACCGTTCTCTCAGCCCCGATCTGCTGCTTGGCGCCTATGCTGCCGGGGTGTTCCCGATGGCGGACGGGCGTGACAGCAGCGAGGTTTACTGGGTCGACCCGCGCGAACGCGGAGTGCTGCCGTTGAATGGGTTCCGGATGTCACGCTCGCTGGCGCGGCGGATGCGCAAGGGCAATGTGCGCTCCACGCTGAATGTGGCGTTCGAAGACATCCTCGATGGCTGCGCCGACCGCGACGACACCTGGATCAATACCACCATTCGCGACCTTGTCCTGCAACTGGCTGCCGAGGGTCACGCCCATGCGTTCGGCGTCTGGTCGGGTGACCGCTTGATCGGCGGCATGTACGGCTTGTCGCTGGGCCAGGCGTTTTTTGGCGAGAGTATGTTCTCGCGCGCAACCGACGGGTCTAAAATGGCGCTGGCCTGGGCCATCGATCATTTGCGGCGGACGGGGTTCACGCTGTTCGACACGCAGTTCATTACGCCGCATCTGGCCTCACTCGGCGCGATTGAGATCCCGCGCGCTCAGTATCATGCACAGTTGCGCGTTGCGGTGGATGGCGCGGCCAGCGTGCTTTCGATGCCTTTGGAAACCGACCCTCAGGCCGTCGTGCAGCGGATCACCCAGATATCGTAACGCGGATGATCCAGCGCGTTGAGCGCCGGGCTCGACGCGACCATCCAGCCATCGAACAGCACGAGATCGCGTGCAGGGTCGCGGATGGTCAGCCAGGCATAACCCTCGCCCGCGATGTTGTCTTCGGGGTACCGGCACTCCGAGAGGGTCACTTCGACCCGGCCGACCGCCGTTGTCTCGCCCCTGGTCAGCGTCAGGTCGGTCACTTCGCCCGAGATCTTGTCGAGGCCCTTGAGTTGCACGCCATCGGCACTCAGCGCACGCACGTCATCGGCGGGCACGTCTTCAAGCGTGGTGGTCGAGCCATCGATGGGCGAGGTGATGACCAGTTGCTGCGCGGTCGCGGGCAAGGCCATTACTGCCAGCAGCGCAACCAGCCGGATCATTCGTCACCCTCGCCCGAGACAAAGCGGAGAAGAAGCTGGATGATCGAAACCGAGCTTTGCGTGTCTACGATCTCATCCCCCGGTTCCAGATTGAAGGGCGAGCCGCCCGGCAGGATTTCGAGGAAACTGCCGCCGAGCAGCCCTTCGGACGAGACGACGACCGCCGTGTCATCCGGAAGGGCCACGTCGTTTTGCAGCGTGAAGGTGGTCTCGGCCCGGAACGTGGCCGGATCGAGGGCCATGTCGCTGACACTGCCCACCTTGACGCCGGCAAGGCGCACATCGGTGCCGATCCCGATGCCTTCGGCGGACCGGAACGACGCGCTGTAGGTGTCAAAACCTGCGTTGCCGACGCCGACGCCGCCCACCTGGCCCGCATAGACCAGAAAACCGCCCGCCACGACCAGCACGGCGGCGCCTGTCAGAACCTCACTGATGCTGTGCGACATGGTGTTACTCCGGAACCCAGGCCTCGTAGTCGGATCGGTCGGCCGGCTTGGCCTGCCGCAGGGATCCGGCCGGGGCATAGGCGTCTGCCGTGCCGGTCAGGTTTTCCTGATGCGGCTTTTCCCAGTCCTTGCGCTTGAGCGGTTTGTCGGTCGGCGGTTCGTCCCAGGTATAATGAAGCCAGCCGTGCCATTCGGGGGCAACCCGGCTCGCCTCGGCCTCACCATTGAAGATCACCCAGCGGCGGCCTTCCTTGGATTGGTAAAAGACGTTGCCCTGATCGTCTTCGCCGACCTTTTCGCCCTTGCGCCACGTGTGAAGCTGCGTGCCCCAGGTCTGGCTGTTCCACCAGGTGACGGCGCGGAGGATCGTGTTGAGAATGCCCATTGTTCGGACCTTTCCTGTTCGGTTCCGATATGCCTGATCGGGCGTGGAGAATCCAGTATCCGGGCACAGATCGGCGGAATTTGCCGCAGCCACCAAGACCCCTTCAATCCCCATGCCGCAACCGGAAGGCCAGCCGCGCGGGACGCGAGTATAGAAACACAGTATCGGTTCGGCTGTTCCACCAGCCGCCGGGAGCTTCTAGCGCGTCCGACATTCTGTCAAAAAGGGCATCCCCCAAGTCTTCGCGGCACTCCGCAAACCAGCCCATGCTCATTTCAGAGAGGTTCTCACCGGGTGTGCGTTGCCAGTTCGACGGCATATTCAGCGGGTGCTTCCGCCCTGAAAGCGCAGCGGGCGGTTGCACGGCGGCATCTTCGGGAAGCTCGACCACGGCAAAGGTACAGCCATATCCGACGGTTATGGAATGCCAGCGCCGGGACGCCAGTACATCGCCGGTCCGAATTTGCTCGAACACCCGATTAGCGTAGGTCAGGTTGTCGTACTGGAACCACACCAGAAATGTGACGGTCGAACCCACGAAAAGTGTCGTAAAACCAAACAGCAGAACCCGGCGAACCGGCACCGGATGTTACCCCGCGCTGGCCGGTTCCTGCTTGGGATCGGCGTGGATCATCAGCGGTTTGGCTTCGGCGCTGACCGCTTCTTCGTTGACCACAACCTCTTCGACACTGTCGAGGCCCGGCAGGTCGAACATGGTATCCAGCAGGATGTTCTCCATGATCGAGCGGAGGCCGCGGGCGCCGGTCTTGCGTTCGATGGCCTTCTTGGCGATGGCCGACAGCGCGTCTTCGGTAAAGGTCAGTTGCGCGTCTTCCAGTTCGAACAGGCGCTGGTACTGCTTGACCAGCGCGTTCTTCGGCTCGGTCAGGATGGTGACCAGCGCGTCTTCGTCGAGGTCTTCCAGCGTTGCGATGACGGGCAGACGGCCGACGAATTCGGGGATCAGGCCGAACTTGAGCAGATCCTCGGGTTCGAGGTCCATGAAGTGCTGGCCGATGGATTTCTCATCCGGGTCGCGCACATCGGCGCCAAAGCCCATGGCCGAACCCTTGCCGCGCTGTGCGATGATCTTGTCGAGACCGGCAAAGGCGCCGCCGCAGATGAACAGGATATTCGTGGTGTCGACCTGCAGAAACTCCTGCTGCGGATGTTTGCGCCCGCCTTGTGGCGGCACGCTGGCGACGGTGCCTTCCATAATCTTCAGCAGAGCCTGCTGCACGCCCTCACCCGAGACATCGCGGGTGATCGAGGGGTTGTCAGACTTGCGCGTGATTTTGTCGACCTCATCGATGTATACAATGCCGCGTTGTGCACGTTCGACGTTGTATTCGCTGGCCTGCAGAAGCTTAAGGATGATGTTCTCGACATCCTCACCCACATAACCGGCTTCAGTCAGCGTAGTCGCATCCGCCATGGTGAAGGGCACATCCAGGATGCGCGCCAGAGTCTGGGCGAGCAGTGTCTTGCCGCAGCCGGTGGGACCGATCAGCAGAATATTCGACTTCGCCAGCTCGATGTCGGTTTTCCCGGCATGGTTGAGGCGCTTGTAATGGTTGTGGACGGCGACCGAGAGCACGCGCTTGGCGTGGCTTTGGCCGATCACGTATTCGTCCAGCACATCGCAAATCTCACGCGGGGACGGCACACCGTCGGAGGATTTCAGACCGGCGGTCTTCGTTTCCTCGCGAATGATGTCCATGCAAAGCTCGACACATTCGTCACAGATGAAGACAGTCGGGCCGGCAATCAATTTCCGGACTTCGTGCTGACTTTTGCCGCAGAAGGAACAATAGAGTGTGTTCTTACTGTCACCTGAATTGCTTGCCATCACACTTTACCTTTCCAGACGGGCTTATCTGCTCGTGTGCGTCCTATCGATGAAACCCTAAGCCCAAGCAGATCCCTGTACAACGCAAAACTCGCATTTTGATGAAAGCCGTCAGCTATCGTCACTGTCCGGTTTGGCGCGCGTCTCGACAATCTCATCGATCAGCCCCCAGTCCTTGGCTTCTTCGGGGGTCATGAAGTTGTCCCGCTCAAGCGCATCTTCGACTTTCTTCAGCGATTGGCCCGTGTGACGCACATAAATTTCATTGAGCTGCGTCTTCAACCGTTCCGTGTGGCGGGCGTGGATCATGATATCGGTCGCCTGCCCCTGAAACCCGCCCGAAGGCTGGTGCACCATGATCGAGCTGTTGGGCAGCGACAGGCGCAGGCCCTTTTCGCCCGCGCAGAGCAGGAGAGAGCCCATCGAGGCCGCCTGCCCGATGACCAGTGTCGCGATCTTGGGCCGGATGTACTGCATGGTGTCATAGATCGACAGGCCCGCGGTCACGACACCGCCGGGGCTGTTGATATACATCGAGATTTCCTTCGACGGGTTTTCCGCCTCGAGGTGGAGCAGCTGGGCGACAACCAGCTGGCTCATCCCGTCATGGACCGGGCCGTTCACGAAAACGATCCGTTCCTTGAGCAGTCGAGAGAAGATGTCATAAGCGCGTTCACCACGGCTGGTCTGTTCGACCACCATGGGAACAAGGTTCATATAAGTCTCGATCGGGTCTTTCATGGATGCCTGCCTTGCTTGCGGGGCGAAATTACGCCCGAGAGGTTGCCAGAGTCTTAGTAGTCCACCCCGGGGGCTGCAAGGCACCCGGGGCCGGCTTTTCGCAAGACAGACGGAAAAGTTCTCAGCCGCGGTGCGACCGATAGAGATCGTGCTTTGGACCCGCATGCTTGGCGATGGATCGGAACAGGTCATCGCCCCTAGGATCATGTGCAACCGTGCCGAGCGAACGGCGACGGGTAAACGGGTCGGCCAAAATCGGCCAGACAAACCAAATTGTTACAACACCCAGTCCAACGACTGACAAAAGTGACAGCATATTCATGTTCTCATGTCCCCACATGGTGACGGCTAGGCAGCGCCGCGCATGCCACGATTGATGGGAAAGATGGCGAAAGAATGACAGCAAAATGTGTTTTACGCCGCGTAACGGCAGGAAATTGCCGCATTTTTCAAAAGGCTTATCAGAAAATTGCTCATGGTGCGCGCCCGTCGCGCCACTTGCGCACAGGATTCAGGCACGGCAGGGTTGGCCCATGGTTCACGTCGTCCCACTTCCCCGCAACGAACGCGGCATCGAAACCGCCATCGGCATTCTCAAGCAGCGCTTTGGCGAGCGGCTGCAAACCGGTCAGGCCATTCGCGAGCAACACGGGCACACCACCACCTGGATCGAAAACCAGCCGCCCGATGCGGTGGTGTTCGCGCAATCGACCGACGAGGTCTCCGAGGTGGTGCGAATTGCCGCAGAGCATGGCGTGCCGATCATCCCCTTTGGCACCGGCACATCGCTGGAGGGCCACGTAAACGCACCTGCGGGCGGTGTTTCGGTCGATGTCAGCCAGATGAACCGGGTTTTGGCCGTTCATGGCGAAGACCTTGATGTCGTGGTCCAGCCTGGGGTCACCCGCAAGGCGGTGAACGAATACCTGCGCGACACCGGGCTGTTCTTTCCGATCGATCCCGGCGCCGATGCCTCGCTCGGCGGCATGGCGGCGACGCGTGCGTCCGGTACCAATGCGGTGCGGTATGGGACGATGAAGGATAATGTGCTGGCGCTGGAGGCCGTGTTGCCTTCGGGCGAGGTGATCCGCACCGGCGGGCGGGCGCGCAAATCTTCGGCAGGCTATGATCTGACGCGGCTGCTGGTGGGATCCGAAGGCACGCTTGGGATCATCACCGAACTCACACTGCGCCTTTATGGAATCCCCGAGGCGATGTCCTCGGCCCGCTGCACGTTCCCGGATGTCGAGGCGGCCTGCAATGCGGTGATCCTGACCATCCAGATGGGCGTGCCGGTGGCGCGGATGGAATTGCTCGACGCCGAAAGCGTGGGCGCATTGAACGAGTACGCAAAGCTCGACCTGCCGGTCGCGCCGCTTTTGCTGCTCGAGTTCCATGGCTCGGAGGCGGGCGTGGCCGAACAGGCCGCGACCTTTGGCGAGATCGCCGAAGATGTGGGCGGCACCGGGTTCGAATGGACGGCTAATGCCGAGGAGCGCACCCGCCTCTGGCAGGCGCGGCACGATGCCTATTGGGCGCTCAAGCGCCTCCGGCCAGACGCGCAGGCAGTGGCGACAGATGTGTGCGTACCGATCTCGAACCTGGCCA
>JBCCWG010000023.1:0-28431 GCA_039193985.1 Pseudomonadota bacterium
ATCCGACCTGCAGGAATAAAGGGTTGCCGTCTCGCGTAGACAGGGCACATCACACCAGAACGCAGCAAACCACGTGCCGAAACATGACCCTTGCCAATACCGTCACCCGCTATGGAGCCGTCAGCAAAACTTTCCACTGGCTGACCGCCGCACTCATTCTCGCGCTTATCCCAAGCGGTATCATCGCCAATGGCTTGCCCTATGACACGCCGGAAGCACTGGCGCAAAAGGCATGGCTTTTTTCGATCCACAAAACGCTGGGCGTCGCGCTCTTTGCTGTCGCACTCGCCCGCATCCTTTGGGCGATCAGCCAGCCGAAACCCGCGCCGCTCCACCCCGACCGCAAAGGAGAGCGCTGGTTGGCCGATCTGGCGCACTGGCTGCTCTATGGCTCGCTGGTTCTCGTCCCGCTGACCGGTTGGATACATCATGCATCGACAGAAGGGTTTGCTCCTATCCTGTGGCCGCTGGGGCAGAACCTGCCCTTTGTGCCGGAATCAGACCGTTTGGCCGACGTCACCGCCAGCCTGCACATCATTTTCGAGCGCGTGCTGGTCGTTGCGCTGTTCCTGCACATCGCGGGCGCATTGAAACACCACTTCATCGACCGCGATGTCACGCTGAAACGGATGTGGTTCGGCGTGACAGAAGGCGGGGCAGCTGTCGCCGGAGGCGGCAAAACCATGACTGTCGGCGCTGCCGTCGCGGTCTGGGTCGGCGCCATCGGAGTAGGCGCATCGCTTGGCCTTTTCGAAGCGCGGGAAAGCGCTGCCACCGCTGTTGCGCTGGCCGAGGTGGAGAGTGATTGGCAGGTGGAAAGCGGAACGCTTGGCATTGAGGTCACACAGCTGAGCTCGCCGGTTAAAGGCAGCTTTGCTGACTGGACCGCAGCCATCACGTTCGATGAGACGGCAGGAGGCGTTCTGGGCGATGTCGAAGTGACCATCGCAATTCCGTCACTTACGCTCGGATCGGTGACGCGCGAAGCGATGGGGGCCGAGTATTTCGATGCTGCAACACATCCTACCGCCCGCTTTGTGGCCGATATCACGCGCGGTGAGGCCGGGTATGTGGCCACAGGTCACCTGAAGCTAAAGGGAAATGACGTTCCGGTCGTCCTACCCTTCGAGTTGACGCTGGACGGGGATCGCGCCGAAATGGCGGGGGCGTTAACACTCGACCGGCGTGACTTCGGCATTGGCGGCGGTGACGAAAGCGCCGTTAAGTTTCCCGTCGAAGTAACCGTCGAACTCGTTGCTACGCGCTAAAACTGAAAAAGGCCGCGCCCGGGAGCGCGGCCTTTCAGTCCTTCACAAACAGTGTATCAGTCCCAGCCGCCTGCGCGCATCTCGGTATTGATGGTGATGTCGATCGCATCCGACCCGACAGGAATGAATGCATCTATTCCGAATTCCGAACGATTGATCGTGGCCGTGGCGGTCATGCCCAACCATTCGCCCTTGTAGTAGTCGAAAAACTGGCCAACGGGATGTTCGCCCATGGCATGAACGGTGATGTCGAACGTCACCGGCTGCGTGACACCCTTGATCGTAAGGTCGCCGGTCGCCGCGACCGTCATGTCCCCCGTCTGTTCGACCGAAGTCGAGACGAAACGGATCGCCGGGTGATTTGCGGCATCAAAGAAATCCGCACTTTGCAGGTGGCCGTCAAAGTCCGGCACGCCCGTGTCGATACTGGCGACCATGACCGAGAAATCGGCTTTCGCACCGGCTACGTCATCGGGCACAAACTCGAGAGCGCCCTCGACTTCGGTGAATTTGGCGGTCTGGATGGAAAACCCGGCGTGGTTCCAGCCGATGACGACTTCGGTGTGCGATAGGTCTGGCACCCAACTTTCTGCCTGGGCGGCGGAAGCCGCCACGAAAGCAACGGCGGCAAGAGAAACGTGTTTCTTCATGGTGATCTCCGGCTAATGGAATATAGCGAAGATAAAAAAAGCGTGTGGGTCGGCAAGCTTCACAGTTCCACAGGACCTGCGCGTCAGCGAACGGTTCAGCCGCAATACACTCGAATAATCTCGCGCGATCCGCCGAACACGACGTTGGTCCGCTGCGGGATATAGTCTTGAGTGATAATGTCATTCATGCCGAAAACGCGCAGACGCGGACCAACGGGGAAATTGGTATCATCAACCGATGAACCGACGAGGATGCGATAGCTGGCAGCATCGCACAGTTCCTGATCGGCCAGACTGCCAGTTCCACCCTGTTCGCTTGGGCCTGGCAACGCTTGCGTGCCAGCTACACTGTCCCCAACGCCTACACGGTCGTCGGGCGTTGTGGGCGCACACGCAGTGACCAGCAAGGCCAGTACACCAAAAGCAAATGTGAATCTCATCCGGCCTTTTCCTTCTTTGCGTTGATTTCGCCCGGGCCTTCGCGCAGGGTCAACCCAAGAACAGAAAGGGAGGGACACCTGATGCGCACCCGTGCCGCCGTTGCAACCGCTGCCGGAAAACCATTGGAGATCATGGACGTGAACCTTGAGGGCCCGAAAGCGGGCGAGGTTCTGGTCGAAATCAAGGCCACCGGCATCTGCCATACGGACGAATTCACCTTGTCAGGGGCCGACCCGGAAGGCCTGTTCCCGGCAATTCTGGGCCACGAAGGCGCGGGCGTCGTTATAGAGGTTGGCGAAGGTGTCACCAGCCTTAAACCCGGAGACCATGTCATTCCGCTTTACACAGCGGAATGTCGCGAATGCGAGTACTGCCTGCACCCCAAGACCAATCTCTGCCAAAAGGTCCGCGCGACCCAGGGCCAGGGCCTTATGCCGGATGGCACATCGCGGTTCTCAACCCTCGATGGCGATCCGATCCTGCATTATATGGGGTGCTCGACTTTTTCGAACCATACAGTGCTGCCCGAGATTTCTCTGGCGAAGGTGCGTGAAGATGCGCCGTTCGACAAGATTTGCTATATCGGCTGCGGTGTCACGACAGGCATCGGTGCTGTGATCTATACGGCCAAGGTTGAGCAAGGCTCACGTGCCATCGTCTTTGGACTTGGCGGCATCGGGCTCAACGTGATCCAGGGGCTGCGGCTGGCTGGCGCCGATCAGATCGTCGGTGTCGATGTGAACCCGTCGAAGATACCTATGGCCGAGAAGTTCGGCATGACCGACTTCGTTAATCCGAAAGAGGTCGAAGGCGATCTGGTCGCGTATGTTGTCGATCTGACCAAAGGCGGCGCTGATTACACCTTTGACGCCACCGGCAATGTCGACGTGATGCGCGCAGCACTCGAATCGGCGCATAAAGGCTGGGGCGAAAGCATCATCATCGGAGTTGCCCCTGCAGGTGCCGAGATCTCGACCCGCCCCTTCCAGCTTGTGACCGGTCGCAGTTGGCGTGGCACGGCCTTTGGCGGAGCACGGGGCCGGACGGATGTGCCCAAGATCGTCGACTGGTACATGGACGGCAAGATCGAGATCGACCCGATGATCACGCACACGCTGACACTGGATAACATCAACGAAGGCTTTGACCTGATGCACCAAGGCAAGTCGATCCGAAGCGTCGTGGTTTACTGAGTTTCGCCGCCTGCGGCGCCGACCCGCCGGGGGCTCTGCCCCCGGACCCCCGAGGTATTTCTGGGCCAATGATAAGATGAGATTGCGCCGTGTTCAGCCCGAGGACCATGATGCGATCTGGTCCATGTTGGAGCCTGTGTTCCGCGCGGGCGATACATATGCAATCGATCCAGCCATCTCGCGGACGGATGCGCTTGCCTATTGGACCGCGCATCACGCTTTTGTCGCCGACATGGACGGGAAACCGCTCGGCACGTTCTACATCCGGCCCAATCAGCAGGGCGGAGGGGCGCATATCTGCAATTGCGGCTACATCACTGCGCGTGGATCGGAAGGCAAGGGCGTGGCACGCGCCATGCTGGCCTTCTCGCTGGATGAGGCCAAGCGGCTTGGTTTCGAGGCGATGCAGTTCAACTTCGTGTTGGCAGACAACACACGCGCGCTGGCAACCTGGGCCAAGGCGGGCTTCGATGAGATCGGTCGCATTCCGCGGGCTTTCAAGTGTGACAACGCCTACATCGACGCGCTGATCCTCTATCGCGCGCTTTGAGCACAATGCTTTCTTAAACGCCCCTTGTCATTCCCTGCCCCAACACCGACATTCGCGTCAAATCGATTTGAGGAGCAGGCAGATGGCCGAGGACGAGAAAAAAGACGACGACTCAAAGGAAGCTACCGGGGGAAAGGCAGGCGAGCTCTTTTTCAAGTCACGCACGGTTCTGGTGACAGGCGAGATAAACGACAAGCTGGCCAGTCGCGTGACAATGCAACTGATTGCACTGTCCGAAGACAGCGATGATCCGATCAATGTTTTCATCTCCTCGCCCGGGGGTCACGTGGAATCGGGCGACATGGTCCATGACATGATCACCTTCATCAAACCCACGGTGCGATGTATCGGGTCGGGCTGGGTGGCCAGCGCCGGGGCGCTGATCTTCGTAGGCGCCAAGAAAGAAAACCGTCTCTGTCTGCCCAACACCCGTTTTTTGCTGCATGAACCGCGTGGCGGCGTCGGAGGCTCCGTGTCGGACATTCAGATACAAGCCGAACAAATCTCCATCATGCGCGAGCGTTTTCACCGCATCTTTGCCGAGGCGACGGGCCAGACCGAAAAGAAGATCGCCAAAGACATGGAACGCGATTTCTGGCTCAACACCGACGAAGCGCTGGACTATGGGCTTCTGGGCAAGGTGATCAGCAGCGCCGACGAACTGAGCTGATGGCCGAGCGTGACCGCCCGCTCTATGCCGTTCTGATCGACGCCGACAATATCCCGGCGAAATACGCGGGCGCGATCCTGAAGGAAATCACTTCATTCGGGGAGCCTGCGTTGCGCCGGGTTTACGGCGACTGGTCGTCGTCCCGGTTAAACAACTGGTCGAAAGTCGTGCATGAACTGGGGTTGGTCGCGCACCAGGAAACCGCGAACACAACCGGCAAAAACGCCAGTGACATCGGGCTGGTGATCGATGCGATGGATATTCTCCATTCGGGGCGCTTCGACGGCTTTGTACTGGTGTCGTCCGACAGTGATTTCACCTCGCTTGCCAACCGCGTGCGCGAACAGGGTTTGGATGTAATCGGTGTGGGCGAGGCGAAGACGCCGGAAAGCCTGCGCAATGTCTGCAACCGGTTCATTCTGCTGGAGAACATCATCGACGAGGCTGTGCCAGCCGCCAAGGGTAGAGCCGCGGGCAAGCAAGACCCAACCAAGGCCATTCCCCTGATCGTGCGCGCTATGGAAAAGATCAACTCGGACGATGACTGGTACACCCTGGGCCAGTTGGGTCAGTACGTCACCCGCGACAATCCCGATTTCGACCCCCGCACTTACGGCAAGCGGAAGCTCAGCGATCTGATTTCGGGCCTCTCGCGGTTCGAGACCAAGAAAATCGGCACGCAGTTGCACGTGCGGCGGGTGGACTGAACAACGCTCAGCCGTTTGTGCCGTATCTACACATGAACACGTCAACCGCGCCGTCGATGACGCGGTCGATCTCGGCCTCGGTCGGAGGTTCGCGCAGCCCCAGCACCAGCTTAAGATGCAGACCCGCTTTGCACAGTTCGGGGAACTGATCGGCGGCAAGATCGACGTCTTCGATCTTCAGCGCGCCCGCGTCGACGGCGTTCTGGAGGAATTGCCGCAAGATTGCGTGCACCTTGGCCGGACCACTTTCATAAAACTCGCGGCCGATCTCGGGAAACCGCTGGCTTTCGCCGACAATGATCCGATGCACCTGCAGACCAACATCCGACATGAAGAACCGCGTCATGCGTTTGGCCGCGGTTGTCAGGGCATGGCGCACGTCGTCCGACGAAGTGATTTCGGCAACAGCATCCTCCGATTGTGCCTGACATTCGATCTTGGCGACCTCGATGAACAACAGGCGTTTGTCAGGGAAGTAGGAATAGAGTGTCGCCTTTGAAACACCGGCTTCGCGCACAATGTCATCCACACTGGCGCCTTCGAATCCGTCGCGCATGAACACTTTGCGCGCGCCGTCCAAAACCTGATCGAACTTGCGACCCTGTTTCACGATGGCTTGCGGTGCGTTCATAAGGCTCCCCCGGAAACTCTGGCTCCACCCTTTACATAAACTGATCGGTTCAGTTTTTTCAAGGAAAGGCGACGCAGCGTCTGACGCTATTTCGCCGGTTCGTCCTTGTCATAAGCCTCGATGATCTTGGCGACCAAGGGGTGGCGCACCACATCCTTCGACGTGAAATAGTTGAAGGCGATGCTGTCGACCCCCTTCAGCAACCGCTCGGCATCATGCAGGCCCGACATCACACCGCGCGGCAGGTCGACCTGGCTTCGGTCGCCGGTGATGACCATCCGGCTGCCTTCACCCAGGCGGGTCAGGAACATCTTCATCTGCATCTGCGTGGCATTCTGCGCTTCGTCCAACACGACGAAGGCGTTGGCCAGCGTGCGCCCGCGCATGAAAGCAAGCGGTGCGATCTCGATCACCTTCTCTTCCATCATTTTGGCAAGCTGCTTGCCCGGCAGAAAGTCGTTCAAGGCGTCGTAAAGTGGCTGCATGTATGGATCGACTTTGTCCTTCATGTCCCCCGGCAGAAAGCCCAGGCGTTCGCCGGCCTCAACGGCGGGGCGTGACAAGATGATCTTGTCGACATGGCCGCCGATGAACATGTTCACGCCCACCGCGACCGCCAGGTAGGTCTTGCCGGTGCCCGCAGGGCCAATGCCGAATGCCAGTTCGTTCTCGAACAAGGCGCGCACATAGGCCTTCTGCGCCTCGGTGCGCGGCTCGACCGTCTTCTTGCGGGTCTTGATCTCGATCCGCCCGCCCTGGAAGAGCTCCATCTGATCGGTGGGGCGCCCTTCGCTTTCGGTTCCACCCAGCCGGATCTCGGCATCGATATCCCCTGGCGTGATCTCACGTCCGGCTTCGGCCCGGGTGTAAAGGGCCTGAAGCACCTCGGCGGCTTTGGCGGTGGCCGCAGCCTCGCCGAACACGGCAAGCTGATTACCCTGATGCATGATCTGAACGCCCAGTGCCTGTTCGACCTGCGCAAGATTGCGGTTGAACTCTCCGAAGACTTCGACGAGCAGGCGATTGTCCGGAAACTCAAGACGCGTCTCAAGCATGTCTGCGTCTTGCTCTTTTGGCGGGGCTGTCGGGCTCAGCACGCGTATGGACAAATACCAGAACTCCGTTCGTTTGCACGTCTATAGCTATGATGCTGCCAAGGGATGTCCAGAGGCGCAAGCATATCTCGTCATGTTTCAAGAAACCTTCACGAGATGTTGCGTTTCAGGCGATCTTCGCGTCAAATTTCACCGGTCAGCGAATTCGCGTTGGATGCCACGATACGGATTGGGCGCAAATCACCCGAGGCGATCTCTCCTCCAGTCACGTGCACGGCATGCAGGTATTCGGACTTGCCCACCATTTGACCCGGTTCGCGCCCGGGTTTTTCGAACAGGACATTGACCGTTTTGCCGACCATCGCGTCTTGCGCCGCCTTCTGTTGCGTCTTCAACAAGGCCTGCAACGCCTGCAAACGTTCGTTCTTCATATCTTCCGGCACTTGCGCACGCTCTGCCGCCGGAGTGCCGGGCCGCGTGGAGTACTTGAAACTATAAGCCTGCCCATAGCCCACCTCATCGATCAGTGCCATCGTGTCGGCGAAATCCTGATCGGTCTCTTCGGGGAACCCAACGATGAAATCGCCGGACAGCAACAGGTCAGGCCGCGCATCACGAATGCGTTCGATCAGGCGCACATAGCTCTCGGCGGTGTGTTTGCGGTTCATGCGCTTGAGGATACGATCCGACCCCGATTGAACCGGCAGATGCAGGTACGGCATCAATTTCTCACAGGTCCCGTGCGCCTCAATCAGCGCGTCATCCATATCGTTGGGGTGACTGGTGGTGAAGCGAATGCGCTCCAACCCGTCGACCTTGTCCAGCGCCCAGATAAGGCCAGCCAGACCGCCTTCGTGACCATGATAGGCGTTCACGTTCTGACCGAGGAGCGTAATCTCCTTCACGCCGCGCTGAACCAGATCCCGCGCCTCGCCCAGAACCTGATCTGCCGTGCGCGACACCTCGGCCCCGCGCGTATAGGGCACAACGCAAAACGCACAGAACTTGTCGCAGCCTTCCTGCACTGTCAGAAACGCCGTTGGCCCGCGTTGCGCCTTGGGGCGCCCGGCGAGGTGGTTGAACTTGTCTTCTTCCGGAAAATCGGTGTCGAGCGCCTTTTCCCCGGCGCGCGCCTTACGCTCCAACTCGGGCAACCGGTGATAGCTCTGCGGGCCGACGACCAGATCGACCAGCGGTTGGCGCGCCATGATCTCGGCCCCTTCGGCCTGGGCAACGCATCCGGCGACGCCGATCTTAAGATCGGGCTTTTCGGCTTTCAGCGACCGGAACCGACCCAGCTCCGAATAGACCTTCTCCGCCGCCTTTTCGCGAATATGACAGGTGTTGAGCAGGATCATGTCCGCATCATCGGCTCGATCAGTGGGCACATATCCTTCGCGGCCCAGCGTCTCGGCCATGCGTTCACTGTCGTAAACATTCATCTGACAGCCATAGGTCTTGATGAAGAGTTTCTTCGGCGCGGACATCGAATGGTTCCCTCAGGGTTGAACCACGCCTGTTATACCGGGGCCGGGTCCCTTGCCAAGGGCCACGCGCACATGGGATAGAACCCGTGCAAGCACAATCAGCCACGGATGCGATGCGGTTTTCCAGCCTGAAAGACGCCCAGCGCGACCCTGCCCTGACCAAAGCCAAGGGGCCAGTCGCGATCATCATCGCCGAGGATGACGTCGAAATTGGCGCCACTGTCAAACATCACGTTCAGATCGGCTTCAAGACCGTTCTGCTGTTTGCCCCGACCGAGCTTGAATACCGGCCCGAAGGCTGCGTGAACCGCATCGACTTCCCAACAATGGCGCTGGGTGCGACCGAAGAGATCGTCAACGCCGTCAACGCGGCGCTGCCTGAGAAGACCTGGCTCTACTACTGCTACAACGCCGAGTTTCTGTTCTTTCCCTTCAGCGATACCCGCACCATTGGTGAAATGCTGGCCTTCCATGCCGAGGAACGCCGGTTTTCCATGCTGACTTACGTGGTCGACGTCTATGCCTCGGAGCTTGGTACTGCGGAAAACGCCGTGTCTCTCGACAATGCACATCTCGACAAGTCCGGCTACTACGCACTGGCACGCAGTGGCGAAGATGGCCCGAAAGACCGGCAGTTCGATTTCTACGGCGGGCTGCGCTGGCGTTTTGAGGAGCATATCGACGAAGTACGCCGCCGCATCGACCGGATCGCGATTGTCCGCAGCCGGCCCGACGTCACGCTGCGATCAGATCACACGTGGTCGGATGAGGAACTGAACACCTATTCCTGCCCCTGGCACCACAACCTGACGGCCGCAATCGTGTCGTTCCGCACGGCGAAAGCGCTCCGCATCAATCCCGCCAGCCGTTTCGATATTTCGACATTTCGCTGGCACAACTCGGTCCCGTTCGAGTGGAAATCCCAGCAACTTCTCGAACTGGGCCTTATGGAACCGGGTCAGTGGTTCTGACTTCCTTAAGCGCGGATCAAAGACCTCGCCCCCGCGCGGCTACGGCCAGAACGGCGAATGCCAAGACACCGGCGGCGGCGTAACCCGCCAGGATCGCACTGATCTCTCCATGCGTCATCGCGCCCACATCCGAGGCCGCACCGGACGCGAGATAAAGACTGCCCGCAAACAGAAGACGTGCGGCCAGGCTTTGAATTGACAGATAGGTTGCGCGCACTTCACCCGGCAATTCCGGTTGAATACGCGCCAGAATGAAGGGCCGCGAGAAGCTGTCGGGCACCATCCGCAGGAACAAAAGCGCAATGGCCAGCACACTGCTGGTCAGTGCAAGCCCCGCCACCAGACCGATCTGCATACCAAAGGCGAGCAACAGGATGCCAGACAGGCCCAGCCGCCGCCTGAGCGGTGGTGCAAGCCAGGAGGTTAGGACCGATATTATCATCATCGCCGCCGTAACCGCACCGCTGACCAGCGGCGCGTTTGCCGCAAGGTTCAGACCCTCAAGCGCCTGCAGAATAAAGGGCTGGCCAAAGATGAACGGCAAGTGACTGAAGATGTACATCACCGCAGACACCACAAAGAGCCACAGCAGAACCGGTTGCCGCAGCGCAATCCACAGTGCGCCCGCCCGCACCCATTCCTGAGAAACCGCACGTCGTTGCTGCGGCTCGTGAAACCGCAAAGCAACCAGAAACAGCGCGGCAAACGCTGCCGCCGTCGCTATGTAAGGCACCCGCAAGTCGACCAGGGCCAGAGCCCCGCCGGTCACTGCGGAAATTGCCAGGCCCACGAATGTGAAGCGCCACGCCCGCAATTCCTGCTGTTCGATCTCGCTCTCCCGCCCCTCCTCGGCAAGCGACTCGAACAAGAGGCTGCTATCCGTTCCAGATGCAAAGGCCATGTGGAGGCCCAGCGCAGTCTGGGCCAAGGCGAAAACCCAAAACCCCGATCCGAAGGCCTGCAAAAGCGCAGCGACCAGTCCCGCGAATGCTGAAAGGACCAAGGTGATCCTGCGTCCGAACCGGTGGGACAGATACCCTGATGGCACCTCGAACACCGTCGTTGCAACGTCATAGAAGACATAGATCAGCACCGCTTCGGCCGCAGATAGCTCTGCCTGAAAGAACAGGAACCAGGTGGCCTGCCAGAACAGCAGATTCTGGAAAAACTTGAACCACGGGTAAAGCGCGATGTTGTTCGCTGCGCTCACCGAGCGATGGCCGCATCGAAGGCATCAAGCGGAAACACCGGCGCCAGGATCGCACGCAACTCGGCACGGCGCGGATGGTTTGGGTTGGCAAAGGCGAAACAGACATAGTCCTCGACGATCGCGGCCTGTTGCTCGTAGCCAAAACTGAAGAACGGCGCCTGCCCTTCGGAAAAATACGGATCGGCCAGTTCAATGCTTTCGGCCACCGCGCGCGCCGGGCTATAGCCGGTCACGGCGCGGTTCTGCCATTGCCAGGCATGGGTCAACTCATGCGCGAAAATCAAAGCCTGTGGCACCCGCATGGCATCGGGCCATCGGACGATCATATCAGTAGAATAAAGCCCGGTATCAAAATGCAAACGATTGCCGAGGGCGAAGGCCTGTGGGGGTTGCGCGCCGCGCGGTTGCGGCGTGCGCAGACACGCGCGATCCGTCCCCTCAACCAGTGTGACCTTCCCCGGGACGGTGCGATAAAGCGGCACGACACCCAATCCTTGTGTCACGCGTACTTTCGAGGTGTCGAGACCCTCACCGAAAAGATCGTTCGCGAAAGCTTCCTCTGCCGGAGTGAGCGGGCGCGAACAGGCGGCAAGCAAGCTTAAGATGGCGAGCAAAAAGCATATCTGTTTGTTGGGGCGTTGTGCAGACATTCGCATCAAAGCATGGATGGCACGACCAGGTCCGGCGGTCGATGCCCATCCTCAAACGTCTTGATATTTATGATCACCCGCTCTCCCTGTTCGATGCGCCCTTCCAACGTGGCCGAGCCCATATGCGGCAATAACACGACGTTCGGCAGTTCCCGCAAACGTGGATTGATCTCGGAACCATGTTCGAACACGTCGAGCGCGGCGCCTGCGATCTCGTCTGTTCGCAACATCCGCGTCAGCGCATTTTCGTCGACCACCTCACCGCGAGACGTGTTTACGATCACAGCGGTAGGCTTCATCAACTTCAACCGGCGTGCATTCATCAGATGAAATGTCGAAGGCGTATGCGGGCAGTTGATCGAGAGGATATCGACACGGCTGACCATCTGGTCGAGGCTTTCCCAATAAGTGGCCTGAAGCTCCTCCTCGATTTCGGGGCGCAGCCTACGGCGATTGTGATAGTGCACTTGGCACCCGAAGACAGCCGCGCGTCGCGCGACAGCCTGCCCGATCCGGCCCATACCGAGAATGCCCAGGCGCCGCCCGCCAAGCCGCCCGCCAAGCAAGGCCGTCGGCGACCATCCCGACCAGTCCCCGCGCTGCATGACGGCAAAGCCCTCGGGGATGCGGCGTGTTACCGACAGGATCATAGCCATCGTCATATCGGCCGTGTCTTCTGTCACGACACCGGGTGTGTTCGAAACAAGGATACCGCGCTGGCGGGCTGTCGTGATGTCGATGTGATCGACACCCGCGCCGTAGCTTGCGATCAATTTCAAGTTCTCGCCCGCCTGCGCCAAAAGTGCTGCGTCGATCTGATCGGTGATCGTGGGCACCAGAACGTCGGCATCCCGCATCGCCGCCGCCAGCGCGTCTCGCGACATCGGTGTGTCGTCCGGGTTGAGGGTGACGTCGAAAAGTTCCGACATGCGCGTCTCCACGGCGTCAGGCAATCGCCGCGTCACAACAACCTTCAGTCGTGTTTGGGGCATGTCTTGTGTCTCTCCCGTCTTTTCTTGGGCGCCGGTCCGTGGCAAAGTGGCAAGGAACCGTCGCTGGCACAAGCGCCGTCATCAGAATGGCGCACCGGTGAGAGGAGATAGGGCAGTGAACAAAGCAATCAGCGCATTTCTGATCGCCGTCATGGCGATGTCCATCACGACAAAGGCCAGCGCGGTTGAGCGGGGCAAGGTCACGAACCTGCCCATTCCTCGTTTCGTCTCAATGAAGGCCGAAGAAGGGAACGTGCGGCGTGGACCTTCACTCAGTCACAGGATCGATTGGGTCTTCAAACACCGCAACATGCCTTTGCGCGTAACCGGGGAGCATGGGCACTGGCGCCGCGTTCAGGATCGCGACGGTCAGGGCGGATGGGTGCACTATTCGCTGCTGTCGGGGGCGCGTCATGTGATTGTCGAAACCGACCTGACGCCCTTGCGCACCAAACCGGGGACCGAAGCCGAGGTGAACGCCTATGCGGAAGCCGGCGTCGTCGCACGCCTCGGGTCCTGCGACCTGGACTGGTGCCGGATCAACGCGAACGGTGCGCGTGGCTGGGTCCCGAAAGCTGTTCTCTGGGGTGTGAAGCCGGAAGAAATTAGGGATTGACCTCAAGTTCGCTTGAGGAATTACAACGTCGGGCATCTTATGACTGGAGGTGCCGACATGGCCGCAAAACTTGAACATCTAAACGTGACCGTCAGCGATCCCAAGGCGACTGCCGCCTGGATTGAGCGGATCTTCGGCTGGTCCGTCCGCTGGGAAGGTGCCGGCATGCAAACCGGATACACGGTACATGTCGGATCGAGCGACAACTATCTGGCACTCTTTGCCTTTCCCGAGACCCCACAGCCGAAGCGCGACAGCCACCACACAAAGGGTGGGTTGAACCACTGGGCAGTTGTCGTTGACGATCTCGATGCCGTCGAGGCACGCGTGAAGGCAGAAGGGTTTACCCCGATCAACCACGCCGACTACGAGCCTGGCCGCCGGTTCTACTTCCACGATCACGACGGGATCGAAGTCGAGGTTGTCGAATACGCCTGAGACCACCGGTTTCGGCGATTTTCGTTGCCCCCACGCCCAACGCGGGTCTATAGCGCAATCCATGCAAACTGGTCTTGCCCAAGACACGCCGCGCAACCGCGTCGGCGCACAAGCCCGTGCCCTTTGGGCACTGGGTCTGCCGCTTGTGGGAAGTCACATTGCGCAGATGCTGATCGGTGTGACCGACACGGTGATGATGGGGTGGTACGACGTTGCCGGGTTGGCGGCCCTCTCGGTCGCCAGCGCCGTCTTCTTCATCATCTTTATCTTCGGGTCAGGCTTTGCCTGGGCCGTCACTCCGATGGTGGCCAGCGCGCTGGGGCAGGACGACGAACGCCAGGTGCGCCGCGTCACCCGCATGGGTCTTTGGCTGTCGATCGGGTTCGGTGTAGCCCTCACCCCGGTCTTCTTTTTCTTCGAACCCATCATGTTGGCCATCGGTCAAGAGGTCGAGGTGGCCGCACTGGCAGGACAGTACATGCCCTATCTCGGGCTGGGGTTGATTCCTGCCCTGCTGGTGCAGGTACTGAAAAGCTATCTCTCTGCGCTTGAGCTGACACGCGCTATTCTGCTTGCCGTCATCGGTGCAGCCGTGATGAACGCAATTGCAAACTATGCGCTGATCTTCGGCAATTTCGGCGCACCCGAACTGGGTATTGTCGGGGCTGGCATCGCCTCGCTCCTCAGCCACGCGGTCAGCCTCTTTCTGCTGACGGCCTATGCTCTCCGCAAGAAGCCCGAGCATGAACTGTTGAAGAACTTCCATCGCCCCGACCCCGAAGCGCTGCGCTCAGTGTTTTTGTTGGGCATGCCCATCGGTCTGACACTACTGGCCGAAACCGGCCTCTTTGCGGCCTCAAGCATCATGATGGGTTGGCTCGGGACGATTCCCCTCGCCGCCCATGGCATCGCACTTCAGATCACCAGCGTATCGTTTATGGTCCCACTTGGCCTGAGCCAGGCGGTCACGGTGCGCGTGGGCAAGGCCTGGGGCCGGTCCGACCCTGACGAACTGCGCGCGGCAGCCACTGCCGGAATGCTGATCGCGACGGTCGCCCTTGTGTTGACGATGGCGGCGTTCCTGCTGATGCCCGCCTTTCTCGTCGGTCTTTTCATCGACCCGACCGAGCCAGCCCGCGTCGAGCTTCTGGCCGTCGGCACCACGCTCCTTATGGTGGCCGCCCTGTTCCAGCTTGTTGATTTCGGGCAGGTGATGGCGCTCGGAATGCTCCGCGGCGTGCAGGACACGCGCCTGCCTATGCTGATCGCCATAATCAGCTATTGGCTGATCGGGATGCCTGTGGCCTATGTTCTTGGCTTCGTACTCGATTGGGAGGGTCCGGGCGTTTGGCTCGGTCTGACCGTTGGTCTGGCCTGCGCCTGCGTCGCCATGCAGCTCCGGTTCTGGCGCGGCTATGGGCGCTTACGCGAGGTCAAAGTCACTGGGAGTTGACCGACCGCAACCACTCCATCACATCGCCCCGCACCGATTGCACGCCCGATCCGCGTGCCTCGTCGATAACGCGACGCGCTTCACTCAGATCGACGCGGCGAATGAGATGTTTGACCGGCCCAATTGACGCGGGCCGCATCGACAATGCGCGCAACCCCATGGCCGAAAAGCACATCGCTTCGACCGGGCGACCCGCGTCCTCGCCACAAAAACTGACCGGCGTTCCGGTCTCGTCACAACGGCGCACGATCTGCTCGATGAAGGACAGGTAGCTGACGTTCAGCGTATCGTACCTGCGGCGCACCCGTTCATTCTCGCGGTCGGCGGCAAAGAAAAACTGCTTGAGATCGTTGCCGCCAATTGAAATGAAATCGGCCATCTCGAAAAACTGCCGGGGCGCAAAGGCCAAAGACGGCGTCTCCAGCATGGCACCGATCTCGACCTTCTTCGGCAGGTCGTGCCCCAGTTTCCGCTCGCGCTCGATCTCGTCCAACAGACGCTGGCGCGCCGCCCTGAACTCATCGAATTGAGCGATGAAAGGGAACATGACGGTCAGCGGACGGCCCTTCGAAGCGCGGAGCAGCGCCTGAAGCTGCATCCGCATGACACCCGGCTTGTCCAGCCCGACCCGGATGGCCCGCCAGCCCAGCGCGGGGTTCGGCTCATCTTCGCGCTTCATGTAAGGCAGAACCTTGTCCGACCCGATGTCCAGCGTGCGAAAGATCACCCGTTTGCCCTGTGCGGCGTCCAGAACACGCTCATAGATGCCCGCCAGTTCGGCACGCCGGGGCACCGTGTTGCGCGCCAGAAACTGCAACTCGGTCCGGAAAAGCCCCACACCTTCCGCACCAGAATTCTCCAGCGACGGCAACTCGGCGATTAGACCGGCATTCATGTGCATCGAGATGCAGGTCCCGTCTTTCGATTCAGCCGGCAGGTCGCGCAGTCCGGCATAGCGCTCCTGAGCCTTCGCCTGCATCGCAATCTTGTCGCGAAATGCCGTGACCACCGTATCATCGGGCCGCAGGTGTACGATTCCCTGGTCACCATCGACCATGATGTGGTCGCCGTTCAGCGCTTCGGTTGTGATCCGCCCACCGGTGTGAACGACCAGCGGAATGGCCCAGGCACGCGCAACAATCGCCGCATGGCTGCCGACTGACCCCTGCTCGAGGACGATCCCCTTCAACTCGCCACGCCCATAGTCCAGCAACTCAGCCGGCCCGATGTTGCGCGCCACGAGGATCGCCTTTTCCGGCATATCGGCGCCGGTATCCGAGCCCTGGCCGGTCAGGATCCGCAAAAGCCGGTTCGAGAGATCGTCGAGGTCTTGCAGACGCTCGCGCAAGTAGAGATCCGCCGCCTTTCCCAGTCGCGCGCGCGCCGCCGACTGCTCTTTTTCAACGGCGGCTTCGGCTGATAGACCTGCCCCGATATCCTCTTCCATCCGCTTCAGCCACGACCGGGAGTTGGCGAACATCCTATAGGCTTCCAGAACCTCGCGCTGGTCTTTGTCAACCGGGTCCTGTCCGACGGACTTCAGCATGTCATCGACCGACACGCGCAACTGCTCGACCGCCTTGCGCAAGCGTTCGGTCTCGGCCACGGGATCGTCGGAAATCACATTGGTGACGACCACGCGGGGCTCATGCAACCAGACATGGCCCTCTGCCACCCCCTCCTGGCCAATGCCGCCACGAAACAGAGCGGGGTTGGTATGCCTTGCCTTCAGCGCCTCGCCTTCACCGACGAAAGCGCCAAGCTCGGTCATCTCGGCCAGCACCATGGCCACGACCTCGAGCGCATAAACCTCATCGTCCGAGAATGCGCGCGCTTCGCGGGATTGCACGACCAGCACGCCCAACTTGTCGCCGAGCCGCGTGATTGGGACGCCACAGAACGAGGAAAACACCTCCTCGCCCGTTTCCGGCATGAACCGAAACCCGCGTGCGTTGGGCGCATCCGCCTCGTTCACAACCGCGCCGTCGCGGGCTGCGCGGCCGACGAGACCTTCGCCCATCTTCATGCGCGTCTGATGCACGGACTCCGGGTTCAGGCCCTCGGTCGCGCAAAGCTCAAGCGTTTCGGAATCACGGAAGAGATATATGGAACAAACCTCGGTTTGCATCGACGACGCGATCAGGCCGACAATGCTGTCCAGCCTTTCCTGACCGGCGGTGTCTTCGGCCAAGGTATCCCGAAGCCGCTGCAAGAGTTTGCGGCTTTCACTTTCTTTCTGCTCGACCATTCGTGCTCCGCCGAGGCGGTCCTCCGCCCTCGCAACAAATAGATCATGTGTCGCAAGACGGGTAAAACGGAAAAAACGGGACTTGGCGCAATCGGGACGACGATCCGATCACAGTTCGCGAAGCAGGCCGCGTGCGGCCGTTTCGATCAAATTTAGCGCGCCCTCGAAATCGCCCGTAAAATAGGGGTCCGGTACCTCGGTCCGGCCGATTTCGGGCGCGTAGTCCAGAAAGAGACGCACGGGCGTTTCATTGCCACTGGGGCGCAACGCCTCGATATCGGCCAGGTTTTGCGCGTCCATGGCAAGGATCAGGTCGAACTCGCTGAAATCGCGTTGCTCGAACTTGCGTGCGCGCAAGGGCGACAGGTCATAGCCACGGTCGCGGGCTGCCGCGATGGCCGGACCGTACGGCGGATTGCCCACGTGCCATGTCCCGGTGCCCGCACTGTCGACGATGATCGTTTCACCGCCCATGGCGCGCAAGACGGCTTCGGCGCTGGGCGATCGGCAAATGTTCCCCAGACAGACACAAAGCACCTTCATCGGCTTTTCCTTCCCTTTGAACTTGGACAGAGTTAGCAGCAAAGCGCGTCAAAGGAGACATGTGCCATGAAGATCGTCATTTTGACCGGCGCCGGTGTCTCGGCGGAAAGCGGCCTCGGAACCTTTCGTGACAAGGGCGGGGTCTGGACGAAATACGATTTGCAGGAAGTTGCAACACCCGAAGGGTTCGCCCGCAACCCTGAGAAAGTCATCGATTTTTACAATATGCGCCGCCGCAACGCAGCCGGTGCCGAACCCAACGCCGCGCATTTCGCATTGGCCCGGTTGCAGGCCGAATACACGCATGAGATCGCGCTGATCACCCAAAACGTTGACTCGCTGCACGAGGCGGCGGGTTCGGACGCGATCCACATGCACGGGGCCCATGGGATCGCGCGCTGCACGGACTGTGACGCGCGTTGGGCCGCTCCTCTGGTGATGCGTCTGGACGATGCCTGCCCCTCATGCGCCGGCACAAGCACCCGTCCGGATGTGGTCTGGTTCGGTGAGATGCCGCTCTACCTGCCAGAAATTGCCGAGCACCTGACGACCGCCGACCTTTTTGTCGCCATCGGAACCAGCGGCACGGTCTATCCTGCCGCGGGGTTTGTCGCCGAGGCTGCCGGCGCGGGCGCGCGCACGGTTGAGATCAACCTCGAACCCTCGAACGTGGCGGGCCAATTCGATGAAGTGATCCTCGGCCCGGCGACCGAGACGGTACCCGCCTGGGTGGATCGGGTGTTAGCGGGTTAGGTAAAGGTCAGGTGAGAGCCTTAATGAACGAAGCTAAGCTTTGGACGAATGGCAGCTTTGACGCATCCGGACAAAAGAACTACGAGGCGCTATGTCTAAAGCACAAACTTCACCACTTGCCCAACCTTTAACCTTGCCATGCGGTGCAACGTTAAAGAACCGGATCGCCAAGTCCGCAATGTCGGATTCACTGGGCGACGGCGCTGGCAACCCAACCGACGATCAGATCAGGCTTTACGGACGGTGGGCCAAAGGCGGGCTTGCATTGTCCATCATTGGCGAGGTTCAAGCTACTCCCCATTTTGCAGAGAAGCCCGGCAACCTCATTTTGAATGGCCATTCAGATCGAGACATGCTCAAACGCCTCGCAAATGCAGGTGCATCCGACAACGCGCATCTTTGGCTCCAACTTGGACACGCGGGCGCGATGGCGGATGCCCCAATCAGTACACCAAAGGGACCAAGCGCGCTGGAATTGCCCGGCCTGACTTGCGGCGCGTTGTCTTTGGACGAGATACACGCACTGCCCGCCGAATTTGCTGGCACCGCAAGCCTTGCAAAGGAACTAGGGTTCGGTGGCGTGGAAGTGCACGCAGCGCATGGATTTCTGCTCAATCAGTTTCTATCACCCTTGTTCAACAAACGCGGGGATGCCTATGGCGGTTCTTTGCAAAACCGGATGCGGCTGCTTCTCGAAGTGATCGAAGCCGTTCGAGAAGCTGTAGGCCCCAAGTATCCGGTGTGTATCAAATTGAATGCCACCGATCAGCTTGAGGGCGGTTTTGCCGAAGACGAGGCCCTTGAGGTGATCGCCGCAGTCGACAAGACAGCAATCGATCTTATCGACATCAGCGGCGGTACATACTTCCCCGGTGCAGCATCCTCGTCTGATCGGGCAGGCTCGGGCCCCTATTTCTTAGAATTCGCAGGTCGTGCCCGTAAAAAGACCAACATGCCTTTGATGGTCACAGGCGGATTCAAAACTCTCACTCAAGCCGAAAGCGCAATTCTAGACGGCAAGGCCGATCTAATTGGGTTGGCTCGCGCGCTCGTGGTCGATCCAGAACTGCCGTCCTATTGGCTGACTGGTCAGCGTAGTGAACCGCAGTTTCCACGTTTCAAGAACCCGCCAGAAGGCGGCGTGACCGCATGGTATACGATGCAGATCACACGGAATGCGAAAGGGGAGACCGCGCTCGCGCCTGACGAATTGTATGCAGCTGTTGCAGAATACGAAGGCCGAGACGAAGCGAGGCGACAAATCTGGAAGTCAAGGCTTAGCTGACCTTCGCGCAGCCGCAGCGAACGAGCACTTTGTCCGCAAACCGGACTTTGCGCGAGATGATTTTGGGCAACTAGCGACCCACTTACCTCTCCGTTTCGGGTTTGAAACCGATCTCTCCACCGACCAAGTGCTGACTTGATACAGAAACTGCAGATTCGCCCCAAACTGTTTGTTTTCCGGCGTTATCATGTTGTACGCTCACCTGTCTTCCCGCCAAATCGCGCACCCGATTAACCATTGCTCTCCCCCGGGGCATCCCGTAACAGGCGGCGCGAACGACAGAGGTCTGGGGACCAATGCCCATCCTGGTGATGAAATTCGGCGGCACGTCGGTCGCCACGCTCGACCGTATCCGTCGCGCCGCCAAGCGGGTCGGGCGCGAGGTGGCGAATGGCTACGATGTCATCGTCATCGTCTCGGCCATGGCAGGTAAAACCAATGAACTGGTGGGTTGGGTCGAAGAGACGTCCAAGCTTTATGATGCGCGCGAATACGATGCCGTCGTTTCTTCTGGTGAGCAGGTGACCGCTGGCTTGATGGCCCTGACGCTGCAGGAAATGGATGTGCCCGCCCGCAGTTGGCAAGGCTGGCAGGTGCCGCTTGCCACCAACAACGCCCACGCCGCCGCCCGGATCGAAGATATCGGGACCGAGGCGATCACCGCCAAGTTCGCCGAAGGCATGCGCGTTGCCGTGGTCGCGGGCTTTCAGGGGATCAGCCCTGAGAACCGGGTCACGACACTTGGTCGGGGCGGGTCGGACACCACCGCGGTCGCCTTTGCCGCCGCCTTCGGTGCGGAACGGTGCGACATCTACACCGACGTGGACGGTGTCTATACAACTGATCCGCGGATCACTTCAAAGGCGCGTAAGCTCGAAAAAATCGCGTTCGAGGAAATGCTGGAACTGGCCTCGCTCGGGGCCAAAGTGCTGCAGACGCGTTCGGTGGAACTCGCCATGCGCTACAATGTGCGCCTCAGGGTTCTGTCGAGTTTTGAGGACAACAACGAAAACGCTGGTACGCTGGTTTGTTCCGAGGAGGATATCGTGGAAAGCAACGTTGTCGCCGGGGTCGCCTATAGTCGCGACGAAGCCAAAATGACCCTTCTCTCGGTCGCTGACCGGCCCGGCATCGCTGCGGCCATTTTCGGGCCATTGGCCGATGCGGGCGTGAACGTGGACATGATCGTACAGAACATCTCGGAAGACGGGCGTACCGACATGACCTTTTCACTGCCGACCAATCAGGTTGAGCGTGCCAAGGCCGCCATGACGGCGGTCAAGGAAAGCGGCGACGTGAACTATGCAGAACTTGTGACTGACGAGAATGTCGCGAAGGTCTCGGTCGTCGGCATCGGCATGCGCAGCCACGCCGGAGTCGCGGCGCAGATGTTCCAGGCCCTGCGGGATGAGGGCGTGAACATCAAGGTCATCACCACATCCGAGATCAAGATTTCGGTGCTGATCGACCGGAAATACATGGAACTGGCCGTGCAGGCGCTGCACGACGCCTTCGGCCTCGACAAGGCGGCCTGAGCTTGCGTTGATTTCGACCCGCTGGGGCTCTGCCCCAGACCCCGGAGTATTTGCACCAAGAAGAAAGCCTTCGGCTCAGCGTTGCTCGGAACTCCAATTTGGGTGGATCCATGGTGACACCTCGTCCCTGGGTAATGTCTGGCCAAGGATGTGCGCCGCGACTTTTTCGCCGACCATGATCGACGGCGCGTTCAGGTTGCCATTCGGCACCTGAGGGAAGATCGAACTGTCGGCCACACGCAAACCTTCTATACCAATGACCCGCGCTTCCGGATCGACCACCGCATTGGGATCGGCCGCGTCACCCATGCGGCAAGTCCCGCAGGGGTGATACGCACTTTCGCCATGCTCCCGGACGAAGGCGTCAAGATCCTCATCGGATGTGGCCTGCGCACCGGGCAAGAGCTCACCAGCAGAATAAGGCTTGAACGCGTCCTGCTGAAAGATCTCGCGGGTCAGGCGCAGAGTTCGACGGAAGTCCGCCCAATCCTCGGGCGTCGACATATAGTTGAACCGGATCTCGGGCGATGCCGCAGGATCGGCGCTTTTGAGGCGCACGGTGCCGCGTGACGGTGAGCGCATCGGGCCGACATGCGCCTGAAACCCATGGCCCTCGGCAATCATCTTGCCATCATAGCGCACGGCAATCGGCAGAAAGTGGAACTGGATATCAGGATACTCGACGCCGGCACGCGACCGGATGAAGCCGCAGCTTTCAAAGTTATTCGTGGCGCCGGGGCCCGTTCGCGACAGCAACCAGCGCGCGCCAACCCAGGCTTTACCCAAAAGATTCCAATAGCGGTAAAGCGTGATCGGCTGCGACGAACGCATCTGGAAATAGACTTCGAGATGGTCCTGCAGGTTCGCGCCGACACCGGGCCGGTTGGCGATCACGGGGATGCCATGCTCGGAGAGATGTTCGCCAGGACCAATGCCAGAGAGCATCAGCAACTTCGGCGTGTTGAAGGCCGAGGCGGCAAGGATAACCTCGCGCCGCGCTCGCACCTGCGTGACGAGCGCTTCGGTCATGATATGTGGTGAGGTACTCCGCATGGAAGCCATCCGCACACGCGGCGTTGACTGCAAGGTCACCCCAACTGCGCGTCCCTTCTCGATCAGAATGCGCTGCGCCAAACCCTGGACGAGGCGCAAGTTATAGCGACGAAGCGCCGGCTTCAGATAGGCATCCGCCGCCGACCACCGCCGCCCTTTGTAGACGGTTTGCTCAAACGCGCCGAATCCTTCCTGTTTCTCGCCATTATAGTCGTCGGTGACCTCGTAACCCGCTTGTCGACCGGCTTCGACGAAGGCGTGATAAAGCGGATTGGCGCGTGCGCCCCGCGTGACGTGCACCGGGCCCGTGCCACCCCGCCAGCGAGAGGCCTTCGGCCCGTGCCATGTCTCCATCCGCTTGAAATAGGGCAGCACATCGGCATGGCTCCAACCCTGAGCCCCCATTTGCGCCCAGGTGTCAAAGTCGCGGGCATGGCCCCGCACGAAGATCATGCCGTTGATAGAAGACGACCCGCCAATCACCTTGCCACGGGGCGCGGCCATCACACGCCCATTCATATGCGGCTCGGGCTCGGTTCTGTATCCCCAATCATATTGCGCCATGTTCATCGGGTACGACAGGGCGCCCGGCATCCGAATAAAGGGCCCCCAGTCACTACCGCCGAACTCCACGACAATGACAGAATGGCCCGCTTCAGCAAGGCGATAGGCTACCGCACAACCACCAGAACCTGCTCCGACCACAACGTAATCGGCCTGCATGACGGCGCCGGAAGGCTCGGCGCGCGTTTTGGCTTTGGTGCTCACCCAAGCAACTCCTTGAAGCTCTCCGTCACTCCCTGACATTGGGAAACGGCGAGAAACAGCCAAAATCCGCCGGATCTGTGCTGTTTCCGCCCTTCTTGCCCATGGGATGGCCCTAAAACTGACAAATTATGGAAAAATGTCTGTGACTCTGACAAAATGCGCATAACGCGCAGCGCTCAGAATTGCGCAGGATCGAGAAGAGGCTCGGACAGATGAACCGAAGAACTGTATTGTTGGGCGTCCCCGCATTGCTGCTTTCCGGCTGCGGCAGATGGCAGGTGGAATATGAGAACGGGCTCGACCCGGTTGAGTCGTCGCTGTGGAAGCTCCAGAATGTCGACGTGCGCGTCCCGTCCAGTTTGTCGGTCAGCAACGACAACACTTACGCGCCTAACGCCGACATCGTCTGGCACGGCGAACCGTTCGGCGACCGCCGCGCCCAGGTCGGACGTATCCTCGACGAAGGTATCCGACGGGGCGCAGCCCCCCTTTCCGGTACTCGACCGGTGACAATCGTTGCGCGGCTGGACCATTTCCACGCCGTAACACCTGCCGCCGTCGCACGTGCTCCGGGGGCCGTGCATAACATTGCGTACGCAGTTCAGGTCTTTGACGCGCGCACCGCCGACCCTATAACGGAAGCCGAGACTATTCAGGCCGATCTCGAGGCGTTTGTCGGCGATGCCGCAGTCGTTGCCCAGTTGCAGGGCCGCGGGCAACGCCCGCGTCTTGTGGATCACATTGCCCGCGTGACAGCGGGCTGGCTTGGACTGGGTGAAGACCAACGGCGGGCCTTCGGAAGCGTCGGACGCTAGATGACCTGACCCATGGGGGCGGTGATGAAGCTTTTTGTTGGGCTGGGAAACCCCGGTGCCAAATACGCTGGCAATCGCCACAACATCGGGTTCATGGCGGTCGAACTGATCGCTAATGCACACGGGTTCGGACCGTGGCGCGGCAAGTTTCAGGGCCTTGTGAGCGAAGGTCGCCTGGGCGCCGAGAAGGTCACGCTTCTCAAGCCGGAGACGTTCATGAACAAATCCGGCCAGTCGGTCGGGGAAGCCGTGCGGTTTTTCAAACTCGACCCCACCGACGTGACCGTTTTTCACGACGAGATCGATCTTGCGCCGGCAAAGCTTCGCGTCAAGCAAGGCGGCGGTCACGCCGGGCATAACGGGCTGCGTTCGCTTCATGCGCATATCGGAGACGCTTACCAGCGCGTGCGCATCGGCGTCGGGCATCCGGGCCACAAGGACGCGGTGCCGCACTACGTGCTGAAGGACTTCGCCAAAGCGGATCAGGACTGGCTGGACGATATGCTGCGGGGCATCGCAGACGGCGCGCCGTCTCTTGCAGATGGCGACACCGGTCGGTTTCAAAATGCCGTTGCTCTGCGGCTCAATCCGCCGAGATCCTCGACCGGTGACCGGCGGCCAAAATCCGCCAATCCTTCGGCGGATGCAAAACAACCCGCGCCGGACGCAGAAGACACCCGCTCAGCCCTTCAAAAGCTGATGGACAAGTTCACGTGACCATCCGTCAGGCCTTTGCCGCTCAGGGTCGGGCTTGTGCGGCATTGGGTTCGCCATTCATGGGGCGTTTAATGCCGTTGGTCGGTGACCGCCTGACCGCTGACAGCGCCGTTGGCGACCGCATTCTGGGCTGGACAGGCGACCCGTCGCCCGCTGCCGACAATGCGCCTTTACGGCTCGCGGGCGCGCTCCATGCACTGAAGATCGAGGGCCGCGCGCTGCAGGATGTCTATCCCCCGGCGGATGTCGATGACGACACGCTTTGGAACGCAGTCGTCAATGTGATGTCCGAGCATGCAGCGCAGATTCTGCAATGGCTCGATCAACCGCCGCAAACCAATGAAGTGCGGCGCGCGGCCGCCATCCTCCCGGCCCTGGCCGAGGTGGCGGCGCGCGAACCGGGCACCCCCATCGGTCTGCTGGAACTGGGCGCGAGCGGCGGACTGAACCTGCGCGCCGACCACTTTCGCCTGATCACTCCGAACGGTGCCCTTGGTGATGCAGCTTCTGACATGGTGCTGCACCCTGACTGGACCGGACCTGAACCGCCCGCAGCGCTGCCCCGTATCGTGTCCCGCAAGGGCGTCGACCTGAACCCGCTCGATCCCGCCGATCCGGAAGACCAGTTGCGCCTGCGCGCCTATCTCTGGCCCGATCAGCCCGAGCGGCTGGCGCTGACCGATGCGGCAATCCGTATTGCGGGCAAGGTTCCCGTCTCGTTGATGCGCGGCGACGCTGCTGCCTGGATTGAAACCGAGTTGGCACCCCCTGTGCCGGACCACCTTCCGGTGGTCCTCCACACAGTTGCCTGGCAGTATTTTCCCGAAACAGTGCGCGCCCGAATTGAAACAGCTCTTCGACAGGCACCCGGTCCAGTGTATCGTTTCGGGATGGAGGCAGATGGCCAAAAACCCGGCGCCGGCATGGTGCTGACCCGCTATCCCGACGGTGTCAGCTGGCCGCTGGGGCGCGTCGATTTCCACGGTCGTTGGGTACGCTACCTCTGACTGGCTGACTTTCAACCCAGCGGTTGAATATCGCGCTGGCGCAGCGCATTGTCCGTTCGACCTCAAGATGCTGATAAACAACACTTTTTTCAGATCGTACCGCAATTGACTCTCTCCCCACCCCTGCTAGACATGCGCCGAGTTCTCATGGGAGCGGGTGCCATGGCCGAAACCGATGCAGATCGGAAGGCCCGGCTGGACGCGCTAGAGGCCAAGCTGGCCGAAAAGCGTGCTGCCGAGCGGCCGAAGCGACACCAGGAAGAGCACTACAGCCAGGCTCAGAACGCGTGGCGCATGGTGATCGAACTGGTGGCGGGCATGGCTGTGGGCTTTGCCATGGGATACGGGCTGGACCTGCTGTTGGGCACGTCGCCGTGGCTGATGGTTGTGTTCCTGCTCTTGGGGTTCGCGGCGGGTGTGAAGGCAATGATCGCCACCGCAAAAGATATGACGGCGCCGCAGGGCGAAGAGGAAAGGGACTGACACGTGGCAGACGACGCGCATAGCGAAGGCGGCGGGCTGGTTTTCCACCCGATGGATCAGTTCATCGTAAAACCGCTTTTCGGCGATGGTCCGATCGGCACGTTCACGATCACCAATGTCACGCTCTGGATGGCGCTGACCATCCTTGTCATCGTTCTTTTCTTCGTTGTGGGCTCAAGCGGGCGCGCACAAATCCCATCGCGAATGCAGTCGATCGCGGAACTCGCCTATGGGTTTATCTACAAGATGGTGGAAGACGTCTCTGGTAAAGACGCCGTGAAGTTCTTCCCCTACATCTTCACACTGTTCCTGTTCATTCTTGTTGCCAACATGCTGGCGCTGATCCCGACCAGCTTTTCGACCACGTCGCATATCGCGGTCACCGCCGTCATGGCGCTGGCAGTCTTCCTGACAGTCATCATTGTCGGCTTCGTGAAGCACGGTGTCGGGTTCCTGAAACTCTTCTGGCTCACCTCGGCGCCGCCGGTGATGCGCCCGATCCTGGCCGTCCTCGAATTCATCCTGTTCTTCGCCCGTCCCGTCAGCCACTCGGTGCGTCTGTTCGGTGCGATCATGGCCGGCCACGCGGTGGTCAAGGTGTTCGCGGGCTTTGCCCAGATCACGGCAGCCGCACCGCTGGCCATTGTCGGCGTGACAGCAATCTACGGGCTTGAGCTGCTGGTGGCAGCCATCCAGGCCTATGTATTTACAATTCTCACATGCGTGTACCTGAAGGACGCGCTTCACCCGCATCACTAGAGCTTTGGCGGGATGCCCCGCCGAACGACAACTTCCAGCGTAAGGAGACAAGACATGGAAGGCGATATCGCAAACATGGGTCAATTCATTGGTGCAGGCCTCGCAGCCATCGGCTCGGGCGCTGCTGCCATCGGTGTGGGCCACGTAGCCGGCAACTTCCTCGCCGGCGCCCTGCGGAACCCGTCGGCAGCCGCCGGTCAGACCGCAACACTCTTCATCGGCATCGCATTCGCAGAAGCGCTCGGGATCTTCTCGTTCCTCGTCGCTCTGCTTCTGATGTTCGCCGTCTAAGACTCCAACGATCCTTACGCTCTCCGGTGCCGTGTCAGGCGCCGGAGATGATCCAAGAAGGTTTGAGGAGGTCGCCATGGCGACAGAAACAGACGCAGCCGCCGGAAACTCCGGTCTGCCACAGTTGGACGTAACGACGTTTTCGAACCAGATCTTCTGGCTCGTCGTGACGCTCGTCGTGATCTATTTCGTGCTGTCGAAAGTCGCGCTGCCCCGTATTGCCTCGGTGCTTGCCGAGCGGCAGGGCACGATCACCAACGACCTCGCTGCGGCGGAAGAGCTCAAGGCAAAAGCTGCCGAGGCGGAAGAAGCCTATAACAAAGCGCTGTCCGATGCCCGCGCCGAAGCCGGGCGCATCGCCGGTGAAGCCAAGGCCGAAATACAGGCCGAGGTCGACGCCGCCATGGCCAAGGCCGACGCTGAAATCGCATCCCGTACCGCCGAGAGCGAAGCGCGCATCGCCGAGATACAGGAAGGTGCCGCCGCAGCAATCAAGGACGTGGCCAAAGACACAGCCCGCGAAGTGGTTTCGGCCATGGGCGTGGACGTCGACGCCGCTGCGGTCGAAGCCGCCGTAACAGCGCGGGCAAAGGGGTAAGCCACATGAAGCGCACACTGACCCTTCTTGCCATTGCCGTAGCAACGCCTGTCGCCGCTGCAACGAAGAACCCGTTTTCGGCCGAGTTTTACTCGCTGAAGAACACCGATTTCGTGGTCGCACTCTCGTTCCTGATCTTCATCGGTATCATTTTCTATATGAAGGTGCCGTCGATGATTGCGGGCATGCTGGACAAGCGCGCCGAGACCATCGGGTCCGAATTGGCCGAAGCGCGCGCCCTCCGCGACGAAGCACAGACGATTCTGGCCAGTTACGAGCGCAAGCAGCTTGAAGTGCAGGAACAGGCTGACCGGATCGTTACTCAGGCCCGCGAAAGCGCGTCGGAAGCGGCCGAACAGGCCAAGCTCGACCTCGCGGCTTCGATCGACCGCCGCGTGCAGGCGGCCGAGGATCAGATTGCTTCGGCCGAGCAGCGCGCGGTCAAACAGGTGCGCGACGAAGCGGCCAGTATCGCCATCGCCAGCCTTTGCAGCGCTCATCTCTTTCGCGATGACGTCCGATGCGGCGGCGATGGCGATACTGGCCGCTTCGTCGCGCACCTGTTTGACCGCGCGCTGCTCGGCCGAAGCAATC
>JBCCWG010000024.1:0-28400 GCA_039193985.1 Pseudomonadota bacterium
GTCTGAAAATATCCTGAGGGGGTCTGGGGGAGCAAAGCTCCCCCAGTGGATCAACGCGCCGAAGGCGCGGCGAAGTCTATCCCGCTGCAGCTACCGCCCGCTTGGCCATCACTTTTACCAGATTGGCGCGGTACGCCGCATCGCCGTGAATGTCCGACAACATGCCGTCCGCGCTGACGCTTATGCCCTCAAGAGCCCCGGTTGAGAAGTCAGCGCCAAGCGCCGCTTCCATGTCGGACGCCCGGAACACGCCGTCCTCGCCCGCTCCGGTCACGGCAACACGCACGCCATCCGCGCCGTGCGCCACATAGACGCCGCACATGGCATAGCGCGAGGCCGGGTTGGGGAACTTGGCATAGGCCCCCTTCGATGGTGCCTCGAAGGACACGCTGACGATCATTTCGCCGTCGTCCAGAGCCGTTGAGAACATGCCGGTAAAGTAATCGTCCGCCGCGATCTCACGCTTGTCGGTCTTGATTGTGGCACCTAGCGCCAGCATCGCCGCCGGATAGTCGGCCGCCGGGTCGTTGTTGGCAATCGACCCGCCCAGCGTGCCCATATGCCGGACCGCCGGGTCGCCGATATGCGAGGCCAGATCGCAAAGCGACGGGCAAACTGCCCGCAATTCGGCGCTTGCCGCCACTTCGGCGTGCTTGGTCGCCGCCCCGATGGTCACCGTGCTGCCGGAAACGCAGACGCCCCGCATCTCGTCGATACCCGAGATGTCGACAAGATCGGACGGTGCTGCCAGCCTTTGCTTCATCGTCGGCAACAGCGTCTGACCCCCGGCCAGAAACGCGCCATCTTCCGCTCCGGACAGGAGCGAGACCGCTTCGTCGGCGCTTGACGCCTTGTGATAGGTCGTGTTGTGCATCTCTCTCTCCCTTATTCCGCTGCCATCTTGGCCGAGTTGATCGCAGCCCAGACCTTGGCCGGTGTGGCCGGCATACTGATATCGTTGTTGCCGATGGCGTTGGTGATCGCGTTGATCACTGCAGGCGGCGAGCCGATGGCCCCGGCCTCACCGCAGCCTTTGATGCCAAGCGGGTTGGTGGTGCACTTGGTGTTGTGGTGCAGCACGTCATAGCTTGGCACGTCATCGGCGCGCGGCATGGTATAGTCCATGTAGCTGGCCGACAGTTGCTGGCCGCTTTCGTCATAGACGACCTCTTCCAGCAGCGCCTGTCCGACGCCCTGTGCAATGCCACCATGAACCTGACCTTCGACAATCATCGGGTTGATGATGACACCGAAGTCGTCTGACGCGACAAACTTCAGGATTTCGGTCTTGCCGGTGTCAGGGTCAACCTCGACCTCGCAGATGAAGCAACCCATGGGGAAGGTGAAGTTCAGCGGGTCGTAGAACGCGCCTTCCTTCAGCCCCGGCTCCATGTCGGGCGGCAGGTTGTGCGCGGTGTAAGCCGCAAGCCCAACCTCATGCCAGCCCAGCGCCTTGTTGGTGCCCTGCGCCTTCACCTGACCTTCTTCGATCACGATGTCGGCCTCGGACGCCTCCAAGAGATGCGCCGCGATCTTTTTGACCTTGGTCTCGACCTTGTCCAGCGCCTTGACGATGGCGCTGAGCCCCACCGGGCCGGAGCGCGAGCCGTAAGTCCCCATGCCGAACTGCACCTTGTCGGTGTCGCCATGGACGATCTGGATCGAGTCGAGCGGCACGCCAAAGCGTTCTGCCACGACCTGCGCGAACGTGGTCTCGTGCCCCTGCCCATGGCTGTGCGAGCCGGTCAGGATCTCGATTGTTCCCACCGGGTTCACACGCACCTCGGCACTTTCCCAAAGGCCGACACCAGCACCGAGCGAGCCGACGGCGGCCGACGGCGCGATGCCGCAGGCCTCGATATAGCACGACATACCGATGCCACGCAGCTTACCGCGTGCGGCACTTTCGGCCTTACGGGCTCCAAAGCCCGCCCAGTCAGCAGCCTCCATCGCCTGATTGAGGTTCCCTTCGAAATCACCGGAATCGTACTGCATGATGACCGGGGTCTGGTGCGGGAACTCCTTCACGAAGTTCTGACGGCGCAACTCGGCCGGGTCCTTGCCCATCTCGCGTGCAGCGGTTTCCATCATCCGTTCGACCAGATAGCTCGCCTCGGGCCGACCCGCACCGCGATAGGCATCCACAGGAACGGTGTTGGTATAGACCGCCAGCACCTCGGCATAGATGTTCTGGATGTTGTAGGTGCCGCTGAGAAGCGTGGCGTAAAGATAAGTCGGCACGGCGCTGGAGAAGAGCGACATATATGCGCCGAAATTGGCCTTGGTCGCCACCTGGAAGCCCACGATATTGCCCGACGCGTCGAACCCCATCTTCGCCGTCGTCACGTGGTCGCGGCCATGTGCATCCGTCAGGAAGGCTTCCGTCCGGTCCGCCGTCCACTTGATCGAGCGCTTGGTCTTCATCGCGGCCCAGAGGCAGACGATTTCTTCGGGGTAGATGTAGATCTTCGACCCGAAACCGCCGCCGACATCTGGTGCGATCACGCGCAGCTTGTGCTCGGGCGCCACCTGATAGAACGCGCTGAGCACAAGGCGCGCCACATGCGGGTTCTGGCTGGTGGTGTAGAGCGTATAGTGATCCTCCGCCGCGTCATACTTGGTGATTGCCGCGCGGGGCTCCATCGCGTTGGGGCTGAGACGGTTGTTTGTGATGTCCATGCTCGTGACATGCGCCGCACCGGCGATGGCGGCTTCGGTCGCCTCACGCTCACCGATTTCCCAGTCATAGATCACGTTGCCTGGGGCGTTGTCGTGGATTTGTGGCGCGCCGTCGGCAAGGGCTGCATCGATATGCGCGGCGACCGGCAACTCTTCGTAGTCCACGACCACGGCCTCAGCCGCTTCGCGCGCCAGTGCGGCTGTCTCGGCGACGACAGCAACAACCGCGTCGCCCACATAGCGGACAGTATCAGTCGCCAGCGCTGACCAAGCGCCCATATTCATCGGGCTGCCGTCTTTCGAGGTGATGGCCCAGCCGCAGATGATGTTGCCGATGCCGTCACCGGTCAGTTGTTTGCCGTCCAGAACGGCCAACACACCGTCCATGCCCTCGGCTGCGGATTTGTCGATGCCGGTGATCTTGGCATGCGCATGGGGGCTGCGCACAAAGGCCGCGTAGGCCTGGTTTTCAAGGACGATATCGTCGGTATAGCGACCTGCGCCGGTGGTGAAACGCTTGTCTTCCTTGCGCTTGACGGCGGCGCCAATTCCTTCGCTCATATGTCTTCCTCCCTTGCTGGGGCCCTGCAGGATAGCGGACCCTCGCTCAGTTTGCCCTTCAGGGCAGAATTACATCTCGCCAGCGGCCTGGCTGATCGATTTCACGATGTTGTGGTAGCCGGTGCAGCGGCAGATGTTGCCCTCCAGCTCTGCCCGGATCGCACCCTCGTCGAGCGCTTTGCCCTCGGCCTTGTAGCGGTTGACCATGTCGATCCCGCTCATGATCATGCCCGGCGTGCAGAACCCGCATTGCAGACCGTGGTTGTCGTTGAACGCCTTTTGCATCGGGTGCAATTCACCGTTTGCGATGCCTTCAATCGTCGTCACCTCGGTACCATCGGCCTGGGCCGCAAGCAGGGTGCAGGCTTTGACGGCCTTCCCGTCCACATGCACGACGCAGGCGCCGCACTGGCTGGTGTCACATCCCACATGCGTCCCGGTCAAACGCAGGGTCTCGCGGAGATAGTCGACGAGAAGCGTCCGGTCCTCGACATCGGCGGAAACGGCCTTGCCGTTCACGGTCATGCTGACAGTGGTCATTCAGTCCTCCCTGAGAGTATATCGCTTGTTCAGCAAGCGTTGAGCCCACGATAAAAGCCATCGCCTTTTTGGCAAGGAAAATATGACGTTGAAATTGCCGCAACCCGGATCGCAGCTTGCTCTGTCGGTCTCAACATCTATCGTGGCGGCATGACCGACTTCCTGCTTCTCGCCTTTATCTTCCTCTTCGCTGGCATCATGTCAGTGCCCCTGGCGACGCGCTTTGGCCTTGGGTCCGTGTTGGGTTACCTGATCGCAGGCATTCTGATCAGCCCGGTCCTGAGACTCCTCGGCGTGGATGTCGTCTCGATCCAGCACTTTGCCGAGTTCGGCGTGGTCATGATGCTGTTTCTCGTCGGCCTCGAACTTGAGCCGCGCCACCTCTGGAAGATGCGCAATCAGCTTCTGGGGCTGGGCGGCGGTCAGGTCGTGCTGACGACCGGGGCAATCATGGCGGTCGCCATGTTGTTCGGGCAGGGCTGGACGGTGTCCTTGGCGATCGGTCTGATCCTGGCCCTGTCCTCGACCGCAATTATCCTGCAAACGTTGAACGAAAAAGGCCTGATGAAAAGCCGGGGCGGCGAATCGAGCTTTTCGGTTCTGTTGACGCAAGATGTTGCCGTCATCCCGATCCTCGCGCTGATCCCCTTGCTGGCCATTCCTGAGATGGCCGACCTCGCTGCAGGTCACGGCGCGGAACTGGCGACCGAGGCGCATGGCGGCGAACATGGCGCCGACACGCACGGAGATGATCACGGCGACGGGCATGGCTCGGGGATGAGCCTTGTCGACGGATTGAACGGTTGGCAAACCGCGCTCGTCACGCTCGGGGCCGTGGCCGCCGTAATTCTCGGCGGCAGCTTTTTGACCCGTCCTGCGTTCCGCTTTATCGCAACCGCCGGGCTGCGCGAGCTTTTCGTGGCCACCGCCCTGTCGATGGTCGTCGGCATCGCGCTTTTGATGTCGTTGGTCGGTCTGTCGCCGGCATTGGGCACCTTTATCGCGGGCGTCGTTCTGGCCAACAGCGAGTACCGGCACGAGTTGGAAAGCGACATCGACCCGTTCCGCGGTCTGCTTTTGGGCGTGTTTTTCATGACGGTGGGCGCGGGGATCAACTTCGCGCTTCTATGGCAAAGCCTCGCGCTGACCATCGGCCTGACGCTGGGGTTGATCGTCATCAAGATCGCGATTCTTTACGTCCTCGGCACAGTCTTCGGATTGCGCGGCACCGACCGCTGGCTGCTATCGCTCAGCCTGGCGCAGGCGGGGGAATTCGGCTTTGTCCTGCTGTCCTTTTCGCTTGCCAACAATGTGCTCCCCTCAGCCGTCGCCGATCAGCTTTTGCTGGTAATCGCTCTATCCATGCTGCTGACACCGCTGCTGTTCATTCTTTACGAGCGCGTGATTGAGTCCAGCGCCATCGCGAGCGAGACCCGCGAAGAAGACCAGATAGACGAGCCGGGAGAGGTGATTATCGCGGGCTATGGGCGGATCGGCACCGTCGTCGATCGCATGCTGCTGGCCGCGGGCTACAAGACAACGGTGATCGACTATGACTCGACCCAGATCGACAGCCTGAGAAAGTTTGGCGCGCGGGTCTATTACGGCGACGCGACCCGGCCCGACCTGCTGACGGCAGCAGGGATCGACCGCGCCAAAGTGCTTGTCATCTGCATCGACAACCCCGATCAGGTCACCAAGCTGGCTGAATACGCGATCAAAACCTATCCTAACCTTCATGTCCTGACCACGGCGCGCAACCGGCACCATGTTTATGAACTGTGGCGTGTAGGATGCCGCGACATCGTTCGCGAGACATATGACAGTGCGTTAAGGGTCGGCCGTTCTGCATTCGAGGCGACTGGCATACCGCACGACAAGGCCGAATTGATCGTCGAGGCTTTCAACGAGATGGACCGAAAGGCGATGCTCGAAGTGGCCGATGCCTATGACCCGGCCATTCCAGCCAGCGAGAACGAGGCTTACGTCGCTCGGGTGCGCGAGATTCGCGGCCCATGGCAGGATGCCCTCAGCGCCGAGATAAGAGACATCCTCAAAAGGGAAGCCAGCTAGGCGGCCAACCCCATCTGCCCCATATTCAGGAACTTGTTCCGGCGGTCAGCGACAAGGTCTTCGCGCGACAACTGTGTGAGTTGCCCAAGGATGTCGTCAATGCAACGCCCGACAGCCTCGATGGCAGCATGCGGGTCACGCTGCGCGCCGCCCATGGGTTCCGCTATGATGCGGTCAATGACGCCCAGCTTGTGCAGGTCTTGCGCCGTCAAACGCAACGCTTCCGCCGCCTCGCGCATCTTTTCGGCATCTTTCCACAGGATCGACGCACAGCCTTCCGGTGAAATCACCGAATAGATCGAATGCTCCAGCATGGCCACGCGGTTCGCCGTCGCAAAGGCAACCGCGCCCCCCGAGCCGCCTTCACCGACGATGATCGACACCAAGGGCACTCCAAGCTTCAGGCATTTCTCGGTCGAGCGGGCGATCGCCTCGGACTGCCCGCGCTCCTCCGCACCCTTGCCGGGATAGGCACCGGGCGTGTCAATCAGCGTGACGACGGGCACATTGAACCGGTCGGCCAAGTCCATCAGCCGGATCGCCTTGCGATAGCCTTCGGGGCGCGCCATGCCGAAATTGCGTTCAATGCGGGTGGTGGTATCGCTGCCCTTTTCGTGCCCGATCACCATCACCGGGCGGTCGTTCAGCCGCGCGAGCCCCCCCATGACCGACAGGTCGTCGGCAAAGTTCCGGTCCCCCGCCAACGGAGTGTATTCGGTGAACATCGCCTTGATGTAATCGGCGCAATGCGGACGGTCGGCATGCCGTGCGACCTGGCATTTCTGCCAGGGACTGAGGTCTTTGTAGAGGCCCGTGAGCATGTCGCGCGCTTTTTTGTCGAGCGCGGCGGCCTCTTTCTCGACGTCCATTTCGGAATTGGCACGGGCCATCGCACGCAACTCTTCCGCCTTGCCTTCGATCTCGGCCAGCGGTTTTTCGAATTCCAGGTAGTTCTGCATGACGCTCACCTCGGTTGCCGTTTGTATATGGCCCCGACCGGGCCGGACCGCAAGAATCAGGGCCTTGTCGCGGTGTAGAAATGGATGGTGGAGGGCACCTGCACCAGACCGTCAGTCTCATAGGCTTGAAAGGCACGCTCAACATCCCCCCGAAAAGCCTCGCGCTGATCGTCGCTGATATCACTCTCGGCCAGCGCACGCGCTGCTGGGCCGATCCGAAGCATAAGAGATGAAGCGCCCCCAGCGCCCCCAGCATGGGTCAACGGCACTATTTGCGTGGTCACATCAACCTCTGCCAGGCCCGCGGCGCGAAACTGGCTCACAGCCCACTCTGCATCCGCCAACCCCATTGGCCCCGGTGCATTTGGACCGGAACCTTGTTGCGGACCGATCCGCTCTGCCACCAAACGGCGTGGGATCGCCCAATAGGGGTTCTCCTCGACCGGGGCCCAGGCTGCGAAGACGATCTTTCCACCGGGGCGCAAGGCGCGCGCGATATTGGCGAAAGCGGCGACGGGATCGGAAAAGAACATCACGCCAAAGCGCGAGATGGCCAAGTCAAACCCGGTTTCGGGCCAATCAGCCGTTTGCGCATCGCCAATGAACGTGCCGACCTGTGGCATGCCTGCGGCGCGTTCCCCCACCCGTGCGATAAAGGGCGGCGCGATATCGGTTGCAAGAACACGCCCCGCCTCACCCACGGCTTCTGCCGCCAGCATCGTCAACGCGCCAGCGCCACACCCGATGTCGATCACTCGCGCTCCGGGCTGTAGTTCGGCCATATCGATGACCGCTTGCGCCACATTGACCAGCAATCCATCCTGCTCGGCCTCATGTGCGATCCAACTTTGACCTGCGGGGCCTGACCAGAACTCTTCTTCGCTGGCATTGTCCGTCATCGGGCCGCGCTCCTCGCCTCTTCCAGCAACTCGAAAGACCGGGTCTCTACCCGCTCTTCAAGCAACGCCATGAATTCCTTTACAGGCAGACCCGCCGGGATCGGTTCAAGAAACTCGACCACCGCCACACCCGGTTTCCGCAAAACGCCGCGCTTTGGCCAGAAATGACCGACATTGGTCGCCACCGGTACACACGGTTGGCCCAGCTGCTCGTAAAGCACGCCCGTGCCCACCTTGTAGGGCTTCTTGTCATCGGGAGCGACGCGCGTGCCCTGTGGATAGATAATCAACTGACCGGGTTCCGCTCGACCCTTTTCCACGTCACGCTTCATCTTTTCGATGGCCGCCCCACGCTTGCCGCGATTGACGGGCACGCACCCGATCCGCAACCCGTATTGCCCGAGCATCGGCGCATACATCAGCTCGCGCTTCATGATGAACTTGCCGCGCGGAACACTGTTGAAGATCATGATGATATCGAGGAACGACTGGTGCTTTGCCGCGATCACCACTTCGCCCGTGGGGGGCGTGCCGCGCACTTCCGTCTTCAGCCCCACCATCCAGCGCAGGGCCCAGCGCACATAGATGCACCACGCGTTGCACGCCTTGAACGCCCATTCCCGGCTGAGCAGCGCCGGAATGAAGAACAGGATCGAATAGACGACCATCACGACATAGATCGAGACATTGAATACGAGCGAGCGGAGGGTTTGCATCAGCCGTCCTCGCTCAGACGCCGCGCGGCCGCAACCCGCGTCGCGCCGAACGCCAATCCGGCGGCAACGAAAGGCACAAGAAGCGGCCAGAGCCACTCGGCCCCGTCGAAGCCGAGACCGCTGAGCACACCGGTTTCGACACCACCCGGGATCAACGCCACCCCAAGCATGGCAACGATCGTCCCAACCAGCGCGCCCGCAAAGGCCCGAAGCGTGAACCTGCGCGTGAACGCGGCCGCGATCCACCCATCGCGCGCACCGACGATGCGCAGGACATCGATGATCTGGCGGTTCGCCGATAAAGCCGACGAAGCCGCAAGCGCAATCGTGACGGCCGTGACACCTCCGATCAGCAAAAGCGCAATAGCACCAAGCTGCCTCAAGCGCGCTGCGGCATCGGCCAGCGGCACCCGCCACCGGCTATGGTTGTCATAAACTGACCCCGGTGCTTCGGCTGAAAGCCGCGCGCTCAATCCCGCGACATCCGGCCCGCCTTCGGTTTCGGTCACTTCGATCAGGATCGGCAGGCGCAGCTTGTCAAGCGGCACGCCCTCACCAAACCAGGGCGCGAGAAGCGTGGTCTGTTCTTCATCGCTGACCAGGCGCGCCGCCGCGATGCCCGGCGTTTGATCGAGGGCAAGCAAGACCGCTTCGGCCCGCGCAGCACCATCGTCCGAAGCCGGGATGCGGACTGTCGCGGTTCCGCTCAGTTCCGCCTCCCATCTGGCCGCCAACTCGCCCGTGGCCAGCTGCACGGCAATCGCAAAGACGGCCAGAAACCCCATCGCCGCCGCACTGAAAACGGTCAGGGCTGCAGTAAAGCCCGACGGTGGCACGATCCGCTGCGCCGTAGTGTCGCCAAGCACCATGTCGCGCAGACCACTCATAGCCCGGCCCCGGCCAGTGACACGACGCCATCCTTGATCCGCAACGCGCGCGACGACACGCGGGATTTGACATGTCGGATCAGGTTCAGGTCATGCGTGGCGCAAAGGATCGTTTTACCCAGACGATTGAGCTCAATCAGAAGATCAAGGAGTTTCAAAGACATATCCCAATCGACATTCCCCGTCGGCTCATCCGCCAGAACGATCTCGGGCGACAGGATGATTGCGCGTGCCAGGGCCACCCGCTGGCGTTCCCCGCCAGACAACTCGGGCGGCGTCCGCTCGGCCACGTCGCTCAGCCCCACCCATCCAAGCAACTCGGCCAAGTCGCTGCTGGCGGCGCGGTTTCCGCCGGCGACCGCGACGGGCAGCATGACGTTCTCACCCACGGACAGATGATCGACGAAACGGCTGTCCTGATGCACCACGCCGATCCGCCGTCGCAGGGTGGCGATGCCATTGCGGTCGATGTCGCGCGTGTCTTGCCCAAGCAATCGCACCACGCCGGATGTGGCCTGTAACTCCAACGAACACAGTTTGAGAAGCGTGGTTTTCCCAGCCCCCGAGGGCCCCGTCAGAAAGTGAAAGCTCCCCTCAGGAAGCGAGAGCGAGACGTCCTGGAACAGCGCCCGGTCCCCATAGCTCATCGCGACATTGTCCAGCTCGATCACGTCGCCTCCTTGCGCTCTTATGGTGCTTTTGCCCGACTTGTGTGCCAGGATCAACGCCGCGGCTTTTCCACAAGCCGGTGAGGTGCTAGAATCGCTGAAGGCAGATGATAAAAACGGCCTAAAACGGCGGTCACGGTCAGGCAAGGAATACTGAATATGCGGCTGGTTTGCCCGAATTGCAGTGCTCAGTACGAAATCGATGGATCAATGATCCCCGAGGAAGGGCGCGACGTACAATGCTCGAATTGCGGTCACACGTGGTTTGAACTGCCCGGCCCGCACGAGCCGGAAACGGCGAAAGCGGCGTTCGAAAGCGTCGCGGACCATACGCCTGAAGAGGTCGATGAGTTCGACGCACCAAGCCCCTATGATCTCGACGATGACGACAGCTTCGAGGACGAAAGCACGGACCGGGACGACGAAACCCGCCGCCAGAACACGGTGCCGCCGAACCTTAGTCGCGCCGACTTCGAAGATGACGGCGACCAAAGCGGCTCTGACGATAGTCTTTGGGAAGACGCTCCCAAACAGGACGACGACGCAGGCCCCGAGCCTGACGAAGACGAAAGAACCAGTGCAGCGGTCCGCGCCGTGACCGCCGCAGCGGACGGTTCCGAGGACGACGAGACCGCGTCTGCCGAAGACACACCATGGATTTCCGATGCCCCACGGAAGCGGCGCCCTGCTGATGCCGCCGCGCTGGACATATTGCGGGAAGAAGCCGAGCGCGAAATGTCGCAACGCCGGGTGCCGGCGTCGGACGCCATGGAAACGCAGCCGGACCTTGGTCTGGAGAGCATTCGCGGGCGGCGAAGCCCGTCCCGCGCCCTTCGGGCACGCATGGCGCATTTAGGCGAGGAGCCGCCGGAGGAACAGCCGCATGAGAAGGCACCTGCAAACGCCACGAAGCTCATCGAGTCGGACGAAGACACCGCCTATGAGGAACCGCGCCGCGACCTATTGCCCGATATTGAAGAGATCAACTCGACCCTGAAGGCCGCTCCGGCTGGTCGGCGCGATGCAGAAGGCGTCAAACGCTCGGGCTTCCGCTTCGGCTTCCTGCTGATGCTGTTTCTGACCATTGCAGCGATCTTTACATACGCTCAAGCCCCGGCCATTGCCCGGGCGCTGCCGACTGCGGAAGGCACGCTGATTTCCTATGTCGATTGGGCCAACGGCCTGCGCGATTGGATTGACGGCCTCACCGGCAGCTAAAACGGTTTAAGCCCGACTGGCCTCAGAACCGCTCAAGCAGGCGCTTCAGGTACTCAAGTTCTTCGGTCGGGCGTTGCTGTTCACCGGATCGGCGGCGGATTTCGTCCAGCAGTTCCCGGGCGCGGCGATAGACGTCTTCGCCTTGCAAAAGCTGCTCTTCCGTTCCGATCTGGCCGTTCTGACCGAGGTCGCGGCCCAGCGGGTCCCGTTGCCCGTTCTGGTTCGCGTCGCCCATCTGTTCGCCCTGCTGGCCGCCCTGCTGTTGTTGCTGCTGACCGGCCATCTGCTCGGCCAGTTCGCGCATGCCTTCGCGCAGCGCCTCGATCGCGTCCGCTTGATTATCAAGCGCTTCGGCAAAGTTCTCGTCGCGAAGCGCGTCTTCGGCTTCGTCCATCGCTTCGCCCGCACGGCCCAGCGAGTCGCGTGCCGCATCGCCTTCGGGCGTGCCCGCGCCGGGCAGGTTTTGCATTTGGCGGTCCAGTTCCTGGCGCAGCGCCTGCTGACGGTCGGCAAGGCTGCCTTCCGCGCCGGGCTCACCGCCCTGCCCCTGTTGCTGGCCGCCGGGCTGTTGCCCGCCAGGTTGCTGCTGGCCTGGCCGGTTGCCCTGCTGACCCTGACCCTGTTGTCCGTCGCTGTGCTGCTGACCCCGGCCCATGTCGCCGCTGCGGCCTTCGTTCTGTTGCGACTGGCCCTGTTGGGCGTTCGGGTTGAACTGTTCCTGCAGGTCGCGAAACGCGTCATCTGAAAGGCCCTGCTGTTCGCGCAGGGTCTCGGCGAGGCCTTCCATCGCCTGTTCACCCTGACTTTGCTGTCCGCCCTGCTGGCCTTCGGCAACCTGCATGTTTTCCATCATCTGACGAAGCTGGTCCAGAAGCTCCTGCGCCTCGGCGGTGCGACCCTGCTCCATCAGTTCCTGCAGCCGGTCGAGCATGTCCTGCAAGTCCTGGCTCGACATTTCCTGCATCTCGCCTTCAGCCATCTGCTGCTGCGACGGATCGCTCTGCTCGGCGAGCTGCTGCATGTAATCCTGCATCGCCTCGCGCAGTTCCTGCATCAATTCGGCGATTTCCTGGTCCGTCGCGCCGTTTTCAATCGCCTCGGACAGACGGTCCTGCGCGCGGCGCAGACGCTCCAGCGCGTCGGACAGATCGCCTTCCTCAATCTCGATGGCAAGATTCCACAAGGCTTCGGCGACCTCGTCGATCACTTCATCGTCCATGCGATCCACTGAGAGACGCGTCTCAAGCCGTCGCACCATAAAGCGAAGTTTCAGAAAGGCGGTCTCGGACCGGAAGATATCTTCGGGCGTAAAGGACACGGCTCTAAGCACTTGCGTGACCCGCGGCGCGTTGCTGCGATTCCAGAGCAGATCACGGCGCTGTTCGATGATCGCCTTGGCGAGCGGATCGAAGAACCTGCGACCGGGGAGCGTCGCGAATTGCGGGTCGGACACACCCTCCTGGCCGGCGGCATCGTTGGCATAGAGCGTGGCCTCGACCGGCAGGTTGGCCCAGGGATGCTGCGAAAAATCCTCAATCACCAGTTCGGTGAAGCTGGTTCGGTCGCCCGAGATCGTCATCGGAAGGTCCAGGACGATCATCTCGCGTTCCTCGGGTTCGACGGCGAGGCCATAGCTGCGCTCAACCTCGTCGAGGTTCAGCGTGATCTCGATCCGTCCACCCGTTACACCAAAGTCGTCTTCCGCCAGGAACGGCGCTTCCATGCGCCCGCCTTCGCCCTGCGACATTGGTCCGTCGAACGCGATGCTGGGCGGCGTGTCCGGCTCAACTTCGATGGTCCATGTCTGGCCACCGGTACCTTCGATACGCACCTCGCCATTGTTCACGACTTCAAAGCTCTGGACAGGGTCGGTGGCTGGCGTGATGTCGGTCGTACGGCCCGAAACCGTCTCATGCAGCGTCAGTTCGCCGACCTCGCCATAAAACCGCACCGTTACGCGCGATCCAGCCGGAACAGCAAAGCCCGGACGATCGATATCGTTCAAATAAAGGCTTGGCCGACCGGTGTAGAGCGGCGGTTCCACCCAACCTTCCCACGCAGGCCCGGCGGCCAGCGCTTGACCCGTATTGCCGATCTCGGTGACGCTGGCCACGCGCAGGACCGACCCGAAAAGCAGGGCCACGACAAAGACAGTCAGCGCCATGTAGCGCAGACCAAAACGGTCGCGCGACGACAGCGTAAGGTCCGGCTCGGCCCGCTTGGCGGCGGCCACCCGTTCGGTCATCCGATCGATATGGGCTTTCCACACAGCTTCGGAAGCTGCATCGCCCTGACCGATGGCCTGCGTATCTGCCAGCGCGGTGATCGGTCGCTCGGGCAATGTTCGGTCGACACGGTCCATGGCCTCGGCCATCGTCGGCCACGCGAAGCCGCGCAAGCCATAGCCAAGCGCTCCAACCCCCGCCAGAACCGCCACAACCGCGGCGCCCCAAAGCGCCTCCAACGGCAGCGTTTCGTGCAGACCCATCATCAGGCCTGCCAGAACGATCAGCAAAACCGTCCAGAGCGGCCAGAAAGCACGCACCAGACGCTCGGCCAAAAGCCCAATAAACGTTAGTCGAAGCGGCCATTTCAGCCGCTTTGCCGCACCTTCGGGAAGATCACGCGTCTCGGTCATATGCCACCAAGATAAGGCCAGGCTGCCGAATAGCTAGCCCTCAAGCCATTCGGGAATGCTATCGCGGTTTATGATATCTTCAAAGGTCGGTCTGGCCCGGATGACGGCGAATTGATGCTCATGCACCAAAACCTCCGGAATCAAGGGCCTTGTGTTGTACTCCGACGCCATCACGGCGCCATAAGCACCCGCGGACCGGAACGCCACCAACTCACCCTCGCCGATGGGGGGCAAGGCGCGCTGTTTGGTGAAGGTGTCGCCACTTTCACAAACAGGGCCCACTACATCAATGGGGGCAGTCTCGGCCCCCACCGGGGCTTCGATCACGGGCAGAATATCGTGATAGGCACCGTACATAGCTGGTCGGATCAAGTCGTTCATGGCCGCATCGATGATCAGGAAATTGCGGCCGTCGCCTTCCTTGACGTAGATGACCTCTGAGACCAGCAAACCGGCGTTCCCGGCGATCAGTCGGCCCGGTTCGATCTCGATCTCGCAGCCGAGATCGCCCACGGTGCGCTTCACAAGCGCACCGAACTCAACCGGCAAAGGGGGTGCTGTGTTCGAACGCTCGTAAGGGATACCGAGGCCTCCACCCAGATCGAGGCGCCGGATATCGTGCCCGTCGGCGCGGAGCGTGTGGGTCAGTTCGGCCACCATGCGATAGGCATCTTCGAAGGGTTGCAAATCGGTCAGTTGCGAGCCGATATGCACATCGATCCCAATGGCGTCCAAACCGGGGAGACCCGCGATCTCGGCATAGACCTCACGCGCCTTCGCAATCGGGATGCCAAACTTGTTTTCGGCCTTGCCGGTGGCGATCTTTTCGTGCGTCTTGGCGTCGACATCGGGGTTCACACGGACAGTTACCGGCACTGTCACGCCAAGCCGTGTGGCTACCTCGGATAGCCGTCGCATCTCGGGCTCGCTCTCCAGGTTGACCTGACGGATGCCGCCGGTCAGCGCCATCTCCATCTCCTCAACCGTCTTGCCCACGCCCGAGAACACGATGCGCTCGCCTGGGAAACCCGCTGCTTTCGCACGCGCATATTCACCGCCCGAAACCACATCGACCCCAGCGCCGAGCGACGCCATCAGCTTGAGTACCGCCTGGTTCGAATTGGCCTTCATTGCATAGCAAACGAGGTGGTCGAGCGGCGACAAAGCCTCATCAAACAGCCTGAAGTGCCGCGTCAGCGTCGCCGTCGAATAGACATAAAAAGGCGTACCGACCGCCGCCGCAATCTCGGTCAGGGGCACGTCTTCGGCGTGAAGCGTTCCGTCGCGATACAAAAAGTGGTCCATGGCACTCCCCAACGTCCAGCGCCGCGTGATAGTGGCAAGCCAAGCAACACGCAACACCAGAGGGCAGCGGCTATGAGCCACGCATATCGAGCCACAATCCGCTGGACCGCGTCCGGCGACGTCCTGAAGGGCCAGTACAGCCGGGCGCATGAATGGGCCTTTGACGGCGGCACCGTCGTTCCCGCATCGGCCTCGCCCATTATCGTGCCCGCGCCATGGTCGGACGCGACCGCCGTCGACCCCGAAGAAGCCTTCGTTGCCTCGCTTTCGTCCTGCCACATGCTGTTCTTTGTCGATTTAGCGCGCCGCGCCGGGTTCGCGGCAGCGACTTACGTGGATGAGGCGGTCGGCCAAATGACGAAGGACGAAGCAGGGCGCATGTGGGTCTCACGCGTCGATCTTTACCCGCAGGTGACGTGGTCAGGCGATGGCCCCACCCGCGCGGAGATCGAAGACTTGCACCACAAGGCGCATGACGCGTGTTTTATCGCAAATTCAGTAGTGACCGAGGTGGTCACGAACCTGCCATGACCCATCCGTCAGTCGACGTTGCGGGTCCGCAGGAACAGATAGAGCGGCAAGCCGCAGCTCACCCCGATGCAATAGGTCGCCGGGATGGCGATCAGGGCCGACCAGTTCTTGCGCACCCAGGTCTCGGCGATGATCCAGACTGTCAGCGCGATGGCCGCAATCGTCAGGTCCCATGTCAGACCGGTGGTGGATGCGTTCACGTACCACGCATCGATCAGACCGGAGAGGCCGGTTCCGGTCTCGCGCATATAGGTCACGAACCAGTACATCGGGTGGATGGCCCCCCAGATGGCGAGCGCCAGGTAGAGCATGCGCAGCGGCGACATCAGAGCCCCCCTACGACGCCAATGCGGGCTTCCCCGCTGGTTTGAACACTGCCTTCAGGCGGGCTCGGGGGCCCGTCGATGCCACAAGCCGCCAGCGCCAGAAGCGCACAGACGAAAACACATACCCTCATGGGCTGATCGCCACGCCGACACCGCCGACACGGCCCGAAGCGACGGGGGAAACGCTGACCCCGCCACTTGAGATCGTCGCACCAACGCCAAGCGCCGGGTCCTCGCAGGCGGGCAGCAGCAGAAATGCGAAAACTATCAGTTTCTTCATGCCAAAGCCTCTTTCCAGCGGGCGATTTGCGCGCGGACCTGCTCCGGCGCGGTTCCGCCATAGGATGTGCGGCTGGCGACCGAGTTGTCCACACCCAAGACCGTGAACACGTCTTCCGTAATCGCCTCATGCGCGGATTTCATCTGCTCAAGCGTCAGATCCGGCAAGTCCACGCCACCTTCTTCGGCCATCGCCACCAGACGTCCGGTCACATGATGCGCATCGCGGAAGGGCAGCCCGGCCTCGCGCACCAGCCAATCTGCAAGGTCGGTGGCCGTCGAAAACCCCGAGGACGCCGCCGCGCGCAAAGCGTCGGGGTTTGCGGACATGTCCCGCACCATGCCCTCCATTGCGGCAAGCGCCAGCATCAGGTTGTCGGCGGCGTCAAAGACCTGTTCCTTATCTTCCTGCATGTCCTTCGAATAGGTCAGCGGCAGGCCCTTCATCACTGTGAACAGACCCACGGTCGCCCCTAGAATGCGCCCGATCTTGGCGCGCACCAGTTCGGCGGCATCCGGGTTTTTCTTTTGCGGCATGATGCTCGACCCGGTCGAAAACCGGTCCGACATCGTCACGAACCGGAACTGCGCGCTGGACCAGATCACCAGTTCTTCGGCAAAGCGCGAGAGATGCATCACACAGATCGACGCTGCGGAGAGAAACTCCAGCGCAAAGTCGCGGTCTGCCACAGCATCCAGCGAGTTTGCCATGGGCCGGTCAAATCCCAGCGCCTTTGCCGTCATTTCGCGATCAATCGGGAAGGACGTGCCCGCCAACGCCGCCGCCCCAAGCGGGCTTTCGTTCATCCGCGCCCGCGCGTCGGCAAAGCGGGACGCATCGCGGCTCAGCATCTCGACATAAGCCATCATATGATGGCCCCAGGTCACCGGTTGCGCCGTCTGCAGATGGGTAAAGCCCGGCATCACCCAATCGGCGCCAGCCTCGGCCTGAACTAAAAGCGCCTTCTGCAAGGCCCGGATCGCGGGAATTACCGCGTCGCATTGCCCCCGCACCCAAAGCCGGAAATCCGTAGCCACCTGATCGTTCCGGCTACGCCCGGTGTGCAACCGTCCCGCAGGCTCGCCGATCAGGTCCTTCAGACGCGCTTCCACGTTCATGTGAATGTCTTCCAGCGCGGTCGAGAACTGAAACGTGCCGCCCTCGATTTCTGACAACACCGTGAGCAGACCTTCCCGGATCACCTTTGCATCGCTATCCGTAAGGATGCCCGTGGCGGCCAACATGGCGGCATGGGCACGCGAGCCTTCGATGTCTTGCGCGGCCAAACGCTGGTCAAAGCCGATAGAGGCGTTAATTGTCTCCATAATGGCGTCTGGTCCAGCGGCAAACCGCCCGCCCCACATCGAATTCGCGTCATCGGTCATTAGGAGTACGTCCCATGCGTCGTCTGTTTCTCGCCGTCCTCTACACAGGGTTCGCCCTTACTGCAAACGTGGCCCTTGCGGATACAGCCGAGTTGGAGGCGATGCGCGAAGGCACGATGAAGAAGCTTCTCTTCTCGGACCCGGCACCTGTATCGGACGTGACGTTCACTCATGCCGAGGGGGGCGAATTCACGCTGGCGGGGTTTCAGGGCAAGTACATCCTGGTCAACTTCTGGGCCACATGGTGCGCGCCCTGCCGCAAAGAAATGCCGATGCTCTCCGAATTGCAGACCGAGTTCGGCGGCGACAGCTTCGAAGTTGTCACCATCGCTACCGGCCGGAACGACATTGGCGGGATCAGGCGCTTTCTGGCCGAGATCGAGGTCGACAACCTGCCCCTCTATCTCGACCCCAAACAAGCGCTTGCCCGTGATATGGCCGTCCTCGGCCTGCCGATCACGCTGATTCTCGACCCGGAGGGTCGTGAGATTGCCCGCATGCGCGGCGATGCCGAATGGAACAGCGACAGCGCCAAAGCGATCATTGCGGCGTTGATCAATGGGGCGGGCGAGAGCTAAGCTTTCGGCATGATCGATGTGACGTGGGCACCGGTGCGGGCCGCGGCTGTCGCCGCCCTGTTCGGATGCGTGCCGGGTATCTTGGCGGCTGAAACGATGGAAGAGACACTCACACACGCGTTCGACGCTGGCGAGTTGCCCGGTCTTCACGCCGTGGTCGCCACCCAGAACGACGAACTGGTCGGCGAAGCCTACTTCGCGGGCGAAGACGAACGCTGGGGCCAGTCCATCGGAGTTGTCGAACATGGGCCGGACACCCTCCATGACGTGCGTTCCGTCACCAAATCCATCGTCGGTTTGCTCTACGGCATCGCGCTGGAAGAAGGGCTGGTTCCGGGTCTCGACGCGCCGCTGTTGGAGCAGTTCCCGGACCATGCCGACCTGAAAGACGGAACGGCCTGCGAAGACATCACGATCCGCGACACGCTGACCCTGCAAATGGGCACCGAGTGGGACGAAAGCCTGCCCTATACCGATCCGCGCAACAGCGAGATCGCGATGGAGCTTGCCGAAGATCGCTATCGCTTTGTCCTCGAGCGCCCGATGGTCACCAAGCCCGGCACGGAGTGGAGCTATAGTGGCGGCGCCGTCGCCCTCATCGGCAAGCTGATCGCCGATGGAAGCGGGATGCCGCTGGACCAATTCGCCGAAAGCCGTCTCTTTGCGCCCCTCGGCATCGACAGTTTCGAGTGGATTCGCGGAAGCGACGGTGTGCCGTCTGCCGCGTCCGGTCTAAGACTGACTGCGCGCGATCTGGCAAAGATTGGTCAGTTGGTTGCGAATGATGGCGCTTACGAGGGAACGCAGGTTATCCCGAAAGATTGGCTCGCGGCGTCCTTTGTACCCGCGGCAGATATCGAGGAAGGCTTCTCCTACGGGTTTCTTTGGTATCTTGCGAAAGGTCTGTCCGGCGACACAATCGTCATCGGCATCGGCAACGGGGGGCAGCGCCTGACAGTGCAGCCCAAGACCGGACTTGTGGTTGTCAGCCTTGCCGGTCGTTACAATGATTGGTCGGCGTGGCAGCTTGGCGTGGACGTTCTGGTGAACCATGCCGTTCCCGCCGTGACCGGTCGGTAAACCAACTCATCAAACCGCCGCACGCCGTTTCCTGAACACCTGCACACGGAGATTTGGCGCCTCCGTGACCGAATGTGAGTCGAGTTTATTGGCCTTGGATGCGCCCAAGCCTCAGGTTTGGGCGGCGATCCAGAGCCTTAACCGGATTGCAGGACCTGAAAGCAACATATCAACGCACACTCGATACCAGGAGAGGTACTTCATGACACCGAAACACTTCCGCACAAGTCTCGCCGCTGCCGCCCTCGCGACGCTCGTCTCGTTCGGCACAGCCCACGCCGCCGACGAGTACTTCATCGCCGACCCAGACATGAACATCGCGATCAACGGCTACGACCCGGTCGCCTATCATACGGTCGGTGAGGCGACGAAAGGCTCGGCAGAATTCAAGCTCGAGCATGACGGGGCGGTCTGGAAGTTTGCATCCGCCGAAAACAAGGAAGCCTTCATGGCGGATCCTGCGAAGTTTGCCCCGGCCTATGGCGGCTGGTGCACCGTAGGTGCGAGCAAGGGCAAGAAGATCTCAACCCAGCCGGAGCTCTTCAAGATCGTGGACGGCCAACTTTACCTAAACTCTTCCGAAGGGGCGCATAACCTGTTTCTCGAGAACGAGACAGGCACGATCGAAACGGCGGACACCAACTGGAAAGAGATCATGAGCACTCCGGCGTCTGATCTCTGATAAACTGTCCAACAGTGACGCTAAGGGTGCGGGCATGTCCGCACCCTTTTTCGTGCCGGCACACGGCATCTGGCTCTACCAGCACATAACCTCTGGCCCTACCGCTTGAGTCTCATTTATTCATTCTGAGGCATCTTATGCAGTCTGAGGATTCTCTCCCATGACCATCGTTCCGAACGACATCAGCGACGTGATCGAAGCTGATCGCAATAATGTCTGGCATCACCTGATCCAGCACAAACCATTTGAAACCAGCGATCCCCGCGTCATGATCGAAGGCAAGGGCCTGCGCATCTGGGACGCGACGGGCAAGGAACACATCGATGCCGTCTCGGGCGGTGTCTGGACCGTCAACGTCGGGTATGGGCGCGAACGCATCGCCAAGGCGGTTTACGAGCAGTTGGTCAAGATTCCCTTTTTCGGCGGTGTCGTTGGCTCGATCCCCGCGGCCAGATTCTCGGAAAAGCTCCTGGAGAAAATGCCGGGGATGAGCCGCGTCTACTATGCCAACTCAGGTTCAGAGGCGAACGAGAAGGCCTTCAAGATGGTCCGCCAGATCGCCCACAAGCGCTTTGGCGGTAAAAAGCACAAGATTCTCTACCGTGACCGCGATTACCACGGCACCACCATCGCCTGCCTCTCAGCCGGTGGTCAGGACGAACGCAACGCCCAATACGGGCCCTACACCCCGGGCTTTGTCCGCGTGCCGCATTGCCTGGAATACCGCGCGCAGGTCCAGACCGAGAACTATGGCGAATGGGCTGCCAACCAGATTGAAGAGGTCATCCTGCGCGAAGGCCCCGACACGGTTGGTGCGCTCTGCCTGGAGCCCGTCACGGCGGGCGGCGGGGTGATCACGCCCCCCGAGGGCTATTGGGACCGTGTTCAGGAGATCTGCAAAAAGTACGACATCCTGCTCCATATCGACGAGGTGGTCTGCGGCGTGGGCCGGACCGGCACCGAATGGTTCGGCTATCAGCACTATGGCGTGAAACCCGACTTTGTCACGATGGCAAAAGGCGTGGCCTCGGGCTATGCCGCGATTTCCTGTCTCGTGACCACCGAAAAAGTGTTCGAGATGTTCAAAGATGACGCCAGCGATCCGTTGAACTATTTCCGCGATATCTCGACCTTTGGCGGCTGCACTGCAGGCCCCGCAGCAGCGATCGAAAACATGGCGATCATCGAAGAAGAAAACCTTCTGGAAAACACCACCGCCATGGGCGCGCGCCTGATCGACAATTTGCAAAACCTGCAGAACAAACACCGCGTCATCGGCGATGTGCGGGGCAAGGGCCTCTTCTGCGGGGCAGAACTCGTGGCGGACCGCAGCACGAAGGAACCGGCGGAGGAAAAAAAGGTGATGGCCGTTGTGGCTGATTGCATGGCGCAAGGGGTTGTCATTGGCGCCACCAATCGCTCGCTGCCCGGTTTGAACAACACGCTCTGTTTCTCACCGGCCTTGATCTCAACGCCCGACGATATCGACGAAATCACCACAGCAGTCGATAAGGCTCTGACCAAGGTGTTCTCGTAAGCAAAGACCGTGCAGGGCGCACATTGACCAGAACGTGATTGGTGCGCGCCTTAAGCCTGTGCAAGCCTGACGCATGCTCAGACCTATTTTCTTTCTGCTTTTCCTTCCCGTTGCAGTCCTGGCACAGGAAGGCGTGCGACCCACCGATGCCAAACTCAGCCAAGCTGAGATGACCGACCTTTTGTCAGGCCAAATGGTCGAGTTCTTTGACGGTTCGAAATCGCGTTTCGGGGGCGACGGCCGTTATGCCTATACCTATACCGACGACGGGCCAGCCTGGACCGGGACCTTTCGCGTAGAAGACGACAGCGTGGTTTGCGTCGATTTCGACAATGGTACCAGCCGCTGTGACCGGTTCGTGCGGGCAGGCGAACGCATTGTCTTGATCATCGAAGACGGCACCCGGTTTCCAGTTCGGAACCTGACTGTTTACAAGAACTAACCGCGCTGCGCCTTGTTGTAGACCTCATCTGGCCTTATTTTAACCTCATTCGGATTTTGACCAACCGAATGTGTTTTTTTGTGTATGTGGGGGTCAGTTATGAGCGATTTTCTTGTCGCGTTTCTTGTTCTGGTGGCCTTGGCGGCCATTGGTAACTTCGCTGCGGCGCCCGACACCATCAGTAGTGTTCAGTGCGCCGGCAGGGTTCTTCAGGTCTGCTGGTGACTACAGCGCATTGAGCAGTTCAACTGTCGGCCATGCATCGGCCGGCAGCCCGAGACGTTGCTGTTCCAGTTGCACCGCCCTGCGCGTCTTCGCGCCCAGAATTCCATCAATACCGCCCACGTCGTGCCCGCGTTCCGCGAGCATGCGCTGAAGCGCTTTCATCTGCGGCTCGCCGAGCGCAGGTGTGGGGTTGCCCGCCTGATAGATCGGTGCGCCTTCCAACCGCGTGGCAAAGTAAGCCGCGGTGGTCACATAGATAAAGCTCTGGTTCCACTCGAAAAACACGGTGAAATTCGGATAGGCAAGGAACGCCGGGCCAAGCCGGCCCTGCGGCAGCAGAACCGACGCTTCCAGATCGGGTGCCGCTAACGACCCTGACATCGGGCGCACGCCTAGTTCCGCCCATTGCGCCACAGGTTTCGTGGTGGTGAGCCCGGTTTCTGACCAGTCGAAGACAGAGGGCACCGAAACCTCTTGCAACCAGGGTTCGCCGCGCCGCCAGCCAAAGCTGCGGAGCAGGTTGGCTCCCGACAGCAAGGCGTCTTCTTCGGAGGTTTTCAGCCGCACGCGCCCGTCGCCATCGCCATCGACGCCGTTTTCGATGATATCTTCGGGCAGCATCTGGACCATGCCGATTTCGCCTGCCCAGGCGCCCGTCGTGCGCGCCGGATCGATATCGCCACGTTTAAAGAGTTCCAGCGCCGCAAAAACCTGCGGGCGGAAAAGTTCGGGCCGGCGGCAGTCATGCGCCAGCGTAATCAGCGCATTGACCGTGTTGAAATCGCCCTGCACTGCCCCGTAGTCCGTCTCGAACGCCCAAAAGGCCAGCAGAACGCCACGTGAGACGCCATACTCCTGCTCAACGCGGTCAAAGACATCATCCCATCGCTCGGCGTTGCGCAGCCCGGCATTCAGGCGGTTCTGACTGATCAGACGGCGCGAAAAATCGATGAAGGGCATCTGGAAAATGCCCTGCGCGCGGTCGGCACGGATCACTTTGTCGTCCTGGCGTGCCGACGCGAAGAACCGGTTCACCGTCTCGCTGTCGTAACCGAGCTGAGCGGCTTCGGACTTTAGCCCATCGACAAAGCCGGCGAAACTGCCGCCGCACGTCTCGGCCAAGGCGGATGTCGATGTGAGTGTGACGGCGAGGCAAAAGACAGCGGCAAAACGCATTGCAAAAACCCTGATCTGGACCCCGCGCCAAACTATCGACTTGGGGGCGCGTGGCAAGCCGACACAGGCGGGCTTTCGCGCACGTTAACTAGTTTCTTACAAACGTTAACGGTTCATTAAGGAATTCCGAACAACTCTAACTGTGGGGAATGGGCATCGACTGGCAAGGACCAGAGGGTCATATCGTGATATTGATCGTAGCATCAAACCTGCCGCTTTCCCAAATCTGGGCACGGCATCTGAAACGCCAGCGCCAGGCTGTGCACGTGGTTTCCAGCCAGGACGAGGCGATCGACTTTCTGTGCGAAAATGCCGCCGAGGTTGTGGTCCTCGACGTCTTGCTGGAAGACGGCAGCGCCATCGCCATCGCCGACTTCACCAGCTACCGCCATCCGAACACGCGGATCGTTTTCGTGACTCGCAGCAGTTTCTTTTCGGACGGCTCGCTGTTTCAGCACATTCCCAATACGGCCGCGATCATCCCCGAACTTACGAAGCCCACCGACCTCGCCGAGATCGTCGCCTATCACGGGCGCGCGTCCTAGCCGCCGATGGCGCGGGCGATGCGGGCGATCCCCTCCGGAATGCGGTCTTTCTGTATCGAACTGTACGCAAGCCGATAGTACTCGGTCGGCTTTTCGGCTTCGGGAAAGAACGCTGTGCCCGGCTCGATCAGCACACCGTCGTCCCGGAGTGTTGTCGTCAAGGCGCTTGTATCTGTGCCCTTCGGGGCGCGCATCCAGAAACTTGAGCCGCCCTTACCCTCCCCGGCGATCTGCAGCCCGTGGGTCTTGATGGCGTCGCTCATCACCTGTCTGCGCGCCGCCAGCGCGCGGGCTGTCCGCTTGATCAGCGCGTCATAGTGACCAAGCGACATGAAATAGGCGGCGGTGCGCTGCACATGCCCTGGCGGATGGCGCAGGACCGCAGCACGCAGGGCACGCGCCTCGCGGATGAAACTGCGCGAGCCGACGATGTATCCAAGCCGCAATCCGGGGAAGAGCGATTTTGAGAACGACCCGATGTGAATGACCCGCCCTTCCTTGTCCAACGACTTGAGAGCGGGCGATGGTGGCGTGACGAACGACATCTCGAACTCATAGTCATCCTCCACGATGACAAAGTCGTCTAGTACCGCACGCTCCAAAAGCGCACGACGGCGCTCGAGCGGCATCGTGACCGAAGTCGGGCAATGGTGGCTGGGCGTGGTAAAGACGACATCCGTTCCATCAGGCACGGCGCCCACCGGCAGCCCACCTGCATCGACAGGCACCGGCACCATATCGCACCCCCGTCGTTCGAGGATACTGCGCAGACCGGGATAGCACGGGCTTTCGATAACAGCAGTCCGCCCAGGCGCCAGAAGCACCTCGACCGCCAGCCAAAGCGCGTTCTGCGCACCCAGTGTCACAAGTATCTCGTCGGGCGCCGCCAGTATCCCCCGGCGCGGCAGCGAATGCCGGGCGATAAATTCGACAAGCCGCGGGTCGTCGCGTTCGAAATAGTCGGTCGTCATCGCCTCGAAATCGCGCAATCCCAGCGCTTGGAGGGCGCACAGACGCCAGTTGGCATGATCGAACAGCGACGGGTCGGCTTGCCCGTAGATGAAAGGATAGCGATAGCTCTGCCAATCGGCGGGTTTTCGAAAAAGCTCGGCATCCGAGAAATGAGTTTGGATAAACCTGTCCCAGTTGACGCTGTCGCAATCTTCGAGCGGTTGACCGGTCAGGCGCGGCTGTGGCGCATTCTGCGAAACGTAGTACCCCGAACGTCCCTTTGAGATGATGTAATCATCTGCCTGGAGTTCGGTATAGGCCAGCGTCACGGTGATCCGGCTTATTCCCAGATGCTTTGCCAGACGTCGTGTGGAGGGCAGTTTCTCGCCAGCGCGCAGACGGCCCGACAAGATGCCCTCGGCCACCAGCGACTGAATCTGCTGTTGCAACGTTCCTTCGAACGCAGGATCGAGAAAGAAAGTTTCTTCTGAGACCGCCATTAAACTGGACCGATAGCATAAGTCCAGTTTGGATCACAAGATCACTCAGATGCCAGCAGCATGGTCCTCGGGATTGTATCGGGTGCTGTTGTCAATCGTGAATTGGCCCCGCTCAAGCTTCTTGAACTTGCCTTCGCGCAGAAGCTGACCGAACGACCGCAGGCTCTCTTCACGCGACAATTGCAGGGACGGATCCATCCGGGTCACCATCTGCATGATCTCGGGTCGTGTGAACGACGGCTGACCTTCTGAAAACACGGTGAACGCCGCAGCGGCTTCCATGAGTTCCGGCAGTTCCTTGGCCCCGAACTTGGCGGCAAACGCAGCTGCGCCCTGCCCTTCGCCCGAGGGGGTCGAGTCGATCCGCTGTGACGACACAAGCACCAATGGCGGCGCGGACACCGGGCGGCTTACATCTTCTTCGTCAAACTGCTGTTCCGGCTCGTCCTGCACTGCTTCCGAAAGATCGGCGCGATACGGGTCCTTCTCGGCCTCATCCTGAACCTCGCGGGAAACCTGCTGCGAGACAATGCGGTCCGCCTTGGTTGCCGCGACTGCGGCGCGCATTTGCGAAATCACGCGACGACGGCGCACGGTTTCGTCGTCATTCAGTTTGGTATCCGTTTCATCGAGCAAGCGGCCCACATCGGCCTCCGGCTCGGGCGAAAGGGTTTGCGTCGCCTCACGCGGCGCCGGCGCATCGACCGGATCATCCTGCAGGACCCTTTCGGACACGCTGCCGAGAACCTCGGTCACCGAACGCGTCCGCTCGGGCGTGTGATCTTCCTCTTGGGGCGCAGTCTCATCATCGGCTTGCGGGGCTTCGAGCGTATCTTGTTCAAGTGGCGGCGCCCAGTCTTCATCAATCGGGGCTACATCCGCGGGTTCGTCCTCGGTGCTCTCGTCCTGAGCGACGTCCTGCACCATTTCCCAATCATCACCTGCAGGCTCGGGGGAAACCTCTGCACCTGCGACCGCTTCGTCGTTTGCAAGATCTTCGTCGTCTTCGAGATCCGTCTGAATCTGATTGATCGTTCGCGTCAGCGCACGATCCCGCAGTTCAGGATTGTCACCGTTTGGCGATTGCTCGCGATGCGCAGCCGATCGGTCAACTTCGATGTTCTTCGAGACGACCGCGCGGATACGGCGGAGTTTCTCCGCGACCGTCTCTGCCGGTCCATCGGCGGCGATTGCGGGGCCTGCTTCGACGAACAAGACATCCTCGGGCTCGTCCGACATCAGGTAATCGTCGTCATAGGCCAGCGGACCCGTCTCGGCCAAACCCGGCAACGGTTCGGGCGTCGCGTCCGGTGCGACCTCTTCAGCGTCAGGCTTGGGCTCGACGGCAGGCGCCTCGGCCCTGGGTTCAGCCGCGACGAGGGCAACACCTGTCTCGGTCACGCGCGCGGCCACTTGCCGTTGCACTTCCTTTTCGGCAATGCGCTGCAACATCTCAACATCGGGCGTCGGAGGCTCGGCCCCGAAATACCGGTCGTCGGCAGCCAGGTCGCGGAAATACTCCGCCATCTCCCGCATCGACCCAAGCGGATCGTCGAACCCTTCCAGCGTGCAGCTGAAAGTGCCATAGGAAACCGTCAGGATTTTCGTAGGACCAGTCATCGGCAGGGTCGCTTTCTCCCATTCTTCAACAATGTGTTTACCAAACGGGCGACCAAAAATAGGAACGGATCTGGGGAATTCGCAAGATTTTTTCGGGTCAGAATTGTGGCGTTTGGCAAGCAGTTGAGGGACAGTCTGGTATGAAGACCGGCAATGTTCAATCGTCTCATGGCGTTACTTTGGTGGGCGGCGGTGCCCCGCGCGAGGATGCGACACGACTTTTGCTGTCGCACGCGCCCTACCTTGTGGCGGCGGATGGTGGCGCAAATGCGTGCCATAGCTTCGGACTTTCGCCCAAAACGGTGATTGGCGATTTCGATTCGCTGGATCCGAAAGTGCGGGCCGACGCGACGAACACAGAGTTCATTCATATCGCCGAACAAGACAGCACAGATTTTGAGAAAAGTTTAACAAGAATCGAGGCGCCGTTCATTCTGGCCACCGGTTTTACCTCTGCGCGGCTCGATCACACGCTGGCCACCCTCTCGGCGCTGGTCCGGCATAGCGGCCCTCCCGTGATTGTGCTTGGGGAGGATGACATCCTCTTTGCCGCACCGCCTGAACTGTCCCTCGACCTTGTCGCGGGCACGCGGGTATCGCTTTTCCCGATGGCGCCGGTTCAGGGGCGGTCAACAGGGCTCGAATGGCCGATAGACGGGCTGCACCTCGCCCCTGACGGTCGCATCGGCACATCAAACTGCGCCACCGGCCCGGTTACGCTGACGTTCGATGCCCCCGGCTGTTTGGTCATTCTGCCACCGGAGGCCCTTCCTGCAGCGCTCGCCGCGCTGACCGACTGAGGTGCTGTTCGCGCAGGATGATGTAAAGCCCCGCCGCGATCGTCACGGCGATGCCGGCGAGCGCGAGACGGTTGGGAAAGTCCCGGAAGATCACCCAGCCGAGCAAGGCTGCCATAGGGATTTCCAGGTACTGCATCGGCGCCAGCGTGGCTGAGGGCGCGTACTTTAGCGCCCAGGTCATCAACAGATGCGCCCCCGTGCCCAGCGCCCCCATCGCCAGGACAAGCGCCCAGCCCGCACCTTCCGGCAAGACAAACGCAAATCCGGGTGCCCCGCGAAAGATCAGCAGCGCGGGGGCGAGCAGCGCGCAGGCAAAGAGACCGGACACCATCTGCAACGCAATCGGGTCGACGCTTTGCGCAAGCTGACGCGTCACCAGCATGAAGAACGCAAACACGATCGCAACCCCGACAGGCAGCAAGGCGGGCCAGCCAACTTCGGCAAAGCTGGGTTGCATCACCATGCATGTGCCGATGAAACCGACGCAACAGGCAAGGATGCGCCGCCGACCAACCTCTTCGCCCAGCACATAACGCCCGAGAATGAGCATGATGAAGGGCATGACAAAAGCGATGGCCACGGCGTCGGCCAGCGGCAGA
>JBCCWG010000025.1:0-27977 GCA_039193985.1 Pseudomonadota bacterium
GAACATTACGGTGCCACGCGATGAGGCGATCTCGGTCAAGGACATGCGCTGGCGAGGCGTCGCGGCGGATTGGGGCCCGATGCGCACCGACTGGATGCGGCGGGATATGCAGCGTTATACCAAGCGGCAGGTCTATTGTCGGCGGTTGGCGGAGGTGCGACCGCCTGCGCGGCCTTGAGCTGCGCGGAGTTTGACGCAAACTCCGTTACGATTTCCGACGCGGAAATCGTGCTCTGGAAAACGCGTCGTTTTCCGCTGCAAACTCCGCTTCGGAGTTTGCCTCAAACAATCCTGCGGATCGGTTCGGCATTGCAGAAGATCACGAACTGTCCCGCATTCTCGACCGCCGAGAAGCCGCGCCGCTGCAATTCGAAGCGGAAGGCGTCGCGTCCCACAAGCCGCTCGACATCGCGCACCTTGCGTCGGATGACGGCACCCTCCTGAACGGCTTTGCTGTTGAAGAGACTGCGAAAGAACATCTGGGCGTCAGGTGCAGGCATGACGCGTCTCATCGCGCATCATGCTTAACAAAGCCTTAAGCGCTGCGGACCCGCTGAGGCCTCTTGCCCGCCGACCAGTCGGTAAGCGCTGCGCCAAATGCCTTGAACAGGGCGCGCGAGACCGGGTCTTCCGCCGCCTTGTATTCCGGGTGCCACTGCACGCCGAGAGAGAAGCCCGGCGCGCCTTCGACATAGATCGCCTCTTCGGTGCCATCCTCGGCCCGCCCATCGACAACGATGCGGTCGCCCGTGGTCTTGATGCCCTGACCATGCAGCGTGTTGGTGCGCACAACGGGCGCGCCGAACAGCCGGTGAAACACGCCGCCCTCGGTCAGCGTCACGTCATGGCGAAGCGCGAACTTTTCCTCGATGGTGCCATCAGGCGGCATCCGATGGTTCATCCGGCCCGGCAACTCTCGAATCTCGGGATAGAGCGAGCCGCCCATTGCCACGTTCAACTCCTGAAAACCGCGGCAAATCGCCAGGATCGGCTGCCCGCTGGCCACGCAGTCGCGGATCAGTTGCAGGGCGAGGCTGTCGCGCGCGCGGTCAAAGCTGCCATGCGCCTCGGTCTCGTCCTCGCCGTATTCTTCGGGATGCACGTTTGGGCGCCCGCCGGTGAAGAGAAACCCGTCACAGGTTGCCTTCAGCGTCTCGATATCGACGAGATCAGGATCAGACGGCACGATCAGCGGCAGCGCCCCGGCGACATGGGCCACCGCGGCACTGTTCATCACACCACCCGCATGGGTGGGGTATTCATCGTTGATCAGGTGGAAATTCCCGATAACTCCAACGACCGGCATCGCATGCGTTCCTTTCCAGTCCCGCCGAACTTAACGCATGATTTGCGTGACACCAGCAACAAATTCGCACAATCAGACTGTCGCAAATGCTCTGAAGTGCCTGTGTTGCCGGATATTCAGGCGTCCCCGGTCAGTCCCGCTGCTTCGATACCCGCAAGTGCTGCCGCAGCATCATTGTCCGACGTATCGCCCGTCACGCCCACAGCACCGATAACGCGATCGCGGCTATCACGCACCAGAACGCCGCCCGGCACCGGCACGACCTGACCGCCAAAGGCTCCGTTGAGGGCGGCCACGAAATAGGCCTGATCCTCGGCCCGCTGCATCAGCGCCGAGCCGGTCATGCCGGTCATCACCACGCCATACGCCTTGCCACGCGCAATCTCGAACCTGCCCGGGCTGGCCCCATCTTCGCGCTCGAACGCCTTGAGGTGCCCGCCGGTGTCGAGCACGACGACGGAGAGCGGCTTCAACTCCATTTCGCGGCCCTTCTTGAGAATGCCACGGACAATCGACCGGGCTTTGGAGAGGGAGATCTCAGGCATGTTTCAGGTCCTTTATGCAGAAGCTTTAAGTTCCAGCCGACGCGCATGCAGCACCGGTTCGGTATAGCCCGAGGGCTGTTCGCGACCCTTGAACACCAGATCGCAGGCCGCCTGAAACGCGATCCCGTCGAACCCGGGCGCCATCGGGCGATAGGCCGGGTCGCCCGCGTTTTGCTCATCAACCTTGGCGGCCATGCGTTTCATGGCCTCCATCACCTGGGCTTCCGAGACCACGCCGTGATGCAGCCAGTTGGCGATATGCTGGGACGAAATGCGGCAGGTCGCACGGTCTTCCATCAGGCCTATATCGTTCATGTCGGGCACCTTGGAGCAGCCGACGCCCTGATCGATCCAGCGCACCACATAGCCTAGGATGCCTTGCGCGTTGTTCTCGACCTCGCGGAGTATCTGCGGCTCGCTCCACTTGCGGTAGGTGGCGAGCGGTATGTCTAGGATGCCGTCGACATGGGCGCGCGGCCCGTTTGCCTTGAGCGCGGCCTGCACCTTGAACACATCGACTTTATGGTAGTGCAGCGCATGCAGCGTTGCGGCGGTGGGCGAGGGGACCCAGGCGGTGTTGGCGCCCGCCTTAGGGTGCTCGATCTTGGCTTCGAGCATCGCCGCCATCATGTCGGGCATGGCCCACATGCCCTTGCCGATCTGCGCCTTGCCGGACAGGCCGCAGGCCAGGCCCACATCCACGTTGCGGTTCTCGTAAGCCGTGATCCATCCCTTGCGCTTGATCCAGTCCTTGCGGCTGAAGGGGGCGGCTTCCATGGAGGTGTGGATCTCGTCGCCCGTCCGGTCGAGGAAGCCTGTATTAATGAAGGCGACGCGGTGTTTGGCGGCGCGGATACATTCCTTGAGGTTGACCGAGACGCGGCGTTCTTCGTCCATGATCCCGATCTTGACGGTGTATTGCGGCAGGCCGAGCGCTTGCTCGACCATCGCGAAAGTCTCGTCCGAAAAAGCGACTTCGTCGGGCCCGTGCATCTTGGGCTTGACCACATAGACCGAGCCGGTGTGGCTGTTTCTGTCGCCCGAGACCTTGGCCAGATCATGCTTGGCGATCAGGACGGTAATCATCGCGTCCATCAGCCCTTCGTAGATCTCGTCGCCATTTTCTAGAAGGATCGCTGGGTTCGTCATCAGATGGCCCACGTTGCGCACGAGCATCAGCGCGCGGCCCTTGACGGCGAACGGGGTCCCGTCAGTGCCAAGGAACTCGGGGTCGGGGTTGAGCGCGCGCGTGACCTTTCTTCCGCCCTTATCGAAAGTGTCGGTCAGGTCGCCCTTCATCAGACCCAGCCAATTCCTGTAGGCCAGCACCTTGTCCTCGGCATCGACGCAAGCGACGGAGTCCTCGCAATCCATGATCGCCGAGACGGCCGCTTCCAGCCGGACATCGGCCAGACCCGCCTGATCGCGCCCGCCGATCCGGTCGGTGCGGTCGAAGACGAGTTCCACGTGGAGGGCATTGTTGCGCAACAACACAGCCTCCGGCGCCTTGGGATGGCCACGATAGCCCACGAACTTCTCGGGGTCTTTCAACGGAAGATCGTCCACCAGCAGCGCGCCATCCTTGACGCGATAGCGCCGCGCATCGGCATGGCTCATGCCGTCCAGCGGGAAGGCCTCGTCGAGGAAAACCCGCGCCTTGGCGACGACACGCGCACCACGACCCCGGTCATAGGGGCCCGAGGGCACCACGCCATCGGTGGCATCGGTGCCGTACAGCGCATCATAGAGACTGCCCCAACGCGCGTTCGCGGCGTTCAGCGCATAGCGCGCGTTCGTGATCGGCACCACAAGCTGCGGACCGGGGACGGTGGCAATCTCGGGGTCGGTGTTTTCCGTCTCAATCTCGAAGTCCGGCCCGTCGGGCACGAGATAGCCAATCTCTGTCAGGAATGCCTTATAGGCGTCGTGGTCGTGCGGCTGGTTGTGATGCTCCTTGTGCCACCGGTCGATCTTGGCCTGCAGGACTGCGCGCGTGTCGAGCAGAGCGCGGTTCTTCGGCGCGAGGTCATGGGCGAGGCGGCTGAATGCCTCCCAGAACGCGCCCTTTTCGACGTTCGTGCCGGGCAAAGCTTCTGTTTCGATGAATTCTGCAAGCTCAGTTGCGACCTGCAGGCGGTGGCGTTCAACCCGGTTACTCATGACGTCAGTCTCCCTCGCTCTGGCGCGGCAAACTAGGTCGACGATGGTATACTTTCAAGCGAGCAAATGCCGTTATGAAATTAGCTTGGGAAAATGCCGCATTTTCCAGCGCCTGCGCTGGTTTCTGCTTCGGAAATTGTACCGGAAACTGCGTCAGTTTCCGCGCGCCCGGCGGCACCGCTCCGAGCAATAGCGCACGTCGTCCCAGACCTTGGCCCATTTCCGGCGCCAGGTGAAAGGCCGCCCGCAGGTGGCGCAGGTCTTTGTTGACAGATCGCCTTTTTTCACTGATTTGGCCAAGACGTTGCTCCGCTCATCCGCGACCGTTAGAGATAGGGCGATTTCGCTTTCCGCAATGGATGACCCCATGAAAGACGCCGCACCGCAGCCGGTTCGCCTGGCCGAGTACACCCCGCCCAACTGGCTGATCGACGAGGTGCACCTGACGTTCCTACTCGATCCCAAGGCGACCCGTGTCTTGTCGCGGATCGCCTTTCGCCCGAACCCGGAGGCAGCGGAGCTTGCGTTTCGCCTCGATGGTGAGAAGCTGCAACTGATCCGCGCAATGATCGACGGCGTGCCCGTCGACCCGAGTGTGGATGTCACCGGGCTGACGGTGGCGGTGCCGGATGGGCCGTTTGTCTGGGAAGCCGAGGTCGAAATCGACCCCTCGGCCAATACCGAGCTTGAAGGGCTCTATATCTCGAACGGGCTTTACTGCACGCAATGCGAGGCCGAGGGGTTTCGCAAGATCACCTACTACCCCGACCGCCCTGACGTGATGGCGCCGTTCACCGTGCGGCTCGAAGGGGATGCACCGGTTCTGATGTCCAATGGCAATCCGGGCGGTAAGGGCGAGGGCTGGGCCGAGTGGCACGATCCTTGGCCCAAACCGTCCTATCTCTTCGCGTTGGTCGCGGGCGATCTCGTCGCCCATTCCGGGCAGCACCACACGGCGGACGGTCGCGACGTGGCGCTTAACATCTGGGTGCGCCCAGGCGACGAAGACCGCTGCGCCTATGCGCTCGATGCGCTCAAACGCTCAATGGTCTGGGATGAGGAGGTGTATGGTCGCAACTACGATCTCGACGTCTTCAACCTTGTGGCCGTCGATGATTTCAACGCGGGCGCGATGGAGAACAAGGGGCTGAACATCTTCAACTCGAAATACGTGCTCGCGTCGCCGGAGACGGCGACAGACCGCGATTACGAGTCGATCGAAAGCATTGTCGCGCATGAGTACTTCCACAACTGGACCGGCAACCGCATTACCTGTCGCGACTGGTTCCAGCTTTGCCTGAAGGAAGGGCTGACCGTGTTCCGTGACCAGCAGTTTTCGGGTGATATGCGGGGTCATGCGGTCAAGCGGATCGACGATGTGCTGATGCTGCGTGCCCGTCAGTTCCGCGAAGATGCGGGGCCGCTGGCGCATCCCGTGCGGCCGGAAGAGTACATCGAGATCAACAACTTCTACACCGCCACCGTCTATGAGAAAGGGGCGGAAGTGATCGGGATGCTCAAGCGCATCGTGGGGGATGACGCTTATGCGCAGGCGCTCGACCTCTATTTCGACCGGCACGATGGCGACGCGGCGACGATTGAGGACTGGCTCAAGGTGTTCGAGGACGCGACCGGGCGTGACCTGAGTCAATTCAAGCTGTGGTACAGTCAGGCGGGGACGCCAAGATTGTCTTATTCAGACGATTGGGATGGCGAAAACCTAGTATTGACCGTGCGCCAAACGGTCCCTCCAACGCAGGGTCAGACGAACAAGGCTCCGATGCACATTCCGCTTGCTGTTGGCGCACTCTACGAGAATGGAGTTGAGGCTCTGGCAACCACGATGGTGGAGTTGACCGAGGTAGAGCAAACCTTTGTCTTCCCGCTGTCAGGCGAAAAAGCCCTCGTACATGACCTTGCGATGCCGCCGATCGTATCGATTAACCGTAGTTTTGCTGCTCCGGTTATACTTGAACCGGAAACTTCGCCCAGTGGACACGACCGCCTCGTCCTCCTTGCCCATGACACCGACCCGTTCAACCGTTGGGAGGCCGGGCGCGCACTGGCCAAGGGCGAACTGACCAAGCTGGTCGAAGGCGACGCCGACCCTGACCCCGCCTTCCTGACCGCCCTTGGCAACCTCATGACCGACGACACGCTCGATCCAGCGTTCCGCGCCTTCGCTCTTGGCCTGCCGAGTGAGGATGACATGGCGCAGACCCTCTATGACAGCGGGCGCGTGCCCGACCCGGCGCGCATTCATGACGCATCCGAGCGCCTCAAACAGGCCATCGCCGACACTCATGCGTCGACATTCGCCATCCTGTTCGACGCGATGGAATGCCCTGGCCCCTATCGGCCCGTGGCCGCTGATGCCGGGCGGCGCGCGCTCCGCCTCAAGTCGCTGGGCTTCCTCAGCTATGCCGAAGGCGCCGACCGCGCGCGGACGGTCTACGAGACCGCTGACAATATGTCCGAGAGCCTTGGCGCGTTGGCAGTCCTACTCAAGCTGGGGCAGGGGAAGGAGGAAGCGCAGAGCTTCTACAACCGTTGGAAAGACGATCCGAACACGCTCGACAAGTGGTTCTCGCTCTCGGTGGTCATGGCTCCACCTGAAGAGGCCGTAACTGCCGCTGAACGCATGATCACGCATCCTGACTTCAACATGAAGAACCCCAACCGCTTTCGCGCCGTCATCGGTGGATTGATCGGAAACACCGCCGGGTTTCATCATGCGTCCGGCGCGGGCTATGCCTTCTTAGCGCGGCAGTTGAAGGCCCTCGACGCCATCAACCCCATGACGGCCGCCCGTATGGCAACGGCGTTCGAGACGCGCGCCCGGTATGATGGCGACCGGCAGGGGCAGATGCGTGATGCGCTCACCTTTCTGCTCGACGGGTCTCCTTCGAAGGATATGCAGGAGATTGCGGGTCGCATCCTCGGGGATTGAGCGGACAAATGCCGAGGTTTCGGGGTGAAGTCTCGCTTTCAAAAATGCAACCTTCTTTCGGGCGATGGCGACTGCCCGCCAAACCACTCAGTTCAGCATCCAACACTTTAAACTGCACCTTTTGAGCACCTTACCGGCTTACCCTAAACCTCGATTGCTTGGCGCTATGAACTTCGGCAAGGTCGAGATTGATGTGCTCGGCCAGATCCTGCCGCACTCCGGGGTGGTACATGGGGTGCCGGGTTCCCAAATGTTAAAATACGATACGAATCTGTTGCACTAATCGGCTTCAAGGTCGGCCATGAAAGATCGCATTGATCCCCTCATCGCGGAACGCGCCCCGTGGCTGTTCCATTCGGGCGCTGCGGCACGTCTGTCGCGTCAGGGTCTAATGTCGCTCCTTGGATACGAGCGCACGCTAGAACTGGGCGCGCTTTACCGCGATTGGCCAACCGATCACATCATGCGCCATGTGGCTGGGCTGCTTGCGCGCGACCTCAAGGTCAGCGGGCTGGAGAACATCCCGCGCCAGGGCCCGGCACTGATTGTCGCCAACCACCCGACGGGCATTGCCGACGGCATTATGCTGCATCACGCGCTCTATCCGTTGCGGCCTGACATGTTCATCTATGCCAATTCCGACATCCTGCGGATCATGCCGCAGTTCGAAAGCCTAATCGCCCCGGTCGAGTGGCGGGTCGATAAGCGCACGCGCGCAAAGACGCGCGAAACCATGGAATACACCCGCGAAGCCATCGAGGCCGGACGCCTCGGGGTGATCTTCCCCAGCGGGCGGTTGGCCAAACGGCGTGGTCTCAAGCTGCATGAACGCCCCTGGATGGCCTCAGCGGCGATGATCGCGCGCAAATACGACCTGCCCGTGATTCCGCTTAACATCCGCGCCCGCAACTCGGCACTGTTCTACTTCTTCGATCTGCTGCACCCCACGTTGCGGGACATTACCTTGTTTTATGAGACGCTGAACAAGGACCGGCAGCCTTATCGGATCACGGTCGGTGAGCCGATCTCGCCGACGGCTTTGCCCGCCAAATCCGACGAAGCCATTGAAGTGCTCAGGCGCGCAACCTTGGCACTTGGTGGCAAGTACGCCCCGACCGTTTCGCTTGTCCAAAGCACGCGGATGCCCAGCTGGGCGCGCTAAGGGCCAGAAACGGGCACGACGCGCCGTTTATTTGCCTTAAAGTTGACGAAATGCCCCTCCAGTCTTGAAAAAAAGGATGGTGGAGCCAGTCCATGCGCGTTCTACAGATGATCGCACGCGGAATCGCGTCGAGTATGACATTAGTGCTGTCCAAACCCTCTGCGCCAGCGGCACGGGTTGCGGACGAGGACCCGACGCAACTCGCCGTCGAACACAACGATCCGGACCGGACCGAGCGGCGGGCTGTTGCGGGCCATGTTGCGGGTCTTATGCTGGAAGACGAGTGGGTCGAGATCGCCGACCAGGTCGCCGCGTGGGAGGCCGAGCTGGCCTCGACGCAAGGCGGCATCCGCTTCCACGAAATTGCCGTCGATGTAGCACTCTCGGGACTGCAGTCGCTGATCGACGAAGCCCCTCATGCCGACCTTCAGGACCTCGCCGAAGCCGAGGTCGAGCTTGGCTGTTTTATCGAAACCCACGAAGCGGAACCCGAAAACCACGTTCTCGCGTTGCTCGCGGCCCGCGCGCATCTGCTTTTGGGCATCGCCTATCGCGCAGACCACTGGCCGGAAGATTGCCAGCGCGAAGCCTGGCGCCGGATGGCCAAACACTATGTGGCTGCGGGAGAGCTTCTCAACCCGTTTGACGCCCGTGCGCTGATGTCACCGTTGATGGCCGAGGCCAAGTACCTGCAATGCCTCGGCTCTCCCGGCCAATCAAACCGTGTACCCGAACTTTTCGAGGCGTGGATCACCCTTGATCCGTCGAACCCTGCGATCTATGCGGCCCACGCGGCCTGGCTCGCGGACCCGAACAACGCTTCCGATGCCGACATTATCGAGCTGTCGGACGCTGCGACCGACCGCACTTCGGCCACCATAGGTGTGGGGGGCTATGCGCTCTTTTTCCAGCCGCTTGTTGCACAGCGCGAGAATGCCCGCGATCTCTACGACCCCGAGATGTTTGCCACTGCGATCCTCGACCTCGCTACACTGTCGGCCACACAGGCAGAAGTGAACCGCATGGCTGATGTGCTTGCCGGCGAAATCCGGCATGTCGGACCCGATATGGCACCGGTTGCTCTGAAGGATACGCTTTACATGCTGATCCGGAGCGAGATGAAGGTGCTCTACCCTAACCTCTGGACCATATCGGATGACGCTATCCGTGCCTTTGTGCGCGAAGCCACCGATGCGTTGCCTGATATGGACGAGACTTTCGGCCGCGCCGCCTGACAACGCTGCTTTCAAGACCTTTCGCCATTGCGTCAAGTGCCGACGCGCGCCACAAAGGCTGTGATCACGCCCCGGGGGAGGACACCGCAGATGAAGCGCTCGACCGTCAACGATATTATGGCGGCTGCAGATGACATGATCCGCAGCCACGGGTTCGCTCTGACGCCCTTTGCTTATTGGGCTCCGGAGGATTTTAAGGCACGTGTCGCCGACACTACTGCCCGGCGGATTGCCGAGGCGCGCATGGGCTGGGACATCACAGATTACGGGCAGGGGCGGTACGACCAGATGGGTCTTTTTCTGTTCACGCTCAGGAACGGCCATCTTTCGGATCTCGAGCGGGGACGCGGCATGGTCTATGCCGAAAAGCTGCTGATATCGAAGCAGGATCAACTCAGCCCGATGCACACCCACGTCATCAAGTCCGAGGACATCATCAACCGCGGCGGTGCCACGCTGGTGGTTGAGCTTTTCGGGTCAGACGATGCGGGTAACTTCGCCGGGGATCAGGGCGGCACTGTCCTTTGCGACGGTCTCGAACGCCCCTTCGGCCCGGGTGAAAAACTCAAACTCGCGCCGGGCGAAAGCGTGACCCTAAACCCCGGCGACTGGCACGCGTTCTGGGGCGAGGGCGGCGATGTTCTGATTGGTGAGGTCTCGACGGTCAACGACGACGTGACCGACAACATCTTCCGCGAAACCATCGGCCGCTTTGCCGAGATCGAGGAAGACACGGCGCCCAGGCATCTCTTGGTCAGCGATTATGACCGCTGGTTTGTGTGAGAGCTTCTGCCTTCATCTTTTTCCAAATACGCAGAACTGAAAACGACACGTTTTCAGCCCCATTTTCCGTGTCGGAAAATGGCTACACCTCGACCAGCGCTCGCGCCTCGGACGCACGCACGCAGACCCGGCTGGCCGGGCCATAGGCCCCGAAATTGCTGCGCAATTCGGGAAAGAGGCGAAAGATCTCGTCGCGCGACGGGTCCGACAGGCTGCAGAGCCCGGTATTGCCGGGAAAGAAACTTTCGGACGGCGCGCCGTTGGCGATGACGATCTGATGCGTGTCGAACAGCATGTGCACGTAGGTGACCATACCGCCGTAAGCGACAGTCACGCCCAACTCGTCAACAAGGCTCTTGGCCGGGGCCAGAACCTCAGGCTCGCCGAAATGCAGCTGCGTCATATACCCGCCGCAGAGCATCCGGTGTTGCGGGCTGACCAGCAGGTCGCGGTGATTGCCGATGGTGCCCTTGGCAAAGCGCACCGGGGCCAAAGCGCCGGTGGCCCGCACGGTCTTCTGCCCGATCCAGCGGATGCGTTGCGGGCCGTTGTCCAGCGTCAGGACCATATCCCCGGCCTTCAGCGTTTCGATCCGCCGCTCACCGCTCGGCGTCTGGATCGCGGTGCCTGCGGTGAAACAGATGATCGTTTCGATCTCGGAGAAGTTGATGATGGTGCCATCGACCAGCGTTGCCGTGCCCGAGAGACCGCCCGCTGCATCGTCGGTGTTGCTGAAGACGATGTTGTCCGTCTCGATCGCGGAGAGGTCGAGCACATCGCCCGTCGTTTCATCGCCTTCGCCACCAGTAACGGTGATTGTGCCACCGCCGAGCGCGCCGGGGTCGAGCGAAAACGTATCGTCTCCGTCGCCGCCCAGCCCGGTGTCGCTAACGCCGAGGATCAGGGCATCGTCGCCGCCGCCACCGACAAGACTGTCGGCCCCATCGACATCGGGGATCGTGGTGAAGTGCACATCCGTCAGGAAAATGAACTGGTTGTTCGCGGCGTCGTTCGCATAGGCGACGACAATCCTTGCGACCGGTCCCCCGACTTCGACCAGTACCGACCCCTCGGCCTCATCGGATTCGTCGTTGCCCGGCCCGCCGGTGATCGTGGCACCTGTGATCGGATCATTGCTGAGCGTGGTCGGTGTCAGGGTGACCGGTACAGCATTGCCATCGGCATCGAAGGCAGTGACAGTCACCTGATCTCGCCAATCGCCGGAATCGATATCGTTGATCCGGAACGACACGTCCCGGACCTCATCCGTCATGCCGCTGCCTGCAGCTGCATCAAAGTCCAGCAGTACGCGGGCGTTGCCGCCCGAGCCGTTGCCGGTCAGTTGCAGGCCCGAGGTGGCGGCGAACGGCTCGCCCGACTCGGTATACTGGGTCTGCGATGTCTCGACCGAGGCATCGGTGCCGATCCCGTCGTTAATGTAGGTGAATGAGACATCCATGGTGCCGGTCGACTGCACGAACCCGGCTTCGACATTGGTCTCGTCGCCGCCTTGGGCCGACCAGTTGAGCGCCTCCTGCGTTTCCGCGACCGCCGTCTGCCCGCCGCCGTCCAGCACGTCATCGCCGCCGCCGCCTTCAAGCGTATCGGAGCCGGTTCCGCCAATCAGCGTGTCGTTGCCGTTGTTGCCCTGCACGCTATCGTCGCCGGCGCTTGCAAAAACGGAATCGTTTCCGTTCTCGGCAAAGACCGTGTCATCTCCGGCGCCCGCGTCGATGGTGTCGGCACCTGAATTGCCGAAGCTGCGATCATCCCCGCCCCAGATCAGATCGTCATTGTCAGTGCCGGTCAGCGTCGGGTCGTCACCTGTGGTGCCGAAGATCGCGCCGTCGAAAGCGGGGGCGGTTGCAACTTCTGCGGAGCTGAAATCGGTCAGCAGATCGGGGTTAAAGAACGGATCGAAATAGACGTGCCCGTCCGTTCCAAGGATGAATGTGCCCGAGCCTGTTCCCGATGCCCCTGTACCACCGTTAAAGGTGAAGTCGAAGAACGTTACCGTGCCGGTGCCGAGCACGGTGCCGGTCGTGAAAAATTCCTGCGGCCCGGTGACCGCGCCACCGGTCACAAGGACTTGCTCGTCCAGTGTGACCCGATATCCAACCGGCATGCAAACTACCCATTGAGCGGGTGCCAGCCGCTCGCCCACGATTGTTCTTCATGTCCCAAAGTTGATTGGCAGCAACGACGGGTATCCCTGTCGGTTAACTTTGCCTTAACGGAGGTTAACGCGCAAGCTGTACCGCACTCTAAGCGAAAATTCGCAATATCTGGTGGTTCTGGTTGAAGATGTTCAAGCACCTCGCCTTGCGGTAGACAAGCGATATGAAGTATCTTGACCTACCTCCGATCTGGCTTCTTGGCGCGCTCATCCTGACGCGCATCTCGCCGTGGGGCCTGCCATGGGGCGCTGCTTTCTGGCCCGGGGTGATCTTGCTGAGCCTCGCCGCCGGGCTTGTTGCTGCCGCACTTTGGGAGTTTGCCCGCGCGCGGACCACGCCGATCCCCCACCAACACCCGTCAGCCCTGATCGACAGCGGCATCTTCCGCTGGACCCGGAACCCTATCTATCTGGCAGATATCCTGATCCTGGCAGGCTTCACGCTTGTCTGGGCAAAGATGTTGGGCCTGGTCTTGCTGCCCATTCTGGTCGCCTTGCTCGACCGTCGCTTTATCCGCACCGAAGAAGCACGCCTCACCGCAGCCTTCGGCGATGCGTTCGAGGCATACGCCGCCCGAACCCGCCGCTGGCTCTGAAAAGGCCTGCTCGGGATACCAAGGAATACATATCATAGCTTGCTTGTGTAACTTTCGGCTGGTCGCTAAAGACTGCGGGCTTACATGAAGACAAAACCGGAAGACGGGGGACACGTTTCATGAAAATTGGAGCGCCAAAGGAAATCGCGGCGGACGAAGCCCGCGTGGCCATGACGCCGCAAAGCGCGAAAGACCTGGCCAAGCTGGGCTATGAGTGCCTGATCGAAAAAGGGGCCGGCGCGGCGGCGGGATTTGACGACAAGGCCTATGAAGAAGCGGGCGTCAAAGTGGTCAGCACCGCAAACCTCTGGAAAGAGGCGGAAGTGGTCGCCAAGGTGCGCCCGCCCATCGATGCCGAGGTCAAGAAGCTGTCCGAAGGGCAGACCCTGATCTCGTTCTTCTATCCGGCGGCCAATGAAAAGCTGATGGCAACGGCGGCCAAGCAAAAGGCCAACGTGATCGCGATGGACATGGTGCCGCGGATCAGCCGCGCGCAGAAGATGGACGCGCTGTCCTCCATGGCGAACATCGCGGGTTACCGGGCTGTTATTGAAGCCGGTAACAACTTTGGCCGCTTCTTCACCGGTCAGGTCACGGCCGCCGGTAAGGTGCCGCCCGCCAAGGTGCTGGTGGTAGGCGCCGGTGTGGCCGGTCTGGCGGCTGTGGGCACGGCGACCTCGCTGGGGGCTATCACCTACGCCTTCGACGTGCGCCCCGAAGTGGCCGAACAGATCGAGTCGATGGGCGCGGAGTTTGTGTTCCTCGACTTTGAAGAGGAAGCTCAGGACGGCTCGGCAACCGGTGGCTATGCGGCCGTGTCCTCGCCCGAGTTTGCTGCCGCCCAGCTAGCGAAGTTCCGCTAGATCGCTCCGGAGATGGACATTGTCATCACCACAGCGCTGATCCCGAACCGCGATGCGCCGGTTCTCTGGACCAAGGACATGGTCGACATGATGAAGCCAGGCTCGGTGATCGTCGATCTGGCAGCCGAGCGTGGCGGCAACTGCGAGCTGACCGTCAAGGACGAGAAAATCGTGACGGACAATGGGGTAACGATTGTCGGTTACACCGATTTCCCCTCCCGCATGGCGACCCAATCCTCGCTGCTCTATGCCAACAACGTCCGTCACATGATGACCGATCTCACGCCCGAAAAAGACGGGCAGGTCGTGCACAACATGGAAGACGATGTGATCCGGGGTGCAACCATCACCCATCAGGGCGAGGTCACATGGCCGCCCCCGCCGCCGAAAACCCAGGCGATTGCGGCGCAGCCCAAGAAGGAAAAGCCGAAGGAACTGACGCCGGAGGAAAAACGCGCCGAAGAAGTCGCGGCCTTCAAGAAAGAGACCATGACGCAGGTCGGTCTCCTTGGTATTGGCGGCGCATTGATCCTTTCGGTGGGCCTGATCGCCCCCGAGAGCTTCATGCAGCACTTCATCGTCTTCGTGCTGTCGGTCTTCGTCGGCTTCCAGGTGATCTGGAACGTCTCGCACAGCCTGCACACGCCTTTGATGGCGGTGACCAACGCGATTTCCTCGATCATCATTCTGGGCGCGCTGATGCAGGTGGGGTCGAACAGTGCGATCATCACCATATTGGCGGCACTCGGCATCTTCATGGCCGCGGTGAACATCTTCGGCGGGTTCCTCGTGACGCGCCGCATGCTCGCCATGTTCCAGAAGTCGTAAGGGTAGGGCAGGACAATGGATTTCGGATTTACCACTGCCGCCTACGTCGTTGCGGCTGTTCTTTTCATCTTCTCTCTGGGTGGCCTCTCGGGGCAGGAAAGCGCGAAACGCGCCGTCTGGTACGGTATTGTCGGCATGGCTATCGCCGTTCTGGCGACCCTGATCGGACCCGGCGCGGGGCTTTGGCCGCTGGCCGTCGCGATGATCATCATCGGTGCCGTGGTGGGCTACCAGCTGGCCACCAAGGTCGAGATGACCCAGATGCCCGAGCTTGTGGCCATCATGCACTCGCTTGTCGGCCTTGCGGCGGTCTTCGTGGGCTTCAACGCCGACATCATGATCAACATTGTCTCTGGCATCTACGCCGATAATGGCGGTGTTCTTGGTGCGGTAAGTGACGATGGCTTTACCGCCATCGGCCTGCCGAAAGAGATCAATGACGGGCTTTCGACCTTTGGTCAGCTTGTCGCCAAGAAGTCGGGCGTCGAGATCGGCATCCTGCGGGTTGAACTCGCCCTGGGCATCTGGATCGGTGCGGTGACCTTCACCGGTTCGGTCATCGCCTATGGCAAGCTTTCGGGCAAATCGAGCCTGCTTCCCTTCGAGATCGACACCAGCGCCAAGCAGCTTCCGGGCGGGCACCTCCTGAACGCGGCAGCCGCAGCGCTTTCGGTGATCCTGCTCTTCATGTACCTCTCGGGTGCAGGAAGCTGGACGCTTGTGCTGCTGACCCTCGCCGCCCTTTTCATCGGCTATCACCTGATCATGGGCATCGGCGGGGCCGACATGCCGGTCGTCGTCTCGATGCTGAACAGCTATTCCGGCTGGGCGGCGGCGGCTATCGGCTTCAGCCTGGGCAATGACCTTCTGATCGTCGTCGGCGCGCTTGTCGGCTCATCCGGTGCGATCCTGTCCTATATCATGTGTAAGGCAATGAACCGGTCTTTTGTCAGCGTGATCCTCGGCGGCTTTGGTGGCGCGACGGGGGAACAGATGGCGGTCGAGGGCGAGCAGATCGCCATCGACGCCGACGGTGTTGCAGCCGCGTTGCAAGAGGCCGACAGCGTCGTGATCGTGCCGGGCTATGGCATGGCCGTCGCACAGGCGCAGACTGCGGTGGCCGAACTGACCCGCAAGATGCGCGCGGCTGGCAAGGAAGTGCGTTTTGCCATCCACCCGGTCGCCGGGCGTCTGCCGGGGCACATGAACGTGCTTTTGGCCGAGGCGAAAGTGCCCTATGACATCGTGCTGGAGATGGACGAGATCAACGACGATTTCCCGGATACGGACGTCGTCATCGTCATCGGTTCGAACGACATCGTGAACCCGGCCGCACAGGACGACCCCAACTCGCCCATCGCCGGTATGCCGGTGCTGGAGGTTTGGAAAGCCAAGCAGGTGTTTGTCTCGAAACGGGGCCAGGGCACAGGCTATTCGGGTATCGAGAACCCGCTGTTCTACAAGGACAACACGCGCATGTTCTATGGCGACGCCAAGGCCAGCGTCGACAGCCTGCTGCCGAAGATGGAGTGAACCCGGTCGGGCAAATCGCAAATGACAAAAGGCCTGTCACCTGTGACAGGCCTTTTTCGTATTTGAAGACCTTGCTCACTGAGTGAGTTCAGTGCGCGAGAGATGCATTAGGCTGTTGACGGCACGATTGGCGCGCGCGAGATCACGGTGGCAGATGCCGAAACTACAGGCACCGTGTTTCGCGTCACCTCGGGCACAGAAGTCGGCGAAGCCCGCTTTGCGGCTGACGCCAGGGCCGTCATCGAATGGGCGGCTTGCGCTTCGTGATCAGCGTCGGGTCCAAGAGGCTGGGTCCAAATTGAGCAGCAACGCAAGCTGGTCATACACCTCGGGCTCTTCGGCCTTCAATCGGTCCGGGCGCTCAAAAAACACTTCGACAGCAACGGCGAAAAACTCCTCATGCGCTTTTGCCCCATAGGCATCCAGCACAGTTCGTGTACCCTTGGCCACGCGCGCTTCGTGCTGCTCGAAGGCGTCGAGGAAGACCCGCGACCAGTCGTCAAAGCTCTGCCCCTTGTTCATCAGTGGCGCGCCATCGGTATGGCCGGACAACTGATCGAGCTGATGCGCAAACTCGTGCAAGACCACATTGTGGCCATCCCTGTCATCCAGCGCACCTTCGGCACTGTGTGACCAGGACAGCACAATGGGCCCACGTGCCCAGCTTTCGCCCGAGCGCACCTCCTCCCGCTCAGTCACAACATACCCATCTTGCCGCTTTTGATGCGATTTGAACGCGCCGGGATAAATCAGGATGGTGCGCAGCGTGTCATACCATCGATCGACATTGACGATCAGCAGGCAGGCCTGTGCGGCTATCGCAAGCCGCATCGCCTCTGTCACCTCCAGCCCATCGCAGCCGATGAACTCGACCTGGTCGAGAAAGCGATTGATTTTGCCTTCAAGCTTGGGCTGCAAGTCACCGGGCAGCCGCGTCAGCAGCGGCACATTGACGTCGACAAGGGCACGGTGATGGTTCGTTAGGGGGGCGGCCAGCAAGGCGTCGCGGGTTCTACGGCGTTTCCAAATGCGCCTGCCCGAGAGTGCAAGGGCCGCCAGAAGGATGAGAAAGAACCAGGTCATACGCCGTTCTCACTACTTTCTCGGGGCAGGTCAAATCACCGGGCTCGGTCGCGCTCGGCCTCGCGCCACGCGCCAGGGGCGAGACCATCCAGCGACCATGCGCCCACGCGCCAACGGACCAGCCTGAGGCAGGGAAAGCCGATGGCAGCACACATGCGCCGCACCTGCCGGTTCCGTCCTTCGGTCAGTGTGATTTCAAGCCAGGCATCCGGCACCGTTTTGCGTATCCGCACTGGCGGATCGCGCGGCCAGAGATCAGGCGAGCCGACAAGCCGCGCGGTGGCGGGCCGTGTCGGACCGTCTTTCAGCTTCAGCCCCTCGCGCAGGGGGACAAGGTCGCTGTCGACCGGCGCGCCTTCGATCTGCACTAGATAGGTCTTTTCGGTACGCGCCTTGGGGGAGGCAATCCGAGCCTGCAATTTGCCATCGTCGGTCAGCACCAAAAGCCCTTCGCTGTCGCGGTCCAAACGACCGGCGGCATAAACGCCCTTGGGCAGACCGAAGCCCGACAGCGTGGGGCGGGGCGAGGGGTTCTTGGCATCAGTGAACTGTGCCAGCACGCCCATCGGTTTGTTGAACAGGATCACACGGGTCATTGCTATGGTTGGACCACGTCTTGAGAAGCGGCGGTTGCACTGCGATTGTCTAGCATCTTGCCGCCCCCGCTGCCACGGCTCTTGAACAAGAGTCAGGCGGCGTGTCCAGACGCGTGTTTGCTGGCCCAGGCGTGAAACTGGTCGACATTCATCGGGTGGGCGACCGCAAATCCTTGTAGGTAATCGACGCCTAAGGCCCCGAGCACGGCCATCTGTTCCGGTGTTTCGACGCCTTCAATCAGGGTCTTGGCACCGACGTTGTTGGCGATCTTGATCAACGCCTGCATGAGTTCTTGTTTTTTCGGGTCGAGGTCGATCCCAGTCACGAACATTCGGTCGAATTTCAGCACATCCGGCTTCAAAGCTAGGACAGACGCAAAGCTTGCGTGCCCTGTTCCAAAATCATCAACTTCGATGAGGATCCCGCGGCTTCGTAGATTTTCGATATTTTAAAAAAGTTCGTCTTCAAACGACTCGAGGAACGCGGTTTCGAGTATCTCGAACACCAGGCTTCCATGGGGAATGTCGTCTCGGTTCGAAATCTCTTTCAAAAGATCAGAAGCAGCAAGTCGGCGCGCCGAGACATTAACCGAGATTTTAGGCAGTTTGAGCCCGCGATCCATTAAGTCGGATTTTGCTTCCAGCGCAGCATTCAGAACAGCCTTGTCGATTTGAGCAATCAGGTTCAGTTCCTCGGCGAGAGGAACGAATACGTTCGGCGTAATCGTGTCTCGGGTTGGATGATGCCAGCGCCCGAGCGCTTCGCACCCAGTCAGTTCGCCACTTGTCGCGCTGATTTGAGGTTGGAGCACAACTCCGATTTCCCCGCGTCCTATGGCCGATTGCAGGTCATTGGCGAGCTCGAGCTTTTCAAGATACGCTGCTCCGATTGAGGTCGTGTACGCCAATGCCCGGTTGCGGCCTTGGGTTTTCGCCTCGAAAAGTGCCATATCGGCACGACGTATTGCGTCCTTCGCCGAGATAGTGCCGTCTGTTGTAGAGTAACCAATCGACGCGCCGAAATGCAGAGAGATGCCTTTGAAGCTCGTCGTTTCAACCAATCGATCAAGGAGCCAGTCGCAGTAGTCCTGAGGTGCGTGTTCAAGTCGCTTGAGGTCGACGAGCATGGCAAACTCATCCCCGCCAATTCGGTAGATCAGATCTGTTGACGCGCCAGCGCGCCGCAATCTGTCGGCAGTCTGGATCAAAACATGATCGCCTGCCTCGTGGCCAAAACTGTCATTGATATGCTTGAAACGATCCAAATCGATCATGAGCACCAAAAGGCGCCGCGACTGTAGTTTTCCAAGAGTTTCATCGAGGTATTTGCGGTTCCCAATTCCCGTCAGAGAATCGTGGCGCGCGGTCCAGGCTTGTTTTTGCAAAGCTCGGCTTTCGGCGGTGTACGCGGCCTCTGCCGCTTCGCGAAGCGCCCTTTCGCGATCCAGCGCTTCTTGTTCGCGATCACGCCGCTCAGTCACGTCCTCAAGCGTTCCGTAAACCCGCAATACCTTGTCGTATCGCATTTCTGCCGCACCGGTGGCGCGCGCCAGAAACTGCCCGCCTCCGACCCGAAGCCACGGGATTTCAAGAGCATACGGAGTTCCCGTCGCCATCAGGTCGGCAACGCAAGGTTGAAGGATAGCTTGCGCATGCTCCGGTACAAAAGAGTACACTTCCTCCAAGGTGGGCTGCCGGTCCTCGACCCAGCCTATCAGGCGTTTTGTTGCGGGCGACCAGTAAACATCGCCTCGCTCGACATCCAGTTCCCAACTGCAGACGCCAGAGACGTCTTCGATTTCCGCCGCTCGGCTGCTCGATCTGTGGTTTTCTGTGATGTCGTACGCGGTCGCATAGATGAAATCCTCCTCCCCCGGCTGTGACCACCACTGCACATCCCGGTAGTATCCGTCCTTCGTGCGATAGCGATTCACAAAGCCAGCCACGTTGTGGCCATCTGCCAGCGCGACCGCCATTGCCGAAGTGTTTTCGAGATCGTCGGGGTGAACGAATTCCAGATAGGACGAACCGATGAGTTCGGAGGGGAGCCATCCGAGAACGCGCGTCCAGGCGGGGTTTGCATAGGCAAACCTGCCGTCACCATCCACAACGCAAAGCATTTCGCGAGCACGCTCCGCTAGTTTGCGAAACTCGTTCTCTTTGATCATTGTCCCTATCTCTGTCGGCCGTTCGCGACGTGCCATAGAGACCAACAAACCGTGAAAAGTTCGTTCCGTTCGTTCCGCATCTCGCCGTTATGGTTAAAGCGCGGTTCGGAATCTGAGTGCGACGCCTCAAACGTTTCGTCGAAACGCGTCGGACGCGCTTTTGCCAAATGTGTTGAGGGCGCGATCACCGGCCAAGTTGTGATTGTGCCCTAAGGGTGGGCAGAGTGAAGATCGCATTTCTTATCGAGCCGCCTTTCAACTATCTGGACCAGAGTGGCGCGGTGACGGGCCCGACCGATCTGGACCTTGCCTGATGGGTTGCTTGTCCGGGCGGAGGACGCGACGGGCATAACCGGATACCGAAGCTTCGCCACCGATGCTGACCTGAAACTCGCAGTCATACGGGACCAGTTGCAGCATCAAACGGCCCTTGAACTTGACGTTCCACAGGAACAAATCTCTGTATTCGAAACCTACTGTGATGCAGCGATAGCGGTTCAAGATGGCCATGTTACTGCATTTGCCAGCGTTTGCCGTGCCCACGAGGGCTTCCTCCAGAACAGCAACGCTCCAGACCTTGTTAAGGTTGAGGCGCCGCCTTGCGAGAAACCTCCGGGCTTCGGCTGCTTTGGTTTCGCAAGCACAGCGACTGACCTAAGAGATCGGGTTGATCAGGTTCTCAACCCGTTCGTTGGCGGACCAGAACATCGAGAGATGATGAAGGCGTTCGGATTTTCCGGGCGCGATGTTGATCGCCTCCTGTGATCAGCCGCAAACTGCGCTGTCCATCAAACGACAATCTGATGCACCCCAGAGAGTTCAGGCAACGTGTCTCGATGAACTTGGACAGCCGCAGTGCATCGTTATCGTCGATGCCAGCGGCGAAACACTCGCTCAACTCCGAATGGATGGCGCGAAGTTTCTAAGTATGAAGAGCGCACGCGCAAAAGCGCAGACCGCTGCGTCCATTGGACAACCAAGCGGGAACATTCCCGAAACAGTCGGACTTTTGATTGCCGCCGCGACTGACGGCGATGTCACCCGTCTTTCTGGCGACCTTCCAATACATGTTAAGGGCGAGCTTGCGGGGGGAATTGGTGTCGGCACTGGCACTCCCGACCAGAACATCGCGGTTGCCGAGTTTGCTTTGAAGGCGCTAGCCGATCAGATGTAAATCATCGCAGCCTTCGGTCGGCAAAGCCAACTGACGATCTGGCGCGTCCCGGCCAGCTCTTGTATCGATCCGCGCCCCTGCCAGAGCCCCGGTCAGGGATAACCTCCGATCAAGATCGGCGCAGCAAGTATCAGCTGTCATTCCACCAATCCACGCGACTTGAGATAGGCGAACCCGGCGGAAATGTCCGACTTTCGGCGCAACTCGAGCACCAGATGCGGGGCGCTCTCGCAATCAGACAATGCGCGGAAGACTTCGCTCCAATGGATCGTGCCTTCTCCGGGTGCCCAGTGACGATCAGCGTATCCGTCCACGTCCTGTAAGTGCACATGCGCCAGCGTGTTGCCCGCATCGCGGAAAAAGAAGTCGACCGAGGGCGCGCCGGACTGATGATGCGCGATCTGCGCGTGTCCGGTGTCGATTGATAGCGCAACAGCGTCTGAATTGAAGCGTTCCGTCATCTGGCGACGATGGGCGGGATCAACATCCTGAATGTTTTCGAAGACCAGGGTTATCCCCTTGTCTTCCGCCGCGCGGACAACCGGGTCCAACACATCGTGAATGCGCGCAAGCTTGCCCTCAGCGTAGTTTGGTGAGGCCAGCCGGTTGGTATGGTACCATGCGGTGTAGGGCGAATGCAGAACCATTTGTCTTGCGCCCACCCGGTCGGCCGCTTCAAGGGCAGTGAGAAAGCGGGCAGTGATCAGTGGCCGCAACTCGGCATCCTTGTTGTCGACGTCCAATCCTTCGTAGGGCCCGTGAATCCCAACGCGTCCCGAATGCCCTGCAAGCGCGCCTTTCGCAGCAGCGACCCGGTCCTCAAGCTCTGTCGTCAGCGCGCAATGGGTCATGAAATCCTGCAATTCAATGTCGCGATTGGCTTCGAATAGCCAGTCACGGTAGCCCGTGATTTCATCAGCCTTCAGGCAAGCGCCGATCTTGAGCGGTGTCATCAGTCATTCTCCTTGGGTCAGGGATCGGGAAGAAGGTAGCGATGGCCAGGGTCAGCACGCTGGCCATTGCAGCAAAGCTCCACCAGCTGCCATAGCTCAGGCCGAGGCCAGTCGCCGGCCAGTAGTCGCAGGTCATGCAGCCGCTTGAACGCAGTAGGCGTCGCGATTTTTAACCCAGGCCTGACGGACCGCACGGGCTGCGTGCCCCGGCCAGTTCACCAGAACAAGGCCAGCGCGTATGTCGCCTGAACTTTCGCCTCGATCTCGGGGCCGTTTCTTCCTCGCAGGGCCGGAGCTTACCATTGACCAAACCCGAAGCCTGCCGAACCGGAGCACGAAGACCAACGTCGTCGGATCGTGTTAGTCCGGGGCCATGACATCGCAGTATCCGTTCTCCACCATGGCCGCATAACGAACCTGGAAACTCATCCGGATGAATGCGCGCCCTTGTGTCTCTGGCTTAACGGTTGTGTGAAGCTTTGTTGAAACCAAGAGCCAACTGCGCGGGCCAGAAGGCTTGCACGGTGCTGACTGAGATAGGCGCGGGTTACATCGGATTAGATCGCTATGTTTTCCGGATCAAGCGTGACCGTGTACAACTCGTTATCGGCTCGGTCCATCAATCGAACGGTCATCTGCTGTGTGGCGCCATCGATGTCGACAAGCCCGAAGAACTGCAGCCCCATCGAAGGTGGCAAGTTCACGCCCTGACCTTCTTCAGGTGCCTTAACGAACTTGACCTCCGGACCGAAGGTATTGTCCAAGGCGTTTGGGCCAAAGGTGCCTGCGTGCAAGGGGCCCGATACAAACTCCCAAAACGGCTCGAAGTCGCTGAACTGTGCCTTGTTCGGGTCGTAGTAGTGGGCCGCCGTGTAATGCACGTCCGCCGTGAACCAGACGGTGTTCTTGATCCCACCGGTCTTTATGAAGCGGAGAAGCTCGGCCACCTCAAGTTCGCGTCCCTTGGCGGGGCCATTTGCGCCATCGGCAATCCCTTCCGATCCAGACTGCTCGCGGAAATTGTCCCAAACGATCAGACCGATCGGCTGATCGGACGCAATCACCTTCCACGTTGCCTTGCTGTTTGACAATTCGCGCTTGAGCCACGCCATCTGTTCTGCGCCGAGAACGCGCTGATCCTCGGTTAGGGTCTCGGTCATTGTGGCGTTGTTTGGTCCGCGGTAGCTGCGCAGGTCGAGAAAGAACACGTCCAACATCGGACCATAGCTGATCTTGCGGTACACGCGACTTGGCTCGCTGGGGTGGATGCGCAGCGGCGTCATTTCGTGGAATGCGCGGGTCGCGCGAGCGGTCAGCAACTTGACCGACTTCTCGGTGTAGCGCTCATCGCTGAGCAGGTCTTTGCTGTCAGACCAGTTGTTGACCACCTCGTGATCGTCCCACTGCATAAAGGTCGGCGCGACCGCGTTCATGGCCTGAACGTGCTGGTCCATCATGTTGTACTTCCATTGATCGCGAAACTCCTGAAGGGTCTCCGCCACCTTGCGTTTGCTGTCGATCAAGACGGTGTTCCGCCAAATCACCTGGCCATCTTTCTCAACTTCGTCCTGCATCGGCCCATCGGCGTAAACTGTGTCACCGGAATGGATGAAAAAGTCGGGCTGGTGCGTGGACATGGTCTGATAGGTCAGCATGCCGTCATCATCGATGCCCCAGCCTTGGCCGGCCGTGTCTCCGGACCATGCAAAGCGGATCGAGCGACGGGACATAGGCGCTGTTTTGAAACGCCCCACCAGTGGTTCGGACACAGCATTGCCGTCGCTCAGATCGGTTGCAGTGAAGCGGTAGAAAATGTCCTGATCAGAAGGCAGGCCCGAAACCAGACGCTTAACGGCCATGTCGGAGTTTGGGATGGCGTCCATTGCCGAGAGTTTACGTGCATTTGCGAAACTCTCTGTCGTTGCAACTTCCATCTCGATCCGTGCGGGGCGGTCTGTCCGCGTCCAAATCATTCCCGACGTTGTGTCGACATCCCCTGATTGAACACCGTGACTGAAAACCGGTCGGCTGGCTGCACGGCTGATCGCAGGCATGGCAAGAAATGCGGCTCCCGAGGCCAAAACGGATCGGCGTGTAGGCTTGAGCAATGGCATGGAATGTCTCCCAATAAGAGTTCTGCTGGAAAATGAGACGCTGATTCTGTGACAGGCCGGAGATGCCCATGTAACGAGTAGAAAACGAGTAGAAGATGCTTTTGTGACCGAGGTGGAGAGCGGCCAGCATCCTCACCGGGGTTGTTCCGACATCGATTAGTCTAGCCGTTGAGCGATTGATGTGGCCCGAACACCGTTTCACAAAATTGCCACGCTTTTGTTGCGCAACGTTTACAAACGCCCGCCACCCCACGCGTGCAACTAATTTGGGGAGAGGGCTATGTCCAAAAGCCTACTTTTGGCTTCCATTGCCGCTGCGCTAGTCATTGCGGCTCCGGCTTTTGCGGAAAAAAACTTCAATCGCATTGCGTCGTTTCCGGTCACGTCGAACTTCTCGGGCGATGTACCGGAGGAGACATCGGCCGAGATCATCGACGCGACTGAAGATGGGATGACACTGGTGTATACCGACAGCCCCGCAGGCGTGATCGGGGCAATCGATATCACCGATCCCGCCAACCCCGCACCCTTAGGTGTGATGGAAATGGATGGCGAACCGACGGCGGTTTCTATTATCGGCACGACAGCTTTTGTTGGGATAAACACGTCCGAAAGCTACACCGAGCCCTCCGGCATAGTGAAGGCCATCGATCTGACGACGATGACGGAACTGGCCCGTTGCGATCTGGGTGGCCAGCCGGATTCGACCGGGAAGGCACCAGACGGATCCTTCATATCAATCGCCATCGAAAACGAGCGCGATGAAGACTTGGGCGAAGGTCGCGTGCCGCAGATGCCCGCCGGTGATCTGGTTATGATCGATGTGGTCGATGGCTCGCTGGACTGCTCCAGCCTTATCCGCGCGGACCTGACCGGACTGGCCGAAGTCGCAGGCGAAGACCCCGAACCGGAGTTTGTGGACATCAATGCCCTGGGCGAAACCGTGGTCACGTTGCAGGAGAACAATCACATTGCGGTGGTCGCACGCGACGGTTCGATCGTATCGCACTTCTCAGCGGGCAGTGTCGACCTGATGAATATCGACGCAACGGACGAGCGCGCCTCCCTGATCTTTGACGAAAGCCAGCCCGGCCGCGTGCGTGAGCCAGATGGCGTCCAGTGGATCGATGACAATCACTTCGCCACGGCCAACGAAGGCGACATGGACGGCGGTTCGCGCGGTGTCACGATCTTCAACAAAGATGGAACGGTCGTCTGGGAAAGTGGGACCAGCTTCGAACACGCCATCGTTCAGATCGGCCATTATCCGGACCGTCGGTCCGATGCCAAGGGCGTTGAGCCCGAGGGTATGGAGTTCGGCACTTTTGATGGCACTCCCTATGTCTTTGTAATGGCCGAGCGGTCTTCGATTGTCGGCGTCTATGATGTCACTGACCCGGCCAACCCCGTGCTTGCCCAGTTGCTCCCTTCAGGCATCTCACCCGAAGGGGCTGTTGCCATTCCGGAGCGCGGTCTTCTGGCGACGGCGAACGAGTATGACGGGCTGGAAGACGGCGCAGCACGTGCGCATGTCATGCTTTACGCGTATCAAGAGGCGGACGCGGCATATCCACACCTGACGTCAGCTGGCATGGACAAGCTGGTTGGCTTCGGTGCGATTTCCGGCATGGTCGCGGATTCAGATGGCATGATCTACGCCGTAAACGACAGCTTCTATGGTTTTCAACCGTCGATCTTCAAGATCGATCCCAGTCAGACACCGGCCCGGATCGTGGACGTCATCCGCGTGACCCGTCAGAACGGCGAAATGGCACAACAGATTGATATGGAGGGCATAACGCTCGATGGTGAAGGCGGGTTTTGGGTCGCTTCGGAAGGCCGCACCGACCGTGTCATCCCACACGCCCTGTACCATATCGACGCTTCAGGCGAAATCCAGTTCCGCTCTGGCGAGATTGGTCTTCCCGCCGAATTGATGGCGGTCGAGCGCCGGTTTGGCTTCGAAGGGATCACCAAGGTAGGTGATTGGCTTTGGATGGCAGTACAGCGGGAATGGGCGGATGATCCCGAGAACCACGTGAAGCTTGTCGCGTACAACATCGAGACCGAAGAATGGGGCGCTGTACGCTACGAGAAGGCCGCTCCCGCAACCGGATGGGTGGGTCTCTCCGAGATCGTGGCCCATGGCGACTGGGTCTATGTGGTCGAACGCGACAACCAGCACGGCATCGCGGCTGTGACCAAGAAAGTCTATCGCATACCGGCGTCCGAAATGGTGCCAGCGCCGCTCGGCGGCGAGCTTCCTGTGGTTTCGAAAGAACTTGTCCAGGACTTGATCCCGGCGCTGACCTCGACCGGCGGTTACGTCCTCGACAAAGTCGAAGGCCTGGCTATCCAACCCGATGGCACGATGTGGGTCTCAACGGACAATGACGGTGTGGACGACCACTCGGGCGAGACCATGTTCTTCTCGATTGGAAAGGCTGCTGATTAGACGATTGAGTTAACAGTGTTTTCCAAACCCTGCGCTCCGGCGCAGGGTTTTTTTTGGCCATTTGAGCATCCCGTACGTGCGACGCGGCGAATTAGTCCGAACGCATTCGACCCAGAAGCACCGTTGCAATTGAAACGCGCAAACACAATTCCGAAAAGGAAGGCTGCGGTTTCTCGGTTCGACAAGACTACGGAGGGAAACATGCAAAGCCACATGATCTTGTTTCGCGCTGGGATTGATCGGTCGCGACGTCAGAAGTCGAACAAGAAGAGGGGCAGCTACCGTCGTAAATTGAAGGTAGGCTGGTTAGAGGGTCTTGGTCTGTGAGCGCCTTTGAGTTGATCGCAGACTGCCATAGGCAGGGCCTGACGGCAGCTCTTGGCCGACCTCGGCCTTCCGGCACCTACGGGTTATCGAATTCCAGCTTGAGCACTGGTCAGTGTTTTTCGAGTTCAGAAGAGTGCCAGTTGGTTCTGATCGTACTGTCGAGGTGCAAAAGGAACAGGCCACGTGAAGACTACATTCGGCACACGAGAACTCCGCAGCGCCGCTTACAGACTTTCGTGCAAGATTGACGGACATTGCCTATTTTATTGACGTGATTTGGAGGCGAGTACCGGAATCGAACCGGTGTACACGGATTTGCAAGCCGAGTTCCATCTTCCGGCAATGGCCTGCCTCTGTCCATGTAAGCATCAAAAAGCCTTGTAAACAGCTCGAATGCAACCATAGTGTCCGTGTTAAGCCCGCAAGAGCCTGAACGACCTTGCTTACTATGTGCTTACTTTCTGCTGATTGGAACTATGCGATGTCCGGGAACTCCATGAAACTTACGCGCACTGCCGTTGACCGGATTGAGCCGGCGCCTGGCAAGCAAAAGCTGGTTTGGGATACCGAAATTAGAGGGTTTGGTATTCGCATCTCTCCCGGTGGTGCCAAGGCGTACATCATGCAGCGCCGAGTCAACGGTACTGAGCGTCGGGTTACAATAGGCCGCGCTGACGTCATCAGCGCCGAAGCCGCCCGAAAAAAGGCTCTAAGCCTCGCTGCGCAGTTCCTGGACGGGAAGGACCCGGTTGTCGAGAAGCGCCGCCAGCGTGCGCGTTCGGTGACGCTTCGCGAGGCGTTTGAAGATTATATTGCTGCGCCTAAGAAAAAGGGAGGTGGTCGCGGAGCGCCAAAGAAGGCGCGCACCGTCGCCGACATAAGGAACGTGATGGCCTATTTTGACGGCTGGCTTGATCTGCCGGCGTCCGAGGTAACCGGCGCTATGGTGAAAAAGCGGCACGCTGAAATC
>JBCCWG010000026.1:0-27898 GCA_039193985.1 Pseudomonadota bacterium
CTGGAGGCCATCGCTGCTGGCGAAGCGCTGGCGCGCGACCTGATCAATACGCCTGCGTCGGACATGGGCCCGGAGGAATTGGAGCTTGAGGCAACCGCGCTGGCCGATGCTTTTGGTGCGCAGATAAAGATCACACGCGGCAATGAGTTGTTGGCCGAGAACCACCCGATGATCCATACGGTTGGTCGGGCCTCGCCCCGTGCGCCGCGGTTGATCGACATGACCTGGGGGGACCGTGGACCAACGGTTGCTTTGGTTGGCAAGGGGGTGTGTTTCGACACCGGGGGTCTGAACCTGAAGCCCGGTGCGTCGATGGGTCTTATGAAAAAGGATATGGGCGGCGCCGCCAACGTGCTCGGCCTTGCCCGAATGATCATGGCCACTGGGCTTGAGGTTCGATTGCGCGTGCTGATCCCGGCGGTCGAGAATGCGGTCGATGGCTCGGCCTTCCGGCCCGGTGACATTCTGACCTCGCGCAAGGGCCTGACGGTCGAGATCAACAACACCGATGCGGAAGGGCGACTGGTTCTGGCCGACGCGTTGGCCCTGGCAGATGAAACGCCGCCCGATCTGATGGTCTCGATGGCAACGCTAACGGGTGCAGCGCGGGTGGCCGTTGGGCCTGACCTTGTGCCGTTCTACACCGATGACGATGGCGATGCCGCGGCATTGGCGGCATCCGCGGCACGGGTGCGCGACCCGGTCTGGCGGATGCCGTTCTGGGACCCTTATGAGAAGATGATCGAACCCGGTATCGCTGATCTGGACAATGCGCCGATGGGCGGTTTTGCGGGGTCCATCACTGCAGCATTGTTCCTGCGCCGTTTCGTGACTGAGACGCCACGTTACATGCACTTTGATATCTACGGCTGGACGCCGAGAAGTGAGCCTGGCCGGCCCAAAGGCGGGGCAGGGCAAGGTATCCGGGCCTTGTTCGATGCACTGCCGGGGATGCTGGATGCGGGTTAGCGCAAAAGCAAACGTTTGGCTGCGGTCAACGCCGGATGCGGCGCCAGATCGGCAGGTGCTGGTCGGCGACCCTTTCGAAGTGGAGGAGGTTCGGGAGGGCTGGGCCTTTGGCAAGGCGCTGAAGGACGGTTATGCCGGTTGCATACTCGAGGCGGCGACGGTGCCCGAGATTAGACCGACGCACTGGGTTTCGGTGCGCTCGACCTGGGGCTATGGCGCGCCGGATATCAAAAGTGCCCCTGTTGTGGACCTGCACATGAGCGCGCGTCTGCAGGTTGTGGGCGAAGCCGGTACATGGCTCGAAGCCAAGCATGGCACCGGGACCATGTTCGTGCCAGCCGCACAAGTGAAGTCCTGGGACGACCGGGCGATCAATCCGGTCGGTGTGGCGCGCCAGTTCCTCGGGGTGCCTTATGTCTGGGCAGGAAACACAGGGTTCGGGCTGGACTGCTCGGGGCTTGTTCAAGTGGCCTACCACGCGTGCGGCTGGGCCTGTGCCGCAGACAGTCAGGACCAGTTGGACATGGGCGGCAAGGCGCCAGAGAGTGTCGTCTCGGGCGATTTGATGTTCTGGAAGGATCACGTGGCGATCGAGACGGGTGATGGCACGCTGATCCATGCCAACGCGCATCACATGTGCGTCACCGAGGAACCGCGCCATGTGGTGATGTCGCGGATCGCGGGGACCGAGACCGGGCCAGTGACTGCTCGGCTGAGGCCGGAGCGGCTGGCGTTGGCATAGCCAATCGCCGACGTGGAGATTCCAAAGAATGGGGCATTTTCCCGGGTTCCGCCTTGGGACTCGATCGGCGGTTGCGTCAAACGTTGTCTAGTCGACGGCCCTGATCAGTTTGCGCTCCAGCACCCGCAAAACCGTCTTCAGATCATGCCCGCGTTTCAGGATGCGCCCGTCCATACCGATCACGGCATACATGCCCTGTTTGTCGCGCAGCTTGGGCCGTTTTTCGATCCGGTAAATCGGGTGTTCGGCGCTGCGCCGGAATATCGAGAAAACGGCGACATCTTTCAGAAAAGACATGCCATAGTCGCGCCATTCCCCGGTTGAGACCATGCGGCCGTACAACCCCAGAATCACGCCTAACTCCTTGCGATCAAAGGCGGTCTGATCGCTGAACATGCGTGGTTTGGGAAACTGTGTCGGGTCTTGCAGCGTCATGGCCTTGCACCCTGCACGCGGTGAGTGTGTGAATCAAGCCTCGCCGCATCTTCGCCACAAAAAAACCTCTCTCCGGGCCCACCCGACCCCTGTTGTCGCCCAACTTGATCTGCATTCATTCAGTGTAGCGAAAGACGCTACCCCCGGTGTCGTGGTTTTAACAGCCCCCACCCAGCCCGCGGCACCGGGGGACTCTTTCGGAACGAGGGACCCCCGCCGGTTGTGCGGGGGTTTTCGCTTTTGGCGTTCTCGTGAGTTGCAAATCGTTTATCCCTTGCCTCTACTGCGCCTCGGAGCCAGGTAAACGGGGGCAGGCATGAGCGACACGGTGATCGGCGTTATCGGCGGCAGCGGTATCTATGAAATCGACGGGCTGGACGGCGCGGAATGGGTCGCGGTCGACAGCCCCTGGGGGACGCCATCGGATCAGATCCTGACGGGTGTCTTGGATGGCGTCAGGATGGCGTTTTTGCCGCGCCATGGCCGGGGCCACGTGCATTCACCGACGACTGTGCCTTATCGCGCCAATATTGATGCCATGAAGCGGCTAGGGGTGACGGATGTCATCAGTGTGTCGGCCTGCGGGTCGTTTCGCGATGAGATGGCGCCGGGCGATTTCGTGATCGTGGATCAATTCATCGACCGGACCTTTGCACGTGAAAAGTCGTTCTTTGGAACCGGATGCGTGGCCCATGTCAGCGTGGCGCATCCAACCTGCCCGCGGTTGGGTGACGCTTGCGCCATTGCGGCCGAGGCGGCTGGGGCCAAGGTGCATCGGGGCGGTACTTATCTGGCGATGGAGGGGCCGCAGTTTTCCACCCTCGCCGAGTCCAGGATGTATCGCGAGGTCTGGGGCTGTGACGTGATCGGGATGACCAATATGCCCGAGGCGAAACTCGCCCGCGAGGCCGAGCTTTGCTACGCCAGTGTGGCGATGATCACTGACTATGACAGCTGGCACCCGGACCATGGTGAGGTCGATGTGTCAGACATCATCAAGACGCTGATGGGCAACGCCGAGAAGGGCCGCAAGTTGGCCGCCGGGTTGCCCGCGCTGCTGGGGCCGGTGCGCGAGCCTTGCCCACACGGTTGCGACCGGGCACTTGAATTCGCGATCCTGACCCAGCCCGACAGCCGCGATCCTGCCCTGATGGCCAAGCTCGATGCTGTTGCGGGTCGCGTGCTGGGCTAAACCACGCCTTCTCCCTTGCCACAACGCCACGACCCCGTCTTGATGGGGCCGAACGAAGCTAAGGATCACTGATGCAAGCCAGAAAGACCGTCCGCGACTATATCCGCACCATCGTCGACTTCCCGCATGAGGGCATCATGTTTCGCGACGTGACCACGCTTTTTGCCGATCCACGGGGATTTCGGATCTGCATCGACCAGTTGCTTGACCCGTATGCCGGGCAGCGGATCGACAAGGTGGTGGGTCTGGAAGCGCGCGGGTTCATCATTGGCGGCGCGATTGCGCATCAGCTTTCGGTGGGCTTTGTGCCGATCCGCAAGAAGGGCAAACTGCCGGGGGCGACGATCTCGGAAGAGTATCAATTGGAGTATGGCGAAGCGGTCATGGAAGTGCATGACGACGCCATTCAGGCCGGTGAGAAAGTGCTGGTTGTCGATGACCTGCTGGCGACCGGCGGCACGGCGGAGGCCGGGATCAAGCTGATCGAGCGGATGGGGGGCGAGATCATTGGATGCGCCTTTATCGTCGACCTGCCCGATCTGGGCGGGCGCGCCAAGCTTGAGGCGCTGGGCATGGATGTGCATGTGCTCTGCGAGTTCGAGGGCGACTGACGCCTCTCTTTCCATCGCTTTGCCGCGGTTGGCGCGGGGTTGTCTTTCATGGCGTTCCCCGTGTATCTGAATCCCCCATGAAGTTCGTATTCGACATGGATGATCGCGCACGTCTGCCGTGGCGGTTCTTTGGTGTGCAGCACTCTGTGCTGGCCCGTCTCTGAGCGCGCACGCCGATTATCTCTGTCTGGCCCACTGGCCGCATCTTCAAGGAATTCGCACATGACTGCACCGCGCACGCTCTATGACAAGATCTGGGACGACCACGTCGCCCATGAAGCCGAGGATGGCACTTGCCGTCTCTATATCGACCGCCACCTTGTGCACGAGGTGACCAGCCCGCAGGCTTTTGAGGGGCTGCGCATGGCCGGTCGCAGTGTTCGTGCCCCCGACAAGACCATCGCGGTGCCGGACCACAACGTGCCGACGACGGCGGGTCGCGACGACCCCGCGCAGATGCCCGAGGACAGCCGTATTCAAGTGGCGGCGTTGGACAAGAACGCTACGGAGTTCGGGATCCACTATTACCCGGTGAACGATATCCGTCAGGGCATCGTGCATATTGTGGGGCCCGAGCAGGGCTGGACGCTGCCGGGTATGACGGTGGTTTGCGGTGACAGTCATACGGCGACACACGGGGCCTTTGGTGCCTTGGCTCATGGGATCGGGACGAGCGAGGTCGAGCATGTGCTGGCCACGCAGACTCTTATCCAGAAGAAATCGAAGAACATGAAGGTCGAGATCACGGGCAAGCTGAAGCCCGGTGTGACCGCCAAGGACATCACGCTGTCAGTGATTGGTGAGACCGGAACGGCAGGTGGCACCGGTTACGTGATCGAGTATTGTGGCGAGGCGATCCGCGATCTGTCGATGGAAGGGCGGATGACGGTCTGCAACATGGCGATTGAGGGTGGCGCGCGCGCCGGTCTGATCGCGCCGGATGAGAAGACGTTCGAATACGTGATGGGCCGCCCGCATGCGCCAAAAGGTGCGCAGTGGGAAGCGGCGCTGGCGTATTGGAAGACGCTGTTTTCCGATGAGGATGCCCATTGGGACAAGGTTGTCACGATCAAGGGTGAGGATATCGCGCCGGTCGTGACCTGGGGCACCTCGCCTGAGGACGTGCTCCCGATCACCGCAGACGTGCCTGCGCCTGACAGTTTCGAGGGTGGCAAGGTTGGCGCGGCGGAACGCTCGCTCAACTATATGGGTTTGAAACCCGGGCAGAAGCTGACGGATGTCGAAATCGACACAGTGTTTATCGGGTCATGCACCAATGGCCGGATTGAGGACCTGCGGGCCGCGGCCGAGGTGGTGAAGGGCAAGAAGATCGGCGTCAAACGCGCAATGGTCGTGCCCGGTTCCGGCCTCGTCCGGTTGCAGGCCGAAGAAGAGGGTCTGGCGGATATCTTCAAAGAGGCCGGGTTTGAATGGCGGCTTGCGGGCTGTTCGATGTGCCTTGCTATGAACCCCGACCAGTTGGCGCCGGAGGAGCGCTGTGCGTCGACCTCGAACCGGAACTTCGAAGGCCGTCAGGGCTTCAAGGGCCGCACGCATCTGATGTCGCCCGCCATGGCGGCCGCGGCGGCGATCACTGGCAAGCTGACGGACGTGCGGGAGATGATGTGATGGAAAAGTTCACCAAACTCACCGGCGTTGCGGCGCCCATGCCTCTGGTCAATATCGACACCGATATGATCATTCCCAAGCAGTTCCTGAAGACGATCAAGCGCACGGGACTGGGTGCGAACCTGTTTGATGAGATGCGGTTTGATCGGGAAGGCAACGAGATCGAGGATTTCGTGCTCAACAAGCCCGCGTACCGTGACGCGCAGGTCCTGGTGGCGGGCGATAATTTCGGGTGTGGGTCCAGCCGCGAACATGCGCCCTGGGCGCTGCTTGATTTTGGCATTCGCTGCGTGATCTCGACGAGTTTTGCCGACATCTTTTACAACAACTGTTTCAAGAACGGCATTCTGCCGATCGTGGTCAGCGAGGAGGATCATGCCAAGCTGATGGACGATGCCGAGCGGGGCTCGAACGCGGTTCTGACGGTCGATCTGGAAAGCCAGACAGTGACCGGGCCTGATGGCGGTTCGATCTCGTTCGAGGTCGATCCGTTCAAGAAGCACTGTCTGTTGAACGGGTTGGACGATATCGGGCTGACGGTCGAGGCCGCTGCGAGCGCGATTGACACATATGAGGCAAGGGCGAGCGCCGAGCGACCTTGGGTCTAAGCCGAACTGCACCACAAGATGTAGGGCCGTCCGATGGGGCGGCCCTTCTTCGTTTAACAATTGATGCAATGTCGCACCATTCCGAACACGAAATGGCCCAGAATTTCATACAGCGTTCAGAGGTTATTGCTGTGATGTCCGAGCCAAGGCAAAAATGGGGCAAAATTATGGCAGTCCAACAGAACCGGCTGTTTACCAACAAAAATGCGGTTGTTCCGGCGAAAACGGGATGGGCCGTGAGATGAGGCAGAGGCAGTGATACCGCGAGTTCTTGGCGCGCTTGTGCGGGCCATTCTTGTGATCTTGATGATCGTGACGCCGTCGCTTCTGTTGCCGGGAACGGCAGTGGATGTGATGCCGGTTGTCACGCTTGTTGCCTTGTTCGCGGCAGGCCTGACCTTTTTCGAGTACGCCTCGACCTATCCCGGCCTGGTCGAGTTTCGCGACGCGCCGCCGTTCAACCGCATTCGTTTCGGATCCCTGTTTCTGACGGTGATCTTGCTGACCGAGTTGGTGATCGGGTCGACGACGCCAACTGCGTTTTCGCAATTTGTGACCGGGATCGGCGCCACCGTGGGCGAAGCAATCGACTTTCCCTATTCGCCGGTCCGCCTTGTGGTGTTGATGCTGCCTGAGAACGCGGACCCACGGCATATTCAGCTTGTCCGTGACAGCGCGGGTCTGGCCTATATCATTTCGCTGGTCACACTGGCGGTCTTCGTTATCTTTCAGCGGCTGCGCCAGTGGCCGACGCGGAACCGTGGTTTCAACGTCTGGGTGAACCTGCCCACATTCGACCCGACGGCAGGCGGTGATGTGGTTGAACGCCTGGAACGCGATGCGCGCTTTAACATTGCATTAGGCTTTTTGCTGCCATTCCTGACGCCAGCGGTCATCAAGTCGGCCACGTCGCTTTTCGGGACGGTGTCACTGGATAACCCGCAGACACTGATCTGGACGGTTGCGGCATGGGCCTTTTTGCCAGCTTCGCTTTTCATGCGCGGGATCGCCATGGGCCGGATCGCCCTTCTCATCACCGAAAAGCGCAAACTTGCCTTGCAGGATCAGGGCAATGCCGGGCTTGTGCCTATCTGATTGCCATCATCGCTGCCGGCGGTGGCAGCGCGGAACCGCTGCGCATCGGGTACTTCCATAGTGAGCTTTCGCGCGACGGACCTGGGCTGCTGCTGCGCGATATCGTGAAAGGCGATGATCAGGTTGTTGCCTGGCGCCGCGTCGTACAGGCGGCGAATGTGGACGTTCTGGTGATCGGCGACATCGACTTTGACTTGCGGGGGGTCGCGCTTGCCGCCCTCGCCGATCCACTGGATGACTACCCCTATCGGTTCACGCAGCGGCCCAATCGCGGCTTGCATAGCGGGCGCGACCGGGATGGCGACGGGCGATTGGGCAGCGCGCGTGATGCCGAGGGCTTTGCCGACTTCGCCGGGCAGGGCGGAATGGCGGTGCTGTCGCGCTTGCCGATTGATGTCGAGGCTGTGCGCGACTTCTCCGGTTTTCCGTGGGCTGACTTACCCGACACGCTGGAGCTGGGCGATGGTCGTGACCCGGTCCGGTTGAGTACGACGGTGCATTGGGATGTGCCGGTCGCGTTGCCAAATGGCGGTGCGCTGCGCCTGCTGACGTGGCATGCGACTGAGCCGGTCTTTGACGGACCCGAGGATCGCAACGGGCGCCGCAACCATGATGAGGCGCGGTTCTGGCAGCTTTATCTGGAAGGGCAACTGGCCGAAGCGCCGCCCGAGCACTTTGTGGTTTTGGGCACCGCGAATGCGGACCCGAACGATGGCGAAAGCCGGCCAGAAGCGGTGCGCGGGCTATTGACGCACGCGGCGTTGCAGGACCCGGGGCAGACGAGCGATGGGGCATCGGTCGCGGCGCTTCGCGATGGCGGGGTGAATACAGGCCACCAGTCGCCGCCTGCCTTCGATACCGCAGACTGGCCGGACGCGGTGGGCGATCCGGGGAACCTGCGCGTCGACTATGTCCTGCCGTCCGCGCGTTTTGACGTTACCGACAGCGGCGTCGTCTGGCCCGATCCCGATACGGCGCTCGGGCATGACGTTGCGCTGGCCTCACGCCACCGGCTGGTCTGGGTGGAGATCGAGGTGGGCGATGGCCTGAGTGATCGCCGCTAGGGGGCCGGTCGACTTGAAGTCTGGCAAAAGCGCCTTGAGCCGCGTGTCGTCCAGCGTGTGCGGCATCGACCAAAGATAGCGCATCTCAAGCAGTCTGCGGCCCATGGGCCAGAACGGCGAGGCCAGCCTGAGGGGCAGCCAGTTCATCTGTTCAACGCGTTGCGGGCGACCGCTGGCCTGAGTGATGAGCGCGGCAAGCTGATCGATGCTGAGTGTGTAACCGGGGAAGGGGATGTCCTCGAATTCAGACAGGGCATCGCGCTCTGTGGCCAGAGCGACGGCGACCCGCGACAAGTCGGGAAGATAAGCCCAGGCATGCGGAACTGAGGGGGTACCGGGCGACACGATCCGGCCCCGAGCCGCCTTGGCCGCGATGATCTTGTCGAACCAGTTGCCAGAGGGCGCGGTGTCGAGGAAGTCGCCCGCGCGGATCAGGATCGTGCGCACGCCGGACTGGCGATAGGCGGCTTCCATCCTGACCCGAATGTGGCCCAGCGGGTTTTGCGCATTGTGGGGCGTGTCGGTGGTCAGGATCGGGCCGGAGACTTTGCCAAACACATAGACGTTGCCGGGAAGAATGACGGTGGCGTTTGCGGCGCGGGCCGCGGTGATGACCTGATCCGTCAGGTGCGGGATATCCTTGGCCCAGGCGGTGTAAGGCGGGTTCCAGCCATTGACGATCACGTGGGCATCTTTTGCGGCGTTTTCCAGACTATCCGTCGTTCGGTCGAAGGTTCGAATCTGCCAATCGGCAGCTTCGAACGCGTCAGACATGTGCCGGCCAAACCGACCTGAGGCGCCAAGAATGAGCACTGTGTTCGACATGATCGCGTCCTTCTTTGCGGGGCCGAGAAGGATTTGGGGTATGCAATCACGCTTGGGAATGGCGGTATTATGAAGGTGTGATATTCATCCCTGCATGAGTGTGCTTGCAAAACTGGATTGGTCCCTTGTGCAAACGTTTCTGGCGGTGGCCGAGACCGGGTCATTGTCGGCAGCGGCGCGCGACCTGAACCTGACCCAACCAACCGTGGGACGACATGTTCAATCGCTTGAGACGGACCTTGGTCTGTCGCTGTTCAAACGGCAGGCACGAGGCATGGCGCTGACGCCGCAGGGCGCGGCACTGTTGGATAACGCAAGAGCGATGCGCGAGGCGGCCAAGGCGCTTAGCCTGAACGCAGCGGGCGGCGAATCTGATCTGTCCGGCACCGTGCGTGTGACTTCCAGTGTCTTCGTGGCGCATCACATCCTGCCCGCGGCGATTGCCGAAATGCGGGAGACGCATCCTGAAATTCAGCTGGAGCTGGTTGCGACGGACCAGTCCGAGAATTTGCTCTATGGCGAGGCGGACATCGCGGTGCGGATGTATCGCCCGACCCAGCTTGACATCGTGGCAAAACATGTCGGCACGGTGCAGCTCGCGCTGTTCGGCGCGGAGTCTTACGTGCAACGGCGCGGGCAGCCGACCACCGGCGAAGAACTGATGACCCATGACATCATCGGATACGACCGAAACGAAGACATGATCCGCGGGTTTCGCGAGGCGGGCATGAATGTGGGGCCCGAGTTTTTCCCGGTGCGGTGCGACAACAATACCGTGGTTTGGGAGTTGGTGCGTGCGGGGGCCGGGCTTGGCTTTGGGATCGAATATGCGGGCCAATCCGACCCGCTGCTGCGGCAGATCGATTTCGGGGTCGAGATCCCGAAGATGGAGGTCTGGCTGGCGGCGCATGAACGCGTGCGCCGCGCGCCTCGTGTCGATGCGGTCTGGTCGCTGTTGTCGCGGCGGTTGTCCGAGGTCTGCATCTGCGATTGACCGTGGCTGTCGCTTGACGGTCTCGGCGGGGCGCGGTACCCGGCGGGAAAGATTTCCGGAGAGTTCCCATGAGCACTGCATCACTTCTCATCCTGCCCGGCGACGGGATCGGCCCCGAGGTCATGACCGAGGTGCGCAAGGTCATCGGCTGGTACGGTGCCAAGCGCGGCATGTCGTTTGACGTGAGCGAAGACCTTGTCGGTGGTGCGGCTTATGACGCACATGGCGCGCCGCTTTCGGATGAGACGATGGCGAAAGCGCAGGAGGTTGACGCGGTGCTTCTGGGGGCCGTGGGTGGCCCGCAATATGATGTCCTCGACTTCAGCCTGAAGCCGGAACGCGGGCTGTTGCGGTTGCGCAAGGAGATGGACCTTTACGCCAATTTGCGCCCGGCTCAGTGCTTTGACGCGCTGGCCGATTTCTCTTCGCTGAAGGCCGATGTCGTCGGTGGGCTCGACATCATGATCGTGCGTGAACTGACCAGCGGTGTCTATTTCGGTGAGCCGCGTGGCATTCACACCGAAGGCAACGAACGCGTCGGCATCAACACCCAGCGCTATACGGAAAGCGAGATTGCCCGTGTCGCCCGCTCGGCCTTTGAACTGGCGCGGAAGCGGGACAACAAGCTCTGCTCGATGGAAAAGGCAAATGTGATGGAGTCGGGCGTGCTCTGGCGCGACGTGGTGACCGAGGTTCATGCCGCCGAATACCCGGATGTCGAGCTGAGCCACATGTATGCTGACGCGGGTGCGATGCAGCTGACCCGCTGGCCCAAGCAGTTTGATGTGATCGTGACCGACAACCTCTTTGGTGATCTTTTGTCCGATCTGGCCGCGATGCTGACCGGATCGCTCGGCATGTTGCCGTCGGCCAGCCTTGGCGCCCCAATGGCGAACGGTCGGCCCAAGGCGCTTTACGAGCCGGTGCACGGCTCGGCCCCCGATATCGCGGGGCAGGGTAAGGCCAACCCGATCGCCTGTATCCTCAGCTTTGCGATGGCGCTGCGCTATAGCTTCGATCAGGGGGATGAGGCGGCGCGTCTGGAAGAGGCGGTAAACGCCGTCCTGGCCGATGGTCTGCGCACCGCTGACCTTCTGGGCCAGGAGGGTGTCGCGCCTGTATCGACCACCGAAATGGGCGATGCGATTGTCGCCAAGCTGGACGCAAGCCTCTGACCGAGGGCAGCGGAACCCGGTTGAAGGGCGTCCTGTTCGCCCTTCTGGGCTTCGCTGCGTTTTCGACCCATGACGTGATCATCAAGTTTCTGGGCAGCGACTATGCGCCGTTCCAAATCCTGTTCTTTGGCGTCCTCATGGGCTTTCCCTTTGCCACGCTCATGCTGATGAGCGACAGTTCGGAGGGCACGTTGCGACCGGCAAGCCCGCGCTGGGTGGCGGCGCGGACCGTGGCGGGTGTGGTTGCTGGGGTGTCTGCATTCTATGCGTTCTCGGTTTTGCCGCTGGCCCAGGTCTATGCCTTCATCTTTGCGGCCCCGCTTTTGATCACCGTCCTCTCCATTCCCATCCTGGGCGAGAAAGTGGGCATTCACCGCTGGGCCGCTGTAGTCCTTGGCCTGATCGGCGTCATGGTCGTCCTGCGCCCAGGGGGTGAGGCATTAACGCTGGGCCACATCGCCGGTCTGACCGCGGCGGCGGGCAGTGCTGTCGTCTCGGTTGTCACCCGCAAGGTTGGCCGGGCCGAGCGCAGTGCGGTGCTGATGCTCTATCCGATGATGACCAACCTGATCCTGATGGCGTGCCTGTTGCCCTTCGTCTATCGGCCGATGCCGGTCGAGCATCTGGGGCTGCTGGCGGTGATGTCGGGCCTGGGCTTTTGCGGGGGGATTTGCATCATCGCCGCCTATCGCTATGCCGATGCCGCGATGGTGGCGCCGATGCAGTACAGTCAGATCATCTGGGGCGCCGGATTTGGATTTTTGTTCTTCAGCGAAACGCCTGACCGCGCCACAGGCCTGGGCGCGGCGATCATCATCGCGGCCGGTCTTTATGTTGTGATACGTGAAAGCTTTGGCGGCCGGTCCGAGAACACCCCGGTTTTGCGCACCCGTACCCGCGCGGGCGCGGCCTCCTCGCCCAACATCGGAGCGATGCTGCGCGCGCGCGGCACACGTGTGCTGCCAGGCCATGAAGCGCTTGCAAAGAACGGACAAGACAAGTAACCCGACCACTCGGTCGGAGTGTAGCTCAGCCTGGTAGAGCACTGTCTTCGGGAGGCAGGGGTCGTGAGTTCGAATCTCGCCACTCCGACCAATCATCAGCACTGTTGTTGCTTTTTGCACCCAATGACTGCACCGGTCCGTTGACCCATATCAATACATAACGGCCGGGCCTGGGCCATCTTTGGTTCATGCCAGCCGCGACCACAAAAACTGCCCTTCTCGACGTCACCGCGAAAGAGCATCACAAACTCTCGGCCCTGATCGCTGACGTCGATCCCAGTACCGCGCTTGCCAAGGATGACGAAGACACGTCCATCAAGGATGTGATCGCTCACCGCGCCCATTGGCTGCGGCTCTTTCTAGGCTGGTACGAAGACGGCCTTGCTGGCAAAGAGGTTCACTTTCCCGCAGAGGGCTATAAGTGGAACGACCTCAAACGCTACAATGCCGATCTGCGCGCCCGGCAAAAGGACCTCGACTGGGACGGTGCCCGCGCGATGATGGATGAGGCTCACGCCGCGTTCGTGGCGTTCCTTGAAACGAAGTCTGACGGGGATCTTTACGGCGGGCCCATGAAGGGTGCGAACAACAAATGGACGCCAGGGCGTTGGGCTGAAGCTGCGGGACCGAGCCACTACCGATCCGCCGCAAAGTACATCCGGGCGCGCCTCAGGACGTGACGTCAAATCCCGTCAAGATAGACGCCAATCGCTTCTTCTAACTCGGTCTCCTCATACCGGAAATGCGATTGTACCGCTGCCAGAAGCGCGGTGTAGACCACCCGGACCGCTCCAAAACGTTCTTCTGACGCGTCCTCTGTGAGCGCAGTTGCGGCGACGGCCAACCGGTCGAGGAGTTCGTGGATCACCTGATGCTCGTCCTTAAGGCGGGCTATGACGGCGCGGATACCTTCCGTTGCGGGTCCTTCGATCCCCGGGAACATGTGCCCTTCTTCGATGTTGTGGTGCATCATCAGCACGTGACAGGCCTGCCCGCAGATCGTGCCAAAGGCAGAAAGGTTGCGGGACATGTCGGAGTGCAGAACGATGTCGGCGAGCGCTTTGGGCGGCGCGTCCCCCGCTTCGATCCGTTCCATGAGCCGGGTGATCCTGGCGAGATCCATCAGATAGTGCCTGTGTATAGCGGCCAGGTGCCGACCTGCGGCCCGGTCACCTTCGGTCGCGCCGGCAATTGGCGGGGCCTTGGGGCGTGTGCCCGTGTCAACGCGCAGTTGGTCGAGGGGGAGGGGCGCAAGATTGCGGGTCATCTGGTCTCCGGGCTTCTCGGGGTAACGTGGACCCTAGGGCAGTCATGCAGCGATCCCAAGGTGGACCCAATGCAAAAACATGCGTGTACAATGTGGCAGGCATCGGCGAATCTGCGAAGACACACAGTCAAAGGATCAATGCGCTGCACATGCCCCAGAACGTCTTTGTCACCCCTATCTATCGCGCCAGGCTTTCCGACAGTATCGACGCGGGCGAGTTGGAGGCGTCTTGCCTTTCCATCGCCGAGGATGATGAGGCGGGTCAGAAATGGTGCGAAGAGCAGGGCTATCCGGGATACACGAGCTACGCGAGCCTTACCGATTTGCCGTGGCGGTTTCCGATCTTTGAGGCGGTGAAGACCGCCCTCGACCATCATGTCGGGCAGTTTGCCGAGCAGCTGTACTTCGATCTGGGCGACGGCACGCTGGAGCTTGAAGACCTCTGGATCAACATCCTGCCCGAAGGTGGTCTGCACACCAGTCACATCCACCCGCTGAGCGTGATCTCGGGCACCACCTATGTCGCCATGCCCGAGGGCACGAGTGCGCTGAAACTTGAAGACCCACGTCACGCGATGATGATGGCCAGCCCGCCACGCCGCAGGCATGCGCCCGAAGAGTTGCAGCCGTTTGTCTATGTCAAACCAGAGGTTGGCGACGTGTTGCTTTGGGAAAGCTGGTTGCGCCACGAGGTGCCGATGAACATGAGCGAGGATGATCGGATCAGTGTCAGCTTTAACTACAAGTGGACCTGATCGCGCCCGCCTCCTGCGGCTTCTCCATGCCGCTGAAACAGGGCAGCACGTCGGCCCAGCTCCAGCCAACGCCATCATTGAAGTCGCGCTCGACCAGCTCGCATTCCAGCTTGGTCAAAGGGTGGCGTGTATTGCCGGTGGGTCCGTGGAGAAACTGATCAATCACCCAACGACCCATGGACCGGTCCGCCAGGTTCATCGAGGTCAGGGGCGGTGAAAGGTGGCGCGCGATCTCATCGTCATCATAGCCGATGACGGAAATGTCCTCGGGGGTCTAGAGGCCCATTCTTTCAGGGCCGCAGGTGCGGTCGTTGACCGCGCCTCCTTTGGCTATCTAAACTTTGCCAGAGGGGAAGAGATGGCAGAGCTTCTGAGCATGAGCGGGATCGAAAAGGCGTTTGCGGGTCTCAGCGCATTGTCAGGTGCCTCGCTGGAGATCGCGCCCGGCGAACTGCATGCGCTTATCGGACAGAACGGCGCTGGGAAATCCACGTTGATCAAGACCCTGACGGGCGTCTATCGCCGCGACGACGGCGTGATCCGGTTCGATGGTGCGGAGTCGGTACTGACAAGCCCGCGTGAGGCGCAAGCGGCCGGGATTGCGACGATCTATCAAGAGTTGAACCTTGTACCGCTTCGATCAGTTACCGAGAATGTGATGATGGGCTACAGAATTCAGCGGAGCGCATCTCGGCGTTGAGAATGGCCAGATGCTTGTTAAGGCGGAGGGTGTCTCAACAGGACCGCTGCTGAAGGGTTTTGATATGACCTTGCATCGCGGGGAAATCATCGGGCTTGGCGGCCTGTTGGGCGCAGGACGAACCGAGGCCGCGCGCGCCATTTTTGGTGTGGATCGCCTGACAAAAGGTCATATCAAGGTGAAAGACAATGGGGCGGGGCTCGATACACCCGCGGCAGGCATAACAGCCGGGATTGGTTATCTGACGGAGGACCGAAAGGCAGAGGGTATCATCCCCGAGATGTCGGTTCGGGAAAACCTGACGCTTGCGCTTCTGCCAAAACTCACGAAGGGCGGACAGATTGACCGGAGACCAAGACCACATCATGAGCAAAATTACCGCAATTGACACGCGGCTCTTCCATGTGCCTCTGACCGAGGTTCTGGTGGATGCCAAACATGGTGAGCACCATTTCTTTGAGCTTGTGACGACGACTGTACGGCTTGCCGATGGCAGTGAGGGAACGGGCTACACCTATACTGGCGGAAAGGGCGGGTACGCGATCAAGGCGATGATCGAGCATGACCTGACGCCCTTTTTGATCGGGCAAGATGCCGATGAGGTGGAAGCATTGTATGAGGCCATGCATTGGCATGTGCATTATGTGGCACGGGGTGGCATTGCATCCTTTGCGATCTCGGCAGTGGATATCGCGCTGTGGGATTTGCGGGGCAAGCGCAGGGGTCAGGCGCTGTGGCAGATGGCTGGCGGAGCGGCGCAGGAGTGCCGCGCCTATTGCGGCGGGATTGATCTGGGGTTTGAGTTGCCAAAACTGCTCAAGTCGGTGGAAGGATATCTTGAGCGCGGTTTCAATGGCGTCAAGATCAAGGTTGGGCGCGAGGATGATCAGGTTCGCGTCGCGGCGGTGCGCGATGTGATCGGCCCCAACGTCGCCTTTATGGTGGATGCGAACTACTCGTTTAGCGTGTCGCAAGCCATTGAATCGGCGAAAGGGTTTATGGCGCAGGATATCCTGTGGTTCGAGGAACCGATCATCCCCGATCACTATGACGGATATGCCGCGATTGCGGACGCTACAGGCTGTTCTTTGGCGATGGGTGAGAACCTGCACACGATCCACGAGTTCGAATATGCGTTTGACCGCGCCAAGTTGAGTTTCATCCAGCCCGACGGCTCAAACTGCGGGGGGATCACTGGGTTTCTGCAGGTGGCGGAACTGGCTGAGCAGCATGGGTTGCCGGTTTGCAGCCACGGGATTCAGGAATTGCATGTGAGCCTTGTCTCGGGCCGGAAGAATGCCGGCTGGATCGAAGTGCATTCCTTCCCGATCGACGAGTACACCCATCGACCGTTGCGGATTCGAAACCACCTCGCCCAAGCGCCATCTGACCCTGGTATCGGTGTGACATTTGACTGGGACAAACTGAACGCAGCAAACCTGCTGTCCTGAAGTGACAAAAGAAAGCAATGACGAGCCTTGCGGCGCTCCGGGTCACGGCGAGGTCCAAATCGACGTGGCCTAGTGCAGGCGGCGTACTGGCGATCATTCTGGCGCCGGGTCTCTCCAGGTGTTCTGAGTTACACGGCGCTTCTTGAACCGTGAGCGGACTTTTCAGTGTGTACCAACTCCGAAATCGCCTTCACAGGCCTTCCAGATCAGTATCAAGCGTTGCACTTGGTACTTTGAGCCCACCGAAGTGGGCGATATTGTAGGCGCCTTTTGGGGTATGTGTCAGGTGAGCTTAGCCAATTGCGGCTGCACGAACATCCTCGTCGATCTTGTCGCTGTACTGCGCAAAATTTTCGGCAAACATAGCCACCAGCTTTTGAGCCTGTGCGTCATAGGCCTTTTTGTCGTCCCATGTGCGCCGTGGCTCCAGCAGAATATCGGGGACCGCAGTTGCCTTGACGCTGACCGGAACTTCGAAGCCGAAATTCGGATCCTTGCGGAACTCGGCGTTTTCCAGGCTGCCGTCGAGGGCCGCGCTCAGCAATGCCCGTGTGGCTTTGATCGGCATGCGCGACCCGGTGCCGAAGGCGCCACCGGTCCAGCCGGTGTTGACCAACCAACATGTCGTCCCGTGGGTTGCGATCTTTTCACGAAGCAATTCACCATACACTTCCGGGCGGCGCGGCATGAAGGGAGCGCCGAAGCAAGTTGAGAAGGTCGGTTGCGGTTCGGTTACGCCGCGTTCGGTTCCGGCCACCTTTGCGGTGAAGCCGGACAGAAAGTGATACATCGCCTGCGCGGGGGTCAGCCGGGCAATCGGGGGCAACACACCGAACGCATCGCAGGTCAGCATGATGACGTTCTTTGGATGTCCGCCCAGGGCGTCTTCCGATGCGTTCGAGATATAGTGCATCGGATAGGCGCAGCGCATGTTGGCGGTCAGGCTGTCATCGTCGAAGTCGAGTTCCTTGGTCTCGGCGTCGTAGACCATATTCTCGATGACGGTGCCGAACATCGAGCATGTGTCGTAGATCTCCGGTTCCGCATCGCGACTGAGGTTGATCGTTTTGGCATAGCACCCGCCTTCGAAGTTGAAGGTTCCGTTCTCGGACCAGCCATGTTCGTCATCGCCAATGAGCACGCGGTTCGGGTCGGCCGAAAGCGTGGTCTTGCCGGTGCCGGACAGCCCGAAAAAGACAGCGGTATCGACCGGGTTGCCAGGGGCGTGGTTGGCCGAGCAATGCATTGGCATCACGCCTTTTTCCGGCAGCATATAGTTAAGCAGCGTGAAGACGGACTTTTTGTTTTCACCCGCATACTCGGTGCCACCGATCAGGATCAGCTTCTTGTCGAAGTTCATCGCGATTACGGTATCGGACCGGCACCCATGACGCTCGGGCGTCGCGCGGAAAGTTGGGCAGTTGATGATCGTGAACTCGGGCGCAAAGGTATCAAGTTCGTCCCGCTCGGGGCGGCGCAGCATGTGGCGGATGAAGAGAGAGTGCCAGGCCAGCTCGGTCACGAGGCGAACGTCGAGCCGGTAGGTTGGGTCTGCTCCGGCATACAGATCCTGCACGAAATAGTCGCGGCCTTTCATATGTTCGAGCATGTCGGCATGGAGTGCGTCAAAGCCCTCGGCGGTCATGGCAGCGTTGTTTTCCCACCAGATCTTGTCCGCGACGCTCGCGGTCTTGACGATGTGCTTGTCCTTTGGCGAACGCCCGGTGAACTTGCCGGTCGAGACCAGGATTGCGCCACCGCGACCAAGCTCGCCCTCCTCACGGCGCAGCGCCTGAGAAATGAGATCCGGTTCAATAAGGTTGTAGTACACCTCGCCAAGCCCACTGATCCCCTGATGCTCTAGCGTCTGCTGAGGGTTTACCCGTCCCTGGCCCATTCCCATGATCCTCCACCCATTGAGCGACCTGACCGCGGTCGCGGATTACTGTTATGAAACGCTTATGCGGTGTTGCCGAAGGGTTGAACAGTCAGTTAGCGCCACCAAGCCATTGAAATTTCACAGTTAGCGCAACCATCGAGCAGGCCTGCCAAAAAACTGCGGCAAATTAGCCATTCTTCAACATGGTTTTCGTTCTTCATACGTGGCGAATGGGGACGATTCGCACATTATTGTTGAAAAACCCTACGGCAGACATGAAGATGCCCAGAAAATGACATCATAAAATGCGCCATTTAAAAGGCGTGTATGAGCAGTAAAGGAATAACGCATGTCCAGGATCGCGCTGGTCGATGACGACCGCAATATTCTGACGTCTGTGTCGATGACACTCGAGGCCGAAGGGTTCGAGGTTGAGACATATAACGACGGTCAGGCCGCCCTCGACGCCTTCAACAAGAAGCTTCCCGACATGGCGGTGTTCGACATCAAGATGCCTCGTATGGATGGAATGGATCTGTTGCAGCGGGTACGTCAGAAGACGTCGATGCCGGTGATTTTCCTCACATCGAAAGATGATGAGATTGACGAGGTACTCGGGCTGCGCATGGGCGCCGACGACTACGTGAAAAAGCCGTTCTCGCAGCGTTTGCTTGTTGAGCGCATTCGCGCCTTGCTGCGCCGTCAGGAAGTGATCGCTGGCGATGGTGAAGGGGTCGAGGTTGATCAAGCCCAGGTCATGACGCGGGGCAACCTTCGTATGGACCCGCTTCGCCATTCTGTGACCTGGAAAGGTCTGGATGTGTCGCTGACCGTAACTGAATTCCTGCTGCTTCAGGCTCTGGCCCAACGGCCTGGCTTCGTGAAGAGCCGCGACCAGTTGATGGATGTGGCCTATGACGATCAGGTCTATGTCGATGACCGCACCATCGACAGTCATATCAAGCGACTGCGCAAGAAGATGCGCATGGTCGATGACGACTTCTCGGCAATCGAAACGCTTTATGGTATCGGATACAGGTACAACGAAGAATAGATGACCGCGGCGGGGGTCAATATGGACGGCGCCAGGCCGGCCAAACAGGCAGAAGTTGTTCTAGGAGAGGACTGGATCGGCGGCGACGCAGCGGCCGAAAGCCAGGCCCGTGCCAAACGCGAGCGGCGTGGCGTGATTGCCATGAACCGTTCGCCGCTGGCGCGGAAGATCATTACGTTCAACCTTCTGGCGATCCTGGTCCTGGTGACCGGGGTATTGTTTCTGAACCCGTTCCGCGACAGCCTTGTTTACCAGCGCGAGAAGGCGATCCTGAGTGAAGCCGAACTGGTCGCCGGGTTTCTGGGCCGGGGGTTTGAAATCAATGAAGGCCCGGGCGATCTTACCAGCCCGGACGCCGATCTCGCCGCGCGCCTTGATACGGTGGTGCTTTCGTCGGCGGCATCCCTGTTTATCTATGATGCCAATGGCGAACTGGTTTTGTCGAAGGATTTTGAGGGGCGTCCCGATGCTTTTGCAGCGCTGAACCCCACGGAACGCTCGACGATGATTACGGATTCGCTCGATGCGGTCTGGATGACCGTGGCCCGTGTTCTGGGTCAGGATGTCGGTCGGCCGGAAGTGAATACCGACAACGCCCTTCTGGTGGCGGACCTGATAGACGCCGCTTTGGCACGCGGGACCCATGTGCGGACATCCGACGATGTGCATGGCAACACCATCTTCACCGTTGCGACCCCCATTTCTCAGAACGAGACGGCAATTGGCGTGCTGGCGATTGCAAGCGTTGCGGGTGAGATTGACGGACTTGTCCGCGCCGAACGTGAACAAATTCTGCAGATGTTCGTGATTGCCATTCTTGTTTCTGTAGGTCTGAGCCTTGTCTTGGCGTCCACCATCGCAAACCCTCTGTCCGATCTGGCTGCCGCCGCTGAAATCGGGCGCGAACGCAATGCGCGCAAGTTCAGCCCCAGCCGTGTGCGCATCCCCGACCTGACGGCGCGCCCCGATGAGATTGGCCGGCTTTCCGGGGCCCTTCGCGGTATGGTCGCCGCCCTCTATGACCGGATAGACGCCAACGAACAGTTCGCAGCTGATGTCGCGCATGAGATCAAGAATCCGCTTGCGTCGCTGCGCTCGGCGGTCACGTCACTTCGAACCGTGCAGCGCGACGATCACCGCGACAAACTGATGGACGTGATCGAACATGACACCGTGCGCCTCGACCGGTTGGTCAGCGACATCTCGAACGCATCACGCCTGGACAGCGAGTTGGTGAAAGAGGACGAGCAACCCTTCGACCTCCTCAAGATGATCGCGAACCTGTCGGACCATCTGGGGACGGAGGCGCGCGACAAGGGCGTTGAGTTCATCACCGACATGCCGCCCGATCCTATAGTGATCGAAGGCCTGGAAAGCCGCCTTGCACAGGTGTTCGTCAATCTGCTCACCAATGCATTGTCGTTTTGCGAAGATGGTGACGCGATCCGGATCTGGGTGCGCAAACGTGAAAATCGGGTGCTGGTTGTGGTCGAAGACACCGGGCCCGGCATCCCCGAGCAGGCTTTGACTAAGATCTTCAATCGTTTCTACACCGAGCGTCCGCAAGATCACTTCGGCAATAACTCGGGCCTGGGTCTTGCGATCTCCAAACAGATTGTCGAGGCGCATGGCGGCGTGATCTGGGCCGAGAATATTCGCCCCACTGACGCGGATGTCACGTCGGAGCCGCTGGGCGCGCGGTTCGTCGTCGGCCTTCCCGTCTAGTCCGATTTTACCGTGGATAACCTTCACGCGTCCGCCGTCGCCTTTGACGGGCGCGGGATACTTCTGATCGGGCCTTCGGGCTGCGGTAAATCCACGCTGGCGATCGAGCTTATTGCGCTGGGCGGCACCCTGGTCGCCGACGACCGCGTTGTGGCCGAACGGCGGGCGAATGGTCTTTGGTTGGACGCCCCAGACCCCCTGCGTGGAATGATCGAGGCACGCGGGATCGGGCTTCTTAACACACCGTCAGCCCCTGCATTCGCCGCGCTGGTTGTGGATCTTGAGGTCGTGGAACGCGACAGATTGCCCAAGTCCCGAACAACCGTCATCGCCGGGGAAGAGTTGCCGCTTCTTCGCAAGGTTGAGAGCCCGGCCTTTGCCGCTATGTTGCGGGTCACGCTCGACGGAGAACGCTTGGAATGACAGGATCGCAATCAAGCGCGCGGGTGGTGATCGTGACCGGCGCCTCGGGCGCTGGCCGAACCACTGCAATCAACGCGTTCGAAGATGTCGGGTTTGAAACCATCGACAATATCCCGCTGAGCCTGCTTGAGCGCGTATTTGACGGTCCGGCACGGCTGCCTCCGATCGCCATTGGGATTGATGTGCGCAACCGAGAGTTCTCGATCGACACCGTGACCGCCGTACTCGACAGAATTGACGCTATCCCCGAGATCGAGGCGGAAATGCTCTATCTCGACTGTCGGCCTGACGTGCTGGTCCGGCGATATTCCGAGACGCGCCGCCGCCATCCGCTGGCACCAGAGGGTTCGCCGGAAGCCGGGATCGACCGCGAAGCCCGCATCTTGGCGCCACTCAAGCGGCGGGCCGACCACCTTATCGACACGTCCGACATGACACCGCACCAGCTTCGCGCCGAAATCGGACGCTTGTTCGGTGGCACGGGGTTCAACCAACTGGTGCTGTCCGTCGAGAGTTTCTCGTACAAACGCGGACTGCCGCGCGGGGTCGATATGATCTTCGATGTCCGCTTCCTGCAAAACCCGCATTGGGAAGAAGACCTCAGATCGCTGGACGGTCGGGACGAAAAAGTAGCCGGTTTTGTTGCTGCTGACGCCCAGTTTGAACCGTTTTTCGAAAGGGTTAGCGATCTGATCCTGTCGCTTCTGCCCGCCTATAAGTCCGAAGGCAAAACCCACCTTGCTGTTGGTATCGGATGCACTGGCGGACAACACAGGTCGGTTACCGTTGCGGAAATGCTGTCAAATGCACTTGCAGACCGCGGATGGCGAGTGTCAACTCGGCACCGGGAACTGGAACGGCGCGGGCAGACTGGTCCGCGTGATATGGGGTAAGGCCGGTTGATCGGTATCGTGATCGTGGCACACGGGGGCCTGGCGGCAGAGTATCTGGCCGCAGTTGAACATGTGGTCGGCAAGCAGACCGGAATGCTCGCAATACCTATCGAACCCGACCATAACCGGGACCGAAAGCAGGCTGAAATCTGCGCGGCCGCTGATAGCGTCGATACCGGCGATGGCGTCGTCGTCGTGACCGACATGTTTGGCGGATCGCCTTCCAACCTGTCGCTTCGGGCCTGTAGCCCTGCAGATCGCCGAATCCTTTATGGTGCAAACCTGCCGATGCTGATCAAGCTTACCAAATTGCGCCACAGGCCCGTCGCGGACGCAGTCGCGGCGGCTTTGAATGCGGGACGAAAGTACATCGATAGTTTCGATGGCGGGCCATGACGTGCTATGCCGGGTGATATGACGCGTGTTCTTACGATTGTGAACGAGAAGGGTCTGCATGCACGTGCATCGGCCAAACTCGTGGAACTGGTTGAAGGGTTCGATGCCGAGGCCGAGGTTACGAAAGACGGGATATCGGTCACTGGTGACAGCATCATGGGTCTTTTGATGCTGGCCGCATCGCGTGGCACTCAGATTCAGGTGGCGACCAGGGGCACTGACGCTGTTGCCCTTGCGGATGCGATTGAGGCACTTGTCGCTGACCGGTTTGGGGAGGACATGTAGGTCCATGGCACAGCTCACGAACATTCCCGGCGACGACACAACCCAAGATGGCTATATCCCCTATGACAAACGCCGCCTGAGCTATGCCAACACTTTTCCGAACCCGGCAAAACGCACTGTTATCCGCACCTTGGAATGGACAACGGGCAAGCTGCGCCTGTTGCGCCTGATCCGCCGCTTCGAGAATGAGGGCGTCGAGACGGGACAAGGATTCTGGCCGCATGCGCTGAAGGTGATGGGGATTTCGCTTGAAACCCCTGACGAGGAAATCGCGCGCATTCCGGCAACCGGCCCGGTCGTGATCGTCGCGAACCATCCGCACGGTCTGGTCGATGGCATGGTGCTGGCTGAACTGATCGGTCGGGTCAGAACCGATTACAAGATACTGACCCGGTCGCTGCTGACGGGGATTCCCGAGATCGAGCAGTTCATGATCCCGGTGCCGTTCCCGCATGAGGACGACTCAATTCAGAAGAGCCTCAACATGCGCAAAGCAGCCATGGCGCATCTGGCATCGGGCGGTGTCGTTGTGCTGTTTCCATCGGGCGTCGTGGCGTCTTCTGACACTTGGTGGGGGCCTGCGATCGAGCGCGATTGGAACCCGTTCACGGCCAAGATGATTCTCAAGTCGGGGGCTTCCGTTGTGCCGATCCGGTTTGCTGGTGCCAACTCGCGCGCTTATCAGATCGCCGACAAGGTCAGCGCGACCGTGCGGCAGGGTCTGCTGTTGCATGAGGTCGTGCACGCCCTGAACAAGCCGCAACGCCCGCATGTGGGTACGCCGTTCAATCCGGTTGATATCGCTGCCAAAGCCTCGGCCCCGCGTGAGTTGATGGCGTGGATGCGCGGCGAGACGTTGTCTCTCGGCAAGGACTGACGGACTGGTCAGCGTGTCGGAACCGGCGGGTCCTGACGGTAATCGTAGAAACCGCGTTCCGTCTTGCGCCCGAGCCACCCAGCCTCGACATACTTCGTCAAAAGCGGGCAAGGCCGGTACTTGGTGTCCGCCAGCCCGTCATGCAGCACGTTCATGATGGCAAGGCAGGTGTCGAGCCCGATGAAGTCGGCCAGCTCCAGCGGCCCCATCGGGTGATTGGTGCCCAGTTTCATTGCACTGTCGATCGAGGCGACCGAACCGACCCCTTCGTAAAGCGTATAGACTGCCTCGTTGATCATCGGCATCAGGATGCGGTTCACGATGAAGGCGGGAAAGTCCTCGGCCGTGGCCGATGTTTTGCCAAGCTTTTCGACAACCCCGTGAAGCGTTTTGTAGGTTGGTTCATCTGTGGCAATGCCGCGTATCAGCTCGACCAGTTGCATGACGGGCACCGGGTTCATGAAGTGGAACCCCATGAACTTCTCTGGCCGGTCAGTCCGGCTGGCAAGCCGCGTTATCGAGATCGACGACGTGTTCGACGTCAGAATTGTGTGGGGCGCCAGATGCGGGACGATATCCTCGAAGATTGCCGCCTTCACGGTCTCACGCTCGGTCGCGGCCTCGATCACAAGATCAGAGGGGCCCAGATCGGCAAGTGTCAGCGTGGTCGAGATCCGGCCGAGTGCCTCGGCCTTGACCTCGGCCGTAATTCTCTCGCGGGCGACCTGGCGCTCAAGGTTTTTGTCGATCAGGGCCATTGCCTGATCGAGCGCGTCCCGGCTGATGTCATTTATCAGCACATCGAAACCCGCCAGCGCAAAGACATGTGCAATGCCGTTGCCCATTTGACCGGCCCCGATGACGCCGACTTTGTTGATGTCCATGTGCCGCCTCTGAGTTGATGCAGGACCATAGGCAAGCCTTACGCGAGCTTGCAAGTGCGCGAAATGTCTAAAATGCCTCTTTTAGCGATATCTCAATGGCTTGACCTGCATACAACTTTGACTCAGTCCTGGAAGTGGTATGCGCGTTGGGAACAGCACAAACTTTGAACGACGAACCGGATCGGCAGCTGGACTATCAGCTTTGCACCCTGCCGGGCTCGCGCTTGAAGTTTCGCGGGCCGATCCCGAACTTGAGAAGACCGTTTGTCGCGGTCCTTGGTGGCAACGAAACCTTCGGCAAGTACGTGGGCGATCCTTTTCCCAATTTGTTGTCCGACTGGTGTGGGCTGCCCGTGGCCAATCTGGCCGTTCCGCAGGCGGGTTTGACCCTATTCAGCGAAGAGCGATTGCTGCTCGATCTTGCGTCTGGTGCCGAGGTCACCGTGCTCCAGGTGCTGGGCGCGCAAAACATGTCGAACCGACTGTATTCGGTGCATGCGCGGCGCAATGACCGGTTCATCGGCGCGTCTTCCGCCTTGAAAGAGATGTTTCCCGACGTCGACTTTGCCGAGATCAACTTCACCGGGCACCTGATCTCAACCCTCAAAGACACATCCGAGGATGCCTTTGGCGTGCTGGTTAACGAACTGAAATGGGCATGGGTGCAGCGCATGCGCCGCATTCTGTCGCTTATTGAAAGCAAGGTGGTTCTTGTCTGGATCACCGATCAGGGTAACCAGACTGTGGCCGACCAGCATGAACAAAGCGAGCCGCATTTCATCACACGCCCCATGATTGACGACCTGGGAGATGCCGTTGATAGGCTGGTCGAAGTACCCTTGAACGGGGTGTCCACTCTCAACGACAAAATCTATCCCGCTCGGGAAAAGGAAGCGGCTCTCACCCTTCCGGGGCAGCAGGATCATTCGTGTATTGCCGAGGCTTTGGCGCCAATTGTCACTGAGTTGGCGCGTGCGCCGGGCCCGAGGGTACCCCAGGCCCGGGGCATTGATCAGTCGAGTTTCTCGATCAGTTCGGGAACCGCGGTGAACAAGTCCGCGACCAGACCGTAATCCGCAACCTGGAAGATCGGCGCTTCCTCGTCCTTGTTGATCGCCACGATCACTTTCGAGTCCTTCATGCCGGCCAGGTGCTGGATGGCGCCCGAGATGCCGACAGCGACATACAAGTCAGGCGCAACGACCTTGCCGGTCTGGCCAACCTGCCAATCGTTCGGGGCATAGCCCGAGTCGACGGCAGCGCGCGACGCGCCAACGGCAGCGCCCAGCTTGTCTGCCAGCGACTCGATCAGTTTGAAGTCGTCTTCCGAGCCAACACCGCGCCCCCCCGAGACGACGACGCCAGCGCTGGTAAGTTCCGGCCGATCACTGGCGGCGACCTTGTCCTCGACCCACTCCGAGAGGCCCGGATTGTCGGCGGCAGCGATTGTCTCAACCGTGGCCGATCCGCCCTCACCAGCGGCGTCGAAGGTTGATGTTCGGATCGTGGCGACCACCGTGCTGTCTGCGGATTTGACGGTCTGGATCGCGTTGCCAGCGTAGATCGGACGTTCAAAGGTTTGTGCATCGACCACGCCGATCACTTCCGAGACGACCATCACATCCAGCATCGCCGCGATGCGGGGGAGGATGTTCTTTGATGCAGCCGTCGACGGTGCGACGATGTGGCTGAAGTCACCGGCCAACGAGACGATGAGCGCTGCGACGGGTTCTGCCAGATCGTGCCCATAGGCGGCGTCTTCGGCGCAGAGCACCTTTGTGACGCCGTCGAGCTTGGCGGCGGCTTCTGCGGCCGCGCCGCATGTGGCAGAGGCGCAAAGCACGGTAACGTCGCCCATTTGCTTTGCTGCGGTCAGCGCCTTGGCCGTCGCATCGACCGACAGCTCTCCGTCATTCACTTCGGCAAGAAGAAGTACAGCCATCAGACAGCCCCCGCTTCCTTGAGTTTCGAGACAAGTTCGTCCACCGAACCGACCATTTCGCCCGCCTTGCGCGCTTCTGGTTCCGTGGTCGAGACGATTTCCAGCCGCGGTGCGACATCGACGCCGTAATCGGCGGGTGTCTTTTCATCGAGCGGCTTTTTCTTCGCCTTCATGATGTTCGGCAGCGAGGCATAGCGCGGCTCATTCAGGCGTAGATCAACGCTGATGATCGCAGGCATCTTGACCTTGATGGTCTGTAGACCGCCATCGACCTCGCGCGTGACTGTCGCGCTGTCACCGTCGATATCCACTTCCGAGGCAAAGGTGGCCTGCGCCCAACCGGTCAGCGCGCCCAGCATCTGGCCGGTGGCGTTCATATCATTGTCGATCGCCTGCTTGCCGCACAAGACGAGGCCCGGCTGTTCTTCGTCGCACACCGCCTTGAGCAGTTTGGCGACAGCCAGCGGTTCGATGTCGGTGTGAACGTCGTCGGTCGCCACAATCAGGATCGCGCGATCCGCGCCCATTGCCAGCGCCGTTCGCAAGGTCTCTTGCGCCTGCTTTACGCCGATCGATACCGCGATGATCTCCTCGGCTTTGCCCGCCTCTCTCAGGCGGATGGCCTCTTCGACCGCAATTTCATCGAACGGGTTCATCGACATTTTCACGTTCGCAAGATCGACACCGCTGCCATCCGCCTTGACGCGGACCTTCACGTTATAGTCGATCACGCGTTTGACGGGCACCAGGACCTTCATCTCTCGCAGTCTCCTTTTCAATTCCACGTTGGTGTAGCGAAGCGGTGGCGCAGAAAACAGGACAAAATCGACGCGTTTTGTCCCAGCGACGCCGCGTTCCGTGCTACACTCGGTGAAAAATCAGGAGGTTTTTTCATGGAGAAAGTCAAGGGGATTGGCGGAGTTTTCTTCCGCGCCAAAGATCCGGCGGCGTTGACCGCTTGGTATTCGGACGTCTTGGGCGTTGATCCGGCGCCAACCGATATGGAAACGCCTCCTTGGGTAGC
>JBCCWG010000027.1:0-27473 GCA_039193985.1 Pseudomonadota bacterium
CGTGGATGCGGGTGGCCCCGAACAGATCGGTGCCGCGCACGACATGGCTGATCTTCTGCGCATGGTCATCCACGACAACGGCCACGTGATAGGCGATTCCGCCGCTTTTGCGCGAGACGACCGGATCACCGATGGTGGCGATCATGTCTGTGTTATCAAGCTCATACCTGCCTGCATGAAGCCCGCCGGTTTCCTCGAAACTGACGCGCTTGTGCAACGCGGCCATCGCCCGCGCCATGTCGAGGCGCAGGGCATCGCCGGGCAGGCGTGACGCCATGGGGCGCCCACGGCAGGTGCCGGGATAGATGCGGCCGTCGGGGCCATGAGTCGGAACACCTTCCTGCGGGGCGCTGGCGGCGGTCTCAATGTCGGCGCGCGAGCAAGAGCAGGGATAGAGCAGGTCTTTGGCCTCAAGTGCGGCGAGGGCGTCGGCAAAGCGATCTGCCGAGCGGGACTGGCGGAGCACGGGTTCAGGCCAGGTCAGGCCCAGCCACGCGAGGTCCTCGAAGACGAGGTCCTCCCATTCCTGTTTCGAGCGTTCCCGGTCGATATCGTCGATGCGGAGCAGAAACTCCCCGCCCTCCGCCCGCGCCATGTCATAGGCCGTGATCGCGGAGAACGCGTGGCCGAGATGTAGGGGCCCGGTGGGTGAGGGGGCAAAGCGGGTGCGAAAGCTCACGACCGCTGCAGGACGTAGACCGTCGAGGACATGTTCTTGGCGGGCAGGTGAGGGCCCTCTTCTTCGAAGATCAGGTCCATATCAGGGGCCAGCGTGGCAATGTCGAGCCGGTCGGTATAGCTGCGGTCGGCCATGGTCGCTTCGTTGAAGGAGAAGGCCAGCCGCGTGCCGGGGGCCATGGCTTCGATCAGCAGGTCGAGCGTTTCGGGTGGGGCGGCGCCAAGGCTGACCACGCCGCAGGCCGAGATGGCCGCATAGTCGCCCGCGCCGACATGGCCGAGCGAGCCGGGTTCGCTCAGCCAGAGCGCGCGGTACACCTCGCGGGCCTGCGCTTTTTCCAGCATCTCGGGCGAGATGTCGGTGCCGTCGATCACGTCGAAACCCGCCGCGCGAAGGGCCAAACCGCAAAGCCCGGTGCCGCAGCCATAATCCAGCACGCCCTTGTCGACGTTTGCTCCGGTGCGACGCAGCGCCATGGCGATGCGCGCAGGCGTGGCATAGCCCCATTCGGCGACATCCGCGTCATAGCTTTCGGCCCAGTCTGCATAGACCTTTCGCGTCTCATCGACCGGGCGCGGGGTCCAGAGTCGGTTTTCAGGGGTGTCGGTCATGGGGCCATTCTATGCAAAGCGGGGCGCGGGCGTCGATGGCGGAATGCGTATTTATGAAAAGATGAAGCTCACGCGGTCTCAAAGGCATGCGATGCGGCGAGCCAGGCCTGCCAGTCCGCCTTGGCGCGGTCGGTATAGGCTTTGTAGCGATCACGGCGGCCGCGCCGACCGCCCTTGGCATCGACAGGGGGGAAGAGGCCGAAATTGACGTTCATCGGCTGGAAGGTCTTCGCCTCGGCCCCGCCGGTGATGTGGGTGACCAGCGCGCCGATGGCCGTTGTGTCGGGCACGGGCGGCAACGGGCGACCGGTGAGTTCGGCCACGGCCAGGCGGGCGGCGAGGAGGCCCATGGAGGCGCTTTCGACATAGCCCTCGACCCCCGTAATCTGGCCGGCGAAGCGGATGTTGGGGCGCGACTTGAGGCGCATCTGGTCATCGAGCAGCGTGGGGCTGTTCAGAAATGTATTACGATGGATGCCGCCGAGGCGGGCAAAGCGCGCATCCTGCAAGCCGGGGATCTTGCGCAGAACGTCTGTCTGCGCGCCGTATTTCATTTTGGTCTGGAAACCGACGATGTTCCAAAGCGTGCCGAGCTTGTTGTCACGGCGCAGCTGGACCACCGCGTGGGGTTTCACGTCGGGCGCATGAGGGTTCGTAAGGCCCACGGGTTTCATGGGGCCGAAGCGCAGCGTTTCGCGGCCGCGTTCGGCCATCACTTCGATCGGCAGGCAGCCGTCGAAGTATCCTGCAGTTTCGCCTTCCTTGAACTCGGTCTTGTCGGCGCTGAGCAGCGCGTCGATGAATGCCTCATATTGCTCAAGGCTCATCGGGCAGTTGATATAGGCGGTCCGGTCTTCCTCCGTATCGCCCTTGTCATAGCGGGACTGCGCCCAGGCGGTTTCCATGTCGATGCTATCGGCATAGACGATGGGGGCAATGGCATCGAAGAAGGCGAGGCTCTCTTGCCCTGTCTCGGCCCGGATCGCTTCGGCCAGGGTGCCCGAGGTTAGGGGACCAGTGGCGATAATCCAGTGCCCGTCCGTGGGCAGTTCGCGAATTTCCCCGGTTTCGAGACGAATCCGGGGGTGGGCCTTAAGCCTGGCGGTCACGGCATCGGCAAACGCCTCGCGGTCGACGGCCAGAGCACCACCGGCTGGCAGGCGGTGTTTGTCGGCCATTTCCATAATCAGGCCACCCGCCGCCCGCATCTCCCAATGCAAAAGGCCTACGGCATTTTGTTCGTCATCGTCCGAACGGAACGAATTCGAACACACCATTTCGGCATATTGACCCGATTTGTGGGCAAAGGTTTCCACCTCGGGGCGCATTTCGTGCAAAACGACTGAGAGGCCAAGCTCGGCGGCCTGCCATGCGGCTTCGGACCCGGCGAGGCCGCCACCAACGATGTGAAGCGTGTGTTCCATGCCCGGCACATAGCCTTGGGCGTGCGGTTTGAAAAGGCTCAGGTGGCGCGTGCGATGTCGAGGTCTTCGCGGAACTGCTTGTCATCCAGCGGTGTGATGTCCGGTTCGGGTGGCCTTGAGGGGACGCGGGGCCCGGGGGCAGTATCGTCGAGGTCAATCCACCCTGCATCTTCGTCGCCTTCTTTGGGCTTTGCAAAATCGGCCGTCATCAAAAGCGCACCGATCAGCGCCAGATCTCGCCAAAAGTTTCCGATGTCACCACCTGCGTAAAGGTTTGTGTAGCTTGAGAAAAACACGACCAGCGCGAGGACGAGCGCGGCGTGGCGTCGACCGATGCCGACCAGGACCAGAACCGACAATACAAGGATCAGCCCGCGCATCAGCATCGTTGCGATGTCATCGGGAAGCACGGGGATCATGAAATCGACCATCGCGCTGCCCGCAATCCAGCCCAGAGCCGACGCGACGAAGTACGAAATCACGAGAAGGCGCATGATTCCGCGCGGCGACACCCAGTCGAGAATACGAACCATTCTGGTTATCCCTCAATCAGCCAGACCAATTGGCGTTGAACCCACTTCGGCGACAAAATCCTTGAAGGCTGGCTATTGTCGGGCCAGATCGGCACAATTTCCTGCAAAATCGCGGCAAAACTGTGGCGGCGCCCGGTTAGGGACGCCGCTTAGCACCCGAATACGCTGGATTTTGTTTACCAAAGACCGCGGCGCACGAGGGATGCCACAGGGTCAGGCGTGCGGAACGGGCGTGTATGCGGATCGACCCCACCCGATGCCCCGAGGGTCAGGCTGAGACCGACACCAAGCCGCGTCTCACTGCCATGATCCGTCAGACCCGACTGGGTCGCTTTCGCATAGACACCCCACACTGTATCTTCCGGGCGGTATGTCGCCGTCAGGCTCACGTCATAGGCTGTGACCGAAAGTGCGGGCTCATCGAATTCGGCGAGGTCGAGCGACAGTTCCATCTCGACCGCCGGGGTCAATTGATGGGCCAGTGCGGCACCGGCAAAGATGTAGTCGAGACCGCCCGTGTCTGCCCAGCCCATGCCCGCATGTGCCCCGATGCTGGTGCTGTCGCCAAGCGCAAGCATACCCTCGGCCCCAAGCGAGCCGTAAAGCATCGCGCGACCGTCAACATCGCTAAGGGCGGCGAACAGACCGTATTTCTGGCCCGCCACCGGCGCCATGTAGAGATGTGTGGCCACCGTGCCGACGTCGCCGGTTGCCGTGTCTGCAAAGGCAAGGTCGCCCTGAAAGCCGTGGTACTGCGTAATGGCCACATCGACTGTGGCACGCCCCGATGGGCGCGCGTCCCCTGCCTCGTCCTGGATCGATTCAAAGGACAATGATGCGCCGGATATGCCCAGCGTTTCGCCGGCAAAGGCCGGAAGGGAAAAACTTGTTACAAGACCACACAACAGGGCGCGCATACCACTCACTCCAACAACCGGCCCCCACCGACTGCCTTTGATTTGGCGCGAAGTAGTCGAAAATGAAAGGTTAATTAATTGAGATGGTTAACGTCGTAAGCTCATGTTCAGTTCGAGGCCATCGCAAACAGCCAGCGAATTCATGAAGCTATATGGTTAAAGCAAAAGACACGCACACCACGACTTCGGCAAAGATTAATTCCTGTGGCGTGAAGATGGTGCTTTGAAGGTGTGTTCGGGCGCGGCGTGGCGCCCGAAGCATCAGCTTTCTTCGGGGCTTTCCGGCGTATCAGTCTCGGATTCGTCGCCGTCGTCCTCGTCTTGCTCGGCAATCCAGGCGACCGAGACGACCTTTTCCCCTTCGGACGTATTGAACACGCGCACACCGCCCGCCGATCGCGACCGGAACGAGATGCCGTCAACAGGGACACGGATCGACTGGCCGGTCGAGGTGGCCAGCATGATCTGGTCGCCCATCTCAACCGGGAAGGAGGCCACGAGCGGCCCGCCACGCATCGCTTTGTCCATCGCCATCACGCCTTGGCCGCCGCGCCCGCGTACCGGATAGTCGTGGCTGGACGACAATTTGCCCGCGCCGCGGGTGCTGATCGTCAGGATCAGGTTCTCGGCCGCCGACATCTCGGCATAGCGCTCAGGGGAAAGCTGGCCCTCTGCGACGGCGTCTTCGTCCTCGTCGGCCTCAACCTCCTCATCCGGCGCACCGGCCATCAGGCGGCGTTGCTTAAGGTAAGCGGCGCGCTCGGCGGGATCGGCTTCGAAGTGGCGGATAACGGACATGGAGACGACTTTGTCGCCGTCGGCCAGCTTGATGCCGCGTACACCGGTGGAATCGCGCCCTTTGAACACACGGACCTCGGTAGTGGGAAAGCGGATCGCCCGACCAAGGCCGGTTACCAGCATTATGTCATCGTCTTCTGTGCAAATTCTGGCGTTTACGAGCGACACTTCATCCGGAAGTTTCATCGCAATTTTGCCGTTCGATTTGACATTGGTGAAGTCCGAAAGCGCATTGCGCCGCACGTCACCTTGCGTCGTGGCGAAGAAGATCTGCAACTGATCCCATTCGTTTTCGTCCCGATCGACCGGCATAATCGCTGCAATAGAGACACCTGTGGGGATCGGCAGGATGTTGACGATGGCTTTGCCGCGCGAGGTGCGACCGCCCAGCGGCAGGCGCCAGGTCTTGAGCTTGTAGACCATGCCATCGGTCGTGAAGAACAGCAGCTGCGTGTGCGTATTGGCCACGAAAAGCGTGGTAACGACGTCATCTTCCTTGAGCGATCCACCCGACAGGCCCTTGCCGCCCCGCTTCTGTGCGCGGAATTCGGCCAGCGCGGTGCGTTTGATGTAGCCGCCCGCAGTGACGGTCACGACCATATCCTCGCGCTCGATCAGGTCTTCGTCTTCCATGTCGCCGGACCAGTCGACGATCTCGGTGCGGCGGGGGATGGCGAACTGCTCGCGCACCTCGCGCAATTCGTCGGAGATTATGGACAGAATGCGCTCACGGCTGGAGAGAATATCCAAGTAATCCTTGATCTTTGCGGCAAGTTCTTCAAGCTCGTCGGTGATCGTTTTGACCCCGAGTTGCGTAAGGCGCTGAAGCTGCAGATCGAGGATCGCGCGGGCTTGTCGTTCGGACAGGTTATAGGTCCCGTCCTCGTTGATCGTGTGGGTCGGGTCGTCGATCAGCTGTATGTACTCGGCGATATCCTGCGCTGGCCAACGGCGTGTCATCAACTGCTCGCGTGCATCCGAAGGGGTCGCGCTGGCGCGGATGGTGGCCACGACTTCGTCCACGTTCGACACGGCAACGGCGAGGCCGCATAGGATATGGCTGCGTTCGCGCGCTTTGCGCAACTCAAACGCCGTGCGACGGGCAACAACTTCCTCGCGGAAGTCGATGAAATACGTCAGGAAATCGCGAAGCGTCAGTTGCTCGGGGCGGCCACCGTTCAGTGCCAGCATATTGCAGCCGAAGGAGGTCTGCATCGGCGTGAACCGGTAGAGCTGGTTCATCACCACATCCGGTGTCGCGTCCCGCTTAAGCTCGATCACGACCCGCACGCCGACACGGTCGCTCTCGTCCTGAACAGCCGAGATGCCTTCCAGTTTCTTCTCGCGGACCAGATCGGCGATCTTTTCGATCATCGACGCCTTATTCACCTGATACGGGATCTCATCGAGGATGATGGCGTACCGGTCCTTGCGGATTTCCTCGATCCGGGTCTTGGCGCGGATGATCACGCTGCCGCGCCCTTCGAGATACGCCTTGCGCGCGCCGGAGCGACCGAGGATCACCCCGCCGGTGGGGAAGTCGGGCGCCGGGATATGCTCCATCAGCGCTTCGGTCGACATGTCCGGGTCCTCGATCAGCGCCAGTGTGCCGTCGATCACCTCGCCGAGGTTGTGTGGCGGGATGTTGGTGGCCATGCCGACCGCGATACCGCCCGCGCCGTTGACCAGCATGTTGGGAAAGCGGGCGGGCAGGACGCTGGGCTCCTGATCCTTGCCGTCGTAATTGTCCTGAAAATCGACCGTGTCCTTGTCGATATCGGCCAGAAGCGAAGCGGCGGGCTTGTCCATCCGCACTTCGGTGTATCGCATGGCCGCCGGGTTATCACCGTCCATCGAGCCGAAATTGCCCTGACCGTCGAGCAGGGGCAGCGACATCGAAAAGGGCTGCGCCATGCGCACCAGCGCGTCATAGATCGCACCATCGCCATGGGGGTGGTATTTGCCCATAGTGTCGCCCACGGGCCGTGCAGACTTGCGATAGGCCTTGTCGTGGCTGTTGCCGGTCTCGTGCATCGCATAGAGGATGCGGCGGTGCACCGGCTTCAATCCGTCGCGTAAATCCGGAATTGCCCGCGAAACGATCACCGACATCGCGTAATCGAGGTAAGAGGCGCGCATTTCCTCCTCAATCGATACGCTCGGGCCGTCGTAAGGCGGGCGAGGTGGCGTGGTTTCTTCTTCGTTTTCAGGTGGTTCGGGCGTGTCGTTCACGATCTGCTCACTTTTTTATCACCGACCCAATATTTGGTTGTCCTTATTCTATCAGACGCAAGGGAATGGGTGCAATGCCTACTGTTCCGCAGGCTGGCAGCCAGGGCGGAGAGTGCCAACATATTGTTTTCATTGAAAAGTCATATTTGTCATGCCTCAATCGAGCGGTGAGCAGGTCAGGCATGAACGGAATCGCGTTTCGCCACCTCATCGAATGCGAGACGCGACGTACCTCACAACGGGATGCCGGACATGCTCGAGAGAGCAGATTGAGAGGTTGCCCATGAGTGTTTCTGAGACTGAACTGTTACTGAAGGGATATGGCCTGACGACGGCCGAGTTCTTTTATCGGATGCCGGATTTTCAGAACGTTCTGAACACGTTCGTCTGGCAGGAGTACGATGTTGCGCCGGACCACCCAAAACTCTTCCAGTTCATCGAGTTCTGGCAGGATAAGCTTGAGGGGCCGTTGCATTCGGTCCGTTTCGTGCATCGCAAGGAACTGGCCAGCGGTGAGTGGCAGAACATTACCGGAGAGTTCACGCTACATTAGCGCGCTTTCAAGTTCGGGCGTCGGATTGCCATGCCGAAACGCCTCCCAACTCAAAAGACTGGTTTTTCGCGCGTTCGAGAAAACAACGGTCGGTTGCGGGCAATGGCTGTGGAACGCTTTGGCGAAAGCCAGCAGCCTTTCGCGCTGGTCGATCCGGTCGAACTCTGCGCAGAGACGCGTATTCGGATATGCATAGTCGGTTTCGCCCAGCACGGGTTCGACGGCAGTCCGCCGGGCCATACGTTCGCGGATAACGGCATCGGGCGCATAGCAGAGGTAGAGTTCATACGCGGCAGCATGGGACCGGAGCGCCTGAACAAGCGGATCCTCTTCCACGGGCGGCACATGCTCTGCCGTGCTGATCCAGGAACTCTGGGTATTGTAGTGCACGATGGCAACGGGTTTGGCGCCAAGGTTAAGCGACCGGGGTGCGATGCCCGTCAGCCCGAACGCCCGCACCAGTCTTCCAGCGAAGAAGACTTCTGTCTCATGCGATGATTGGTCCTCCAACATCCTCTCAATAAAGGTGGATTTTCCTGCTGAACTGACCCCCGCGACGATGATCTTGCGTTGCGCCATCACGATCACGCAGCGCTCAGGTTTTCGAAACGCGCGTGGGCACGTTCGTAAAGCCGCATGTCGTCACGGTTCAGATCCTCGATCAGTCGTCTGTCGCGGGGCGATAGGTGATAGCCGCTGTTTGCGGCGGCGTTGGTGTTCTGAGGCGCGATCGCGGGCAGTGCCACGCCGATCTCGGCGCTGAGCCGAGTGAGGCTGTCTTCATAGCGTTCGACCAGGCCCACAAACGAAAACTCTCCCAGATCAGAGCTTTGCAGGAACTGGCGCTGCAGGTTCCGATTGTCCGGATGGGCGGCAAACTCGGCCAGTGAGAAGCCGAGCGCATGCACGATCAGCGCGTCGGGATGGCGGCGTTGGGGTTTGCGCTTGAGATACGCGTAATTTGAGACCACCCGTACCACAGGATCGCGCAGAAAGGTGACATAGCGTTTGGGCGTGTCCAGAAAGTCGTACTTTTGGCGATAGAAATGCCCGTGGATGATGCTGTAGCGTGAAATCAGATCGGCGGCTTTGCTCTTTGCCTTGGTCAGACTACTGTGGCGTCTGGCCACGGAACTTGGCCAAGTGGACCCGATCTGATCACCGTAGTCAAAAAGAACCCTGTCTTCGAAGCCTGCCGCCAGCGCGTGGCGCAAGGTGGTGCCCGCGCATTTCCGAATGTGGACCGAGATCAGCATGTCTGGCCGATCTTTTGGGGCAATTTCGTTAAATTTTTCGAAAGTTGTGCGTCAGCTGCGTTGTTTCAGCGCGAACAGCCACAATCCGGCCAGAGACAACGAAATCAACACGTTCCACGACGCCATTGAGATGCCGAGGAAGGCCCAGGCGACCTCGTCACACATGACGATCGTGTTGGGTGCGTCGAGTGACAACAGATCGCTTCCGCTCAAGCCATCCAGCGCGTTGGCGTCGCCCGAACAGCCTGATGGCCCCTCCCACCAGTCGCGTTCGACGCCGGTGTGAAAGGCCCCGATCCCGGCCGTGGCCAGCGCCGACAGGGCTCCGGCGATTCCGAGAAGGACCAAGGGCCCGAGAAGCAGCACCAGACCGCCGATCGCAATCGCTGCCGCATGGGGCCAGCGCTGCCAGAGGCACATCTGGCAGGGGGCATAGCCCAGCGCCTGAAACCCGAACGCGCCTGCAAGCAACGCGAACGAGCCGAAAGCAGCCAGAAGCATCATGTTGCGTGCGGTCATGATCATAGGCCGAGCCATCCCCGTACAAGACTTGCAAGCGTCGCGCCCGCAAAGATCAGCGTTGCGATCCATATGGTCCCGATCACCGATCCCGCAAGAACAAGGATACCGTCGCGCTGCAACAAACCCATCGAGACGAGGACGACCGCAAAGCCCGGGACGGTGTTCGTGCCAGGCAGGGGCACGAGGATCGATGCGCTGAACAGTACCAGGGCCAAACCGACGAGACGGTCAATCGGGGGCCGCGTCAGCGCGCCGAGGCGCGGGCGGCTGAGCGCCTCGATTTTTTCGAGCCAGGGCTTTGCACGGTCTGCGAGGTTCTGGAGGCTTGCTTTCGCAACTTCCCGTGCGCCAAGGCGCTCGGGCAGCCACGGCGAGGCGCGGCCCAACAGGATTTGCGCCGAGACGAACATCAGCGGCAAAGCGACGATCTGCGGGATGCCGTAGAGAAACGGAATGCAGCATGGCAGTGCCAGAACCAGAAGGAAAAGCCCGAACGCCCGTTCGTGAAGCTGCGCCATGATCCAGCCCAGCGTGACGGCCTCGCCCCCGGCGTCTCTGGCCAACTGGTCCAGCCGTTGCGAGATTGGCATCTCGACATAGGACTGCGCGTCCATATTGGCGTCTCCTGTTCCTCGCGCGCTTGCGACCCTCGCCCTATCAAACCGTCGATCCTTGTGCCACAGGACAATTGCGGCGCGTCACCGGTCGTTGCCGAGCCGGTGCAGCCTGCGCAGAAAGCCCGCAGCTGATTGAGGGGGAGGGCGCATGCGTTGGCAGGGCCGCAGGCCTGCGACACGTTTGGGACCGAGCGGTTGTGATCAGTACGCCGGCGCAACCCGACCGGGGCGCACACGGGCCAGAAGCCCGAGCGCGATTGCCACGTTCAGCACGTTCCAGGCGATGCCGTTCCAGATTGCGGCATCATAGTCGCCGGTCAGGTCATAGAGCCAGCCGGTGACCCAGCCGCCGAACGCCATGCCTAGGATGGTAGCGCCGATGACAATGCCGACGCGGCGCCCGGCCTCGCGCGGGGGCATGTATTCGCGCACGATGATGGCATAGGCGGGCACGATGCCGCCCTGGCTCAGCCCGAAGATCAACGAGATCAGATAGAGCGAGGCCATGTCGCCCTGAATCAGGAACAGGCTGAGGGCCAGCATCTGCAGCGTCCCCCCGATGGCGAGGACGGCGAGCCCGCCGAGCCTGTCGGACATGGCCCCGAAAAAGAGGCGCGACGCGACGCCGCCCGCCAGCATCAGGCTCAGCATCTCGGCCCCTGCTTGCGGGCCAAAGCCACGGTCGATGCAGAGCGCCACGATATGCACCTGCGGCATCGACATCGCCGTGCAACAGCCGATCCCGGCAAGGGCGAGCAGGATTTGCAGCGTGCGCGGCTGAATGCGCAACGTGGCCGCCTTGTGCGCCGCGGCAGATGTCGCGTGCTCGGTCGAGGCCGCATCGATCTGTCGGCGGAGCAGGAACGCGCCCGGCAGAACCACTGCGAGGATCAGAGCGGCCAGCGATAGATAAGCACCCTGCCAGCCATTGTCGGTCATCACCCAGGCAATTGGCGTGGGCCAGATCGCGCCTGCGAGGTAATTGCCGCTGGCCGCGATGGCGACGGCGATACCGCGCCGCCTCAGGAACCATTGCGAGACATCGGCGATCAAGGGCGCGAAACTCGCTGCTGCCCCCAACCCGAGGAGGAGGTGCAGGAGAGAGACCACCGCCAGCGATGGTGTGATCGCCGCTAGCGCGAACCCCAGCGCTTGCGCGATGGCCGAGGCAATCAGCACCGGCGTGATCCCCCAGCGGTCGACCGCGCGGCCAAGGAGGAAGTTCCCGAGCGCGAAGCCCGCCATGCAGAACGTATAGGGGATGGTCGCGGCGGCCCGGCTGATGCCGAAGTCCGCCTGCATGGCCGGCAGCACCACGATGACCGCCCACATGCCGATCGACCCCACCACACTGATAGCGAGGCTAATGCCCAGACGGGCCCAGGAGTACCGGCTGTCATGTTGCGTTGCGGTCATGCGCGCGACGCTAGTGGAATGGTCAGGGCGAGGGAAGGCCGCAGCCGCCGTCTGATTGAGCCAGATCAACGTGGTCGTGCTAAAATTCTGGTACCGAACCTTTGGGGGAGGGTGATGCAGATGATTACACTCGACGATATCCGAACCGCAGACGACCTGCGGCATGGCAGGGAGCTCTTTGTCGTTCTGCGGCAGTTTCTGGCGGACCATCCCGAGGCTGCGCGTGGCGCGAACTGAGCGCGCGGCCAACGAACAGACCGACCACTCGCATGAGGGAGACCCGAAATGGCAAAACCGAAGAAAACCGAACCGACGACCGAAATCGAAACCCCGGCCGCCGTCTCGGCCATGATGGCAATCAACCCGGTCTTCGCGAAGGCTTGGATGGACATGATGTCGGAAAGCGCGCGTTTCATGACCGAGCGTTTGCGCCGCGACATGGAGCTTCAGCAGAACCTCTTGTCCTGCAAGGACCCGGCTGAGCTGATGAAGGTTCAGTCGGATTTCATGCGCGAGGCGATGGCGCAATATGCGGATGAAGCATCGCGGTATTACAAGCTGATGTTCAAATCCTTCGAGGACATCGAAGACGACGTCCGGCACGGGCACAAGCGTGGATATGACGACGTGCCGCTCTAAGCGCGGCAGAGCAGCCGCAACGAGTACATAGGGGCCACGCGACACGGGTGTCGTCGCGTGGCCCTTGCCTCATCGCCCGCCGGTGCGACCGGGGAAGCGCGGCGGTCGTCCGCCCTTGGGGCCGACCGATCCACGCTTGGCGGTCAGCGTGTTGCGGTCAAATCGGGGCGGATTGCTGCGCCTGCGGGTCAAATCCTGCACAAGCGTCTTGGTCCCGGCTTTGCGGGTGGGTTTCGTTGATTTCGGCATGGGTTGTGCCTTTTCGGAGAAGGGACTGTTTGCGGACGATGTCGTCCGCGCGACGGATCAGTCGGTCTTGTCCATTGTCTGGGCACTCCTGAAGAGAGTGGGTCCGCCTCGGCGGCTTCGGGTCGAGCAGGTTAAGCTGTGTGGTCCATTGATTGAGCACTCCTCTTCAGTGACCCAGTTTTAGCGCCGGGGCGGCCTGACGTCAAACACCATGGGTTGAACCTGTCGGCCCATGCGGCATTCTCATGGCTGAAGCCGCAAAGCAGGAGGGAGATGCGACGTGCCGTCGATTGACATTCAGGTTCTGGAAAACGTGTTCTCCGACGCCGAAAGGGCCGAGATTATACGCAAGGTGACGGACGCCTTCGGCGCGGTCGCTGGTGAGACCATTCGTCAAAACACCTCCGTGCGCATTCACGAGGTCAAAAGCGGGTCTTACGGCTATGCAGGCAACGCCCTGACGACCGAGGACGCCTTGTCCATGCGCGCCCGGGGTTAGATTGCCAGCCGTGCCGCCTGTGCGCCACGTTCGCGGTAAGGCGTCGTGTTGTACTGCGCGCGGTAGCATTTCGAGAAATGCGAAGGTGAGGTGAAACCACAGGCGAGGGCCACGTTGATCACGCTCATATCCGTTTGCATCAGCAGGTTCCGCGCCTTTTGGAGGCGCAGTTCCATGTAATAGCGCTTGGGTGAGCGGTTGAGATACCGCCGAAACAGCCGCTCAAGCTGGCGGGTGGACATGCCCACTTCCTTGGCCAGAAGCGACGGGCTCTGCGGTTCCTCGATATTGCTTTCCATCATCTGGATCACACTGGAAAGCTTCGGGTGGCGGACGCCAATGCGGGTCGGCACCGAGAGGCGCTGGGTGTCCTGATCGGTCCGGATCGTGGTATAGATCAACTGGTCTGCGACTGCGCCCGCCAGTTCCTCGCCATGGTCATCGGCAATGAACTTGAGCATCAAGTCAATCGAAGCGGTGCCACCGGCGGTCGTGAAGGTCTTGCCGTCTGTGACGAAGACCGACTTGGTAAGGGTAACGTCTTCGAATTCTTCGATGAAGCTGTCCTGATTTTCCCAATGGATTGTCGCCTTCTTGCCGTTCAGAAGGCCCGCTTTTGCAAGGCTGTACCCGGCCGTACAAAGCCCGCCGACAGAGACACCGCGCCGCGCCTCGCGACGCAGCCAGTTCAGCAGGGTCTTGGTGGTCGCCGCGCCCACATCGATGCCGCCGCAGACGACGATCGTGTCGTCGCGCACAGTTTCCCCCAGATCGCCGTCCAGCTTGAACTCAGTGCCTGCCGAGCAGACGGCAGTTTCCCCGCCTTCGCCAACGATGCGCCATTCGTACAAGGGCTGTTCGGACATACGGTTCGCGATCCGCAGGCTTTCGACGGCACAGGCGTAACAAAGCAGTGTGAACTGGTCCAAAAGGACGAAGACAAAGCGGCGCGGCTTGTCTGGCGCATCAAGCGAAACGGATTGCACCGAGTTGTCTGCCATCGCCGGATCCTTTTGCGACAGGTGGTGCCAAATACTGAACACGAATCTGCAGATGGCGGCAAGATGCGGAAACCTTGGGCACCCGTGCCGAATTTCGCTGCCTTATGAACGCGGCTGGTGGACGAAAAGGTTAACGCCGCTTACGCTCGACCCCGGGGTTGTCATTGAGAGCGGGGGCGCTGCCCGTGCCTGTTTACTCGATTGCCATAATCGCGTTCGACGATGTGTCGCCCGCGTTCAGCACGACCGAGACCGTCGGGGGCTCGGTCGATGGCGATACGTTTACGATCGCGAGCGGTGCTGAACCGATCACCATTCGCATCGACGATGACGATGCCGAGTTCGACGACGGTTTCATCGATCCGCCCGGCAATTCCACAGGCGCCAACAACCAGCTTGTGGCCGAACCGGTTACGATCAACGGAGTGAGCTATGGCCCGCCCTCAGCGGGCGGGACACCGCAGGATCAGGTCGAGCTGGAATTCGCGTTCACGACGACGGATGGCGATACCTATTACGTGGTACGCATAGACGGCGTAAATGTGGGCCTGAGCGGCCCGACGCTGCCACAGCCCGGACAGACATTCACCATCGACTCGACATCAGACGGTGAAGACGCGCCGTATGACGACATTCCCTGTTTCGTCTCGGGTACGCTGATTGACACACCAATGGGCGAGCGTCCGGTCGAAACCCTCGAGCCGGGCGATCTGGTCGAGACTGTCGATGACGGGCCGCAGCCCCTGTTGCGCAATCTGAGCACGGTTTTGTCGCGAGACCGTCTCGGGGCCATGCCGAACCTGCGTCCCATCCATTTCGCGCCGGATACGGTCGGGAACACGCGCGCGATGCGCCTGTCGCCGCAGCACCGCGTGTTGATCCGCGGCTGGCGGGCCGAGTTGCTTTTTGGCGAAACGGAAGTGCTTGTGCCGGCCAAGGCCCTGGTCAACGGGCGCGACGTTCGGATCGTGCCACCGACGGTGCGGATCACGTACCACCATCTCCTCTTCGACCGGCACCAGCTGGTGATCAGTGACGGAGCAATCACCGAGAGCCTTTATCCTCAAGGCGCTATCGCCCGCGGAACCGAGGTGCAGGCGTTGCGCGAGTTCGCTGCCCTGTTTGGCACAGACCCTGTCGGAGAGCGCCCTTCAGCCCTGCTGGTCCGACCGGTGATAACGATGCGGGACGCGCAAGTGCTCCGCCAAACGCCGCCGTGGCACGGCGCTGCACGCTAGCGGTTTGCAACTTATCGTGCATCTCGTATAACCCCGCCTCGCAACACTCATTCGAGGACATAAAGATGAGCGAATGGCAGAAATACAGTTGGCGCAACAAGCCACGCGTGCAGATGCCGGACTATACGGATGCAGCCCGGCTGAATGCGGTTGAAGCACAGCTTGCAAAGTATCCCCCGCTCGTCTTTGCGGGCGAGGCGCGATCTTTGAAAGAACGTCTGGGTGCTGCCTCGCGGGGTGAAGCGTTTCTCTTGCAGGGTGGCGATTGCGCAGAGAGCTTTGCCGAGTTCTCGGCCGACAACATCCGCGACACGTTCAAGGTCATGCTGCAGATGGCGATGGTGCTGACCTATGGCGCGAAAGTGCCCGTGGTCAAAGTCGGCCGCATGGCGGGCCAGTTCGCCAAACCGCGTTCCGCGCCGACCGAGGTGAAGGATGGCGTCGAACTGCCGTCCTATCGCGGTGACATCATCAACGAGCTGGACTTCACGCCCGAGGCGCGCATTCCGGCACCGGAAAAGATGCTGCAAGCCTATACGCAGGCTGCCGCGACGCTGAACCTGCTCCGCGCGTTCTCAAAGGGCGGTTTCGCGGACGTGCACCGCGTGCACGCCTGGACTCTGGGCTTCACAGATGGCGACGAAGCCGAGAAATACCGCGATATCGCCAATCGCATGCAGGACACGCTCGACTTCATGGCTGCGGCGGGCATGACCGCCAAGACCAACTCCGAGCTTGGGACGGTGGATTTCTATACCAGCCACGAAGCGCTGCTTCTGGAGTATGAAGAGGCGCTGACACGGGTCGATTCCACCTCCGGCCAGACCATCGCAGGTTCGGGTCACATGATCTGGATCGGCGACCGCACCCGTCAGCCTGACGGTGCGCATGTGGAATTTGCGCGCGGTGTGGCCAACCCAATTGGCCTGAAATGCGGGCCGACCACAACGCCGGAGGATCTGAAGGTGCTGATGGCCAAGCTGAACCCCGAGAACGAGGCGGGACGGCTGACGTTGATCGCGCGGTTCGGGGCGGGTTCGGTGGGCGAGCATCTGCCGCGCCTCATTCGCACGGTGAAGGATGAGGGGGCGAACGTGCTCTGGTCCTGCGACCCGATGCACGGCAACACCATCAAGTCGTCGACCGGCTACAAGACCCGGCCCTTCGACAGTGTGCTGCGCGAAGTGCGCGAGTTTTTTCAAGTGCATGGCGCCGAGGGCACCGTACCGGGCGGCGTGCATTTCGAGATGACGGGGCAGGACGTGACCGAATGCACCGGGGGCGTGCGCGCGGTGACGGACGAGGATCTTTCGGACCGGTACCACACCGCCTGCGATCCGCGCCTGAATGCGTCACAGGCGCTGGAGCTGGCGTTCCTTGTGGCCGAGGAATTGGGCGCGCGCCGGTCGTCGACGTCGGCAGCGGCCAACGGCTGACGTTGGGCCTAGGTTTGAAGAATGGAAGAACCCGCTGTTATGGCGGGTTTTTTCATGGATCGGCTCAGGCGAACCACCAACGCTCAATCAGGCGCGCGCCGTCATTCTCATAGTTGGTCGCAAGGTCTGGCCCATGGGTGAGTGCGGCGCTGTGGGCCGAGATGTCGTTGGCCCAAAGCGCAACCAGAGAATCAGGCGCCCGACCCTCAACGGCAGGGTCCTGGCGCTGCCAGGCAATCCGTGCATGCGCCTCTGCCCTCGCGGACGGATCGGTCGTAGGGATCAAGTCGACTGGCACACCGTGTTCGCTCAGACGCTCGGCGATCAGGCTGGCAGCTTCCATGGTGCGCGGGACCCCGTCGTTGAAAACCGCGAGACGGAGCGTTTCTGACATGCTGGATGGCCGAGCGGGAGCATCGGCCCCGCCTGCCGTGCCGTGTCCCAGAAGAATGCGGTCGAGAAGCTCCTGATAAGGCAGCCTGTTCTGCAGGGTGTTCAGCACGCTCGGAGCACCTTCAGCCGTCACTGCGATGTGGCGTCCGCAGGCCACTTCGAGCACGCCGACATTCGGCGCGCGCTGCAGCAAGGCCAGCGCACGTGGATCAATGCCGTCGGTGTAATCCACGTCACCGGCCAGGATCGCCTGCTGGCGGGCCGAAATCTCGGGCAGCGTGGACAACTCGACGCGGTCGAAATGGGCGCGTCCAGGTTTCCAATAGTCCGGGTTGCGGGTGAGGCGGAGCGTTCCCCGGGCGTCTTCCGCCTCCAGAACATACGGGCCTGTCCCGATCTGCTGGTCATCCCCTTCGGGGCGAGTGACAAACCGTGGGTCGGCCAGCTTGCGGGCAAAGGCCGGGTCCGGCTCTGGAAGCGTCACGACCACCTGATGCGGGTCGGTGGCGCGCAATTCCATCCCGTGCGCAAACGTAGCCAGCGTGGCGAGCACATCTGCGGAAGTCAGTGACCGGCCATCGTGGAAGGTGACGCCCTGCCGCAAATCAAAGACCCAAGTTGCGCCGCCATCGGGCGTGCCGAACTCGCGCGCCAACTCGCCCACCAGGCTGCCATCTTGTGCAACCTCCGTCAGCGAATTGCCGATTGCGAAGGCCGCAAGGCGCGCAGCCGGGGTCGCCTGTGCGATACCATCGGCCATGGCGATCCGAAGGGTGCCGCCCTGCTTTGGCGTCTGCGCCTCGGCGCGCGAGGCGAGCGACAGGGCGGTCGGCATGGTCACACCGGCCGAAAGCGCGGACATCACGAAACGCCGACGGTTGATCTCACCTTTGGTCAGGCGCTTGGCCTGGCGTTTGATGTACCCTTTCGGGTGCGGCATGCGGAGCGTCCCTTGCGTGGTCTTGCCTTACTGGCGGGTAATATAGGTCGTTTTGCGGCGGATGTCCTCAGCTCTGACGATTTGCTGATCACGCGCCCTCAAGCGCCTCGACCAAAAGCCTTAGTGCATGTGCCACAGTGGCCTGCCGCACGGCTGACCGGCCGAGGGGGCCGAACTGCACGGTTTCCGTCGCGACCGAGCGGGGCGTCGCGATGCCGAAACAGACCATCCCCTCGGGCTTCAGGTCGGAACCTCCTGGTCCGGCGACGCCGGTGACGGACACGGCATGGGTCGCCGTCGAGTGGTCACGCGCGCCGGTTGCCATTGCTGCGGCGACGGGTTCGCTGACGGCACCGTGGGTTTCGATCAGCGCAGGCTCCACGCCCAGCATCTCGGTCTTGGCAGCGTTGGAGTAGGTGACAAACCCCCGGTCGAAGATATCGGACGATCCGGGCACTTCGGTGATGGCCGCGGCGATCAAGCCGCCCGTGCAGCTTTCTGCCGTGGCCAGCATCGCGCCTTTCTCGCGGGCGAGGTCGAGAAGCTGTGCGGCGCTCATTGCAGGACCCGCACGTCTCACACGAACCCTGCATGGGCCAGGGCGGCCAGCGCAATGACGACAACCGCGGCGAAGACGCCGGCCCAGAGGTCGTCCAGCATCACACCTGCTGCATCATCGCGGGCGTCTGCTGTTCCCACGAGGCCGGGTTTCCAGATGTCAAAGAGTCGGAAGGCAAGAAAGGCCGCGACAATGCCTGGCCACAGCGCGGTGACCGGGACTTCGGCCCGCCAGGCACCGAATGCGACCGGCAGCAGGGCAATCCATTGGCCTGCGACCTCATCAATCACGATCCATCCCGGGTCGTGGTCGCCAGTTTGGGTCATTTCGGCTGTAATTGCCAAGATGCCCAGGGCGGTGACCAGAAGAATGCCCGCCAGAAACGCGAAAGGCCCTCCGACCACGTACAGGATCCATCCGAGGGGGAGGGCCGCCAATGAGCCCCAAGTGCCGGGCGCTGGTTTCAGGTAGCCGGCGCCAAACACACTGAGAAACAGCCGCCTCATGGGCCGACCAGCGCGACGGTGGCAAGGGCCGCGATGCCCTCACCGCGCCCGGTAAACCCGAGGCGTTCTGATGTGGTCGCCTTGACGCTGACGCACGCGGGCTCGATCTGCAGGACGTCGGCGAGAGCCTGTCGCATCGCCTCGGCATGGGGGCCGATCTTGGGCATTTCGCAAATCAGCGTGCAATCGACGTTGGAGATCGCGAATCCGCGCACCCGTGCACGTTCTGCGGCATGTTCGAGGAAGACGTGGCTGGCCGCACCCTTCCACTGAGGGTCGCTCGGCGGGAAATGCTGGCCGATATCGCCCTCGGCCAACGCGCCATAGATCGCGTCAGTGACCGCGTGCATCCCGACATCGGCGTCCGAATGGCCCAAAAGCCCTTTTTCAAAGGGGATTTCGACGCCACAGAGCGTGACAGACGTGCCAGGGCCAAAGGCGTGCACGTCGAAGCCGTTGCCAAGTCGAATGTCCATTAAATTACCTCTTTCGAACGTCCCCAACCTCTAGGTGGTGGCAGCGCTGCTGACAATGGGGGCCAAGGCGTGCTTGTCTTGATTAAATTTTGTGCATATGCCGAATTGTAAGGCTTTGGGGTCGCGCGCCGTGTTGGGTCTCGCCTCTGAACACCCTAGGTTCGCGACATCTGCGTAAGGAATAGGCATGACGCTCGCCGTCGCTGACATTGAACTCGCCACGCCTGTGCTTCTGGCCCCCATGGCCGGGATCACCGATCTTCCGTTCCGGCGGCTGGTGGCGCGCTTCGGTGCGGGTCTCGTCGTATCAGAAATGGTGGCGAGCCAGGAGATGGTGCAGGCCAAACCGGGCGTCCGCGAACGGGCCGAACTTGGGTTGGGTGAAGTCGCGACATCGGTTCAACTGGCAGGGCGTGATGCGCACTGGATGGCCGAGGCAGCGCGGCTGGTCGAGGCGCGCGGGGCGCGGATCATCGATATTAACATGGGCTGTCCGGCCAAGAAGGTGACGGGCGGTCTGGCCGGGTCTGCCCTGATGCAGGCCCCTGACCATGCGCTGACCCTGATTGAGGCCGTGGTCGCTGCCGTGCGCGTGCCGGTCACACTGAAGATGCGCCTCGGCTGGGATGACGATTGCCTCAACGCCCCCGACATCGCGCGGCGCGCCGAAGCTGCCGGGGTGTATATGATCACGATCCATGGCCGCACGCGCTGTCAGTTCTACAAAGGGCAGGCCAATTGGCACGCCATTCGCGAGGTGAAAGAGGCGGTCTCAATCCCGGTCATTGCCAACGGGGATATCGTCGATCTTGCTTCGGCGCGCGAGGCCTTGCGCCAAAGCGGCGCCGATGGCGTGATGGTCGGTCGGGGCATTCAGGGCGCGCCGTGGCGAGTGGCCGAGATTGCGCATGGTCTAGGCTTTGGGTCGCGGCCGGTGATCCCGACTGGTGCGGATTTCGTTGCGATGGTGCGTGACCACTATGAGGCATCGCTGGCCTTTTACGGCGAGCGGCTGGGGGCGCGGGTTATTCGCAAACATCTTGGCTGGTATATGGACCATGCCGGGACACCGCCCGCGTTGCGCAAGGTCGTGCTGACCGGCAAACCGGATCAGGTGCAGGCGACACTGCCGGAGGCACTCGGCTGCGCGGCGGTGGCAGCATGAGCCGTTTTCCCGAAGACCTCTGGCTCTCCTTGCCGATGCCCGCCTTCCTTATCGATGACGCGGACCGGATCGCGGACATCAACCCGGCGGCCGAGAGCTTTCTCAACGTTTCGGCCCGCGGGGTGCGCGGGGCGCCTGCGTTTGACGTTCTGGCCATTGATGCGCCGGTTGATGACACAATGCGGCGCGCCCGGACCGATCAGGCCTCACTGGTGATGAACGGCGTCGATGTCAGCAGCGGGAGCACGGCGCCCGTGACCTGCATCGTGCAACTCGCGCCGATGGTGCACATGGCCGATCACGTCTTGCTTTTGATCGAGCCCCGCGTTCTGGCTGACCGGCTTGGCCGCTCGATGTCGGTGAAATCGGCGGCCAAATCCGCCATCGGCATGGCCGAGATGCTGGCGCATGAGATCAAGAACCCCCTGGCAGGGATCACCGGGGCCGCGCAGCTTTTGTCGATGAACCTGAGCAAGGACGATCTGGAACTGACCGATCTGATCGTGTCAGAAAGCCGCCGGATCGTTAAGCTGCTGGAACAGGTTGAGCAGTTCGGCAATCTGCGTCCGCCCGTACGCAAGCCAGTCAACGTCCACGATCTTCTCGACCGGGCCCGCAAGTCAGCCTCGGTCGGGTTCGCCGCTCATATGAAGGTGATCGAGGAATACGACCCGTCGCTGCCGCCGACCTTTGTCGACAGTGATCAGATGCTGCAGGTGTTTCTCAACCTTCTCAAGAACGCAGCCGAAGCCACTGAAGGCGCGCCGGGCCTGCTGCGCTTGCGCACGTTCTATGACATGTCGCTGCGGCTCAGGCGCAAGGACGGCCCGGCCTCGCTGCCGCTGAATATCGAGATCATCGATGACGGTCCGGGTCTGCCGGCCGAGATCGCATCGGACATCTTCGACCCCTTCGTATCGGGCCGCGAGAACGGCACAGGGCTTGGCCTCGCACTCGTCTCGAAGATCATTTCAGACCATGACGGCTGGATCAGCGTCGACAGCGTTCCGGGTCGCACCGTTTTTCGTATTTCGCTTCCCGTGGCTCCGAAAGAGCCGGCGGAAGCCTAGGAAAGGACTTCATCCATGGATGGCACGATACTTGTTGCTGACGATGACCGGACGATCCGAACCGTTCTGACGCAGGCGCTGACGCGGGCAGGGTGCAAGGTGCATGCCACCTCGTCGCTTGTCACGTTGATGCGTTGGGTCGAAGAGGGAAAGGGCGATCTGGTGATCTCGGACGTCATCATGCCTGACGGCAACGGGTTGGATCAGCTTCCGAAAATCAACGAGATGCGGCCAGGCCTGCCCGTCATCGTGATCTCGGCACAGAACACCATCATGACGGCCATTCAGGCGACCGAGGCGGATGCTTACGACTATCTGCCAAAACCGTTCGACCTGCCCGACCTGATGAAGCGCGCGGGGCGGGCGCTTGAGGTGAAACGGCGGACCCAGTCGCCACAGACGCAGGAGGCGCCTGAGATGGGCGGGGACGACTTGCCACTGGTCGGTCGAACGCCAGCGATGCAGACACTCTATCGATTGATTGCGCGCGTGATGAACGCTGATCTGCCAGTCCTGATCACTGGCGAAAGCGGCACAGGCAAATCGTTGATCGCACGTACGATCCATGACCTTTCGGATAGACGCTCCTTGCCGTTCGTCGTGGCCACAGGCGGTGATCTCGAGACGATGGAGGGGCCCGCAACGCTGATCAGCAAAGTGCGCAATGGCACGCTGCTGTTTGACGAGGTCGCGGATCTTCCCGAAGAAGCGCAAGCACGGATCGTGCGCATGCTCGACAGTTTCGGCGACAGCGGGCCGCGTGTTATGGCCACCAGTCAGGCGGACCTTGCTGGGCATCTCGACAGCGGGGCATTTCGGCAGGACCTGTTTTATCGGCTGTCCGGAGTGACGCTGAACGTGCCTTCGCTCAGAGAGCGGGTTGAGGACATCGTGCTGCTGACCGAACATTTTGCAGCCCGGGCCGACCGTGATGGCCTGCCGGTCCGGCAGTTCGATGGCACCGCGATGGAACTGATCCGGGCCTATTCCTGGCCCGGGAACGTCCGGCAACTGGAAAACGTGATCCGACGACTTTCGCTGATCGGGGGCGAGGAACGGATTGGCCGCAGCGAGGTTGAACTGGTCCTCGGCAACCAGCCCGCGATTGAGCCGCTGACCGGGGGCAGCGACGAAGACAAGCTGTCGGCGTCGATCATGAAACATTTGCGCCGCTACTTCGACCTGCATGGTGGACAGTTGCCGCCGCCGGGCCTCTATCAGCGGATCCTGCGCGAAATGGAGATGCCGCTGATCGAAATCGCTCTGGATGCAACAGGTGGCAACCAAGCCAAATGCGCTGACCTTCTGGGCATCAATCGGAATACGCTGAGGAAAAAGATTACCGAGCTGGATATAAGGGTGACACGCAGGCGCAAGTTGATGTAAAACCGCAACAATAGAGTGGCCATTTCGTGACTGTAAGGATTGGCCGAAAAAACTGGGCGGTACGTCGCAAATGCGACACATCAACAGAGGCTGTTGCGCGTGACCGAGCGGGCGCGGACAGCGACATGGCAAAAGTTTAACCGTCTCAGGCGGTTGCGGCGCTATCAGAACGCGGCGACCGTACTGCTTGTCATTCTGGCACCCATCCTTGGCCTTGCTACGTTCCTTGTTCTGGGGCCGCTCGATCGCCCTGCGTCCCCGGTGGCGTTGCGACTCGTTTTGCTGGCCGACCTTGTCTATGCGCTGGTGATTTCGGCCATGGTACTGATGCGGATCGCCTCGATGGTGGCGGCCCGGCGGGCGCGATCGGCGGGGTCCCGCCTGCACCTGCGTCTGACCGGCGTCTTTGCCTCAATCGCGCTGATCCCTACCGTGATCGTGGCCATCTTTGCGGGCCTTACCATCAATGTCGGTTTGGAAGGTTGGTTTTCAGACCGTGTGTCGGGAGTTGTCGGCGCCTCACTTTCGGCGGCGGAAGCGTATCAGGCGGATTTGCGCAGCGACCTGTCCCAGGATGCGCTGGCGTTGGCCGAGTATCTGAATAGCACCAAGGAACGGCAGCGCTTCGTGTCGGATGGTGAGTTGCGGCAGGTCCTTGGGCAGGGCCAGGGTTTGGTGCAGCGTGGTCTGCGCGAGGCGTTCATCATCGACGGCACAGGCGCGATCCGGGCGCGGGGCGAACGTTCGTACCTGTTTGATTTCGAGGCGCCCGGCGAAGCGGCGCTGGCGGCAGCATCCGAGGGGGAGACGTTCATCATCGAAGATCTTGTTGTCGATGAGTTTCGAGCGCTGATCCGGCTTGAGGCCTTTCCGGACCGGTTCCTCTATGTGTCGCGGGATGTCGACGGGGCGATCTTGGGCCTGCTGGACGAAGCCGAGGAAACCGCGCAGCTCTACCGCCAGCTTGAAGCCGAGCGAGGACGGATCGTCTTTGACTTTGGTCTCCTTTACCTCGGCTTTGCCGTGATCCTGATCCTTGCCGCCATTTGGGTGGGCCTCTGGTTCGCCGAACGCCTGTCGCGCCCGGTCGGGCGTCTTGCCGGGGCCGCGCAGCGTGTTGGTGCGGGCGACCTGAACGTGCAGGTGCAGGAAGAGCCGGGCGATGACGAGATCGCGATGCTCGGGCGGCTCTTCAACCAGATGACGCGCCAGTTGAAAGGCCAGCGCGACGCGCTTTTGGCCAATAACGAACATATCGAGAAGCGTCGGCGCTTGTTCGACAGTGTGCTATCGAGCGTCACGGCGGGTGTCATCGGTCTCGACGTCGAAGGCCGCATCAGCTTCATAAACCGGTCTGCCGAGCGCATTTTGCGGACCACGGAAGACACCCAGTCGAAACCGCTGGAAGTGGCAGTGCCCGAGTTTGGCCCGCTGCTGCGCCAGGTTCAGGCCAGCGGCAAGGGTACCGATCAGGGTGAGATTCGCGTGACCCGCGGCGGCGTGGCCGAGACCTTGCTGGTGCGGATCGCCATGCGGCGGGGGGCGGAAGGCGAGGATGAGGGCTACGTGATTGCCTTCGACGACGTGACCGATCTGGTCACAGCCCAGCGCATGGCGGCCTGGGGCGACGTCGCCCGGCGCATCGCGCATGAAATCAAGAACCCGCTGACCCCGATTCAGCTTTCGGCAGGCCGCATCAAGCGCAAGTTCCGCGACCGGGTGGGCGAAGATGCCGAACAGCTGGATCAGATGACGGATGTGATTGTGCGCCAGACCGAGGATCTGCGGCGCATTGTCGACGAGTTCTCGAAATTCGCGCGGATGCCCGAGCCGGAACGCGTCTTGCAGGATCTGGTGCAGATCGTGCGCGATGCGGTGACGCTGCAAAAGGCGCAGGACGATCACACCATTGATGCTGTGCTGCCCGAAGGCGAAATCCTGGCCGAATTGGACGCGACCATGATCGGCCAGGCGTTGACCAACCTGATCAAGAACGCAGGCGAAGCCATCGAGACGCTTTACCAGAAAGAGGGCAAGCCCGAGGAGCATGTACCGACAGTGCGGGTCGAAGTGACCGCGCAGGCCAAATCAGTGGACATTGCCATATCGGATAACGGCATCGGCCTGCCGGAGGACCGCTCGCGGCTGTTTGAGCCTTACGTCACAACCCGCAAGGAAGGCACCGGTCTTGGTTTGCCGATTGTAAAGAAGATCATCGAAGAACATGGCGGAACGCTGGTCCTGACGGACGCAGAACCGCTGGATGGTTCGGGGCGTCGGGGGGCCCGGGCCGAAATCACGCTGCCGCTTGCGGTGGCACGGGAACCGCAGAGCCTCGAGGCCGCGCAGTAAGGAGAGACCATTCAAATGGGCGATATTCTGATTGTTGATGACGAACGCGATATCCGGGAGCTGATTTCGGACATTCTCAAGGACGAGGGCTTCACCACACGTCTTGCCGGTACCTCGGACGAGGCGATGGCCGAGATGAACAAGGAACCACCGTCGCTGATGATCTTGGATATCTGGCTGAAGGACAGCCGAATGGACGGGATCGACATTCTGAAGTCGGTGAAACGCGACAACCCGGATGTACCGATCATTATCATCTCGGGTCACGGCAACGTTGAGATTGCAGTGGCGGCTATCAAACAGGGCGCCTATGACTTCATCGAAAAGCCCTTTAACATCGACCAGTTGATGGTGGTGATCACGCGGGCCATGGAAACCTCGCGCCTGCGCCGGGAGAACTCGGAACTCAGGCGCAAGGATGTGACCACCACAGACATGATCGGCTCGTCCCCGGCGTTCCGCACGCTCAAGAGCCAGCTTGAAAAAGTTACCAAGTCGAACGGACGTGTCATGCTGACCGGGCCGTCAGGATCGGGCAAGGAGATTGCGGCGCGCTACATCCATGCCGAATCCGACCGGGCCGAGGGGCCGTTCATCACCGTGAACTCGGCGTCGATTGAACCGGACCGGATGGAAGAAGTGCTGTTTGGGCGTGAAAGCTCGGGGCGCGGGATCGAGCCCGGACTTCTTGAACAGGCGCATGGCGGTGTCATCTTCTTTGATGAGATTGCCGACATGCCGCTTGGCACCCAGTCCAAGATCCTGCGGGTCCTGACCGAACAACAGTTCCAGCGGGTCGGCGGCAGTGACAAGGTGCGGGTGGATTTGCGGGTGATCTCATCGACCACGCGGAACCTTGAGGACGCTGTCGAAAGTGGGGTGTTTCGGCAAGAACTCTATCACCGCCTGAACGTCGTGCCGATTGACGTGCCGAGCCTTGCTGACCGGCGCGAGGATATCCCCGAACTGGCCGGGCATTTCATCGAAGCGTTCAACAAGGCGCAGGGCCTGCCGCTGCGTGGCGTGTCGGACGAAGCCATCGCGCTTTTGCAGACCATGAGCTGGCCGGGCAACGTGCGGCAGTTGAAGAATGTGATCGAGCGTGTGCTGATCCTCGGCGCGGAGAAGGGTGAGATAACGGCGGCCGAAATCCCGGGCGAAGGGCAGGGCGATGCCCCCGATGAAAGCCGGGTGGTGCTGTCGGGCACGCTGGCGACCTTGCCGCTGCGCGAAGCACGCGAGCTCTTTGAACGCGAATACCTGCTGACCCAGATCAACCGGTTCGGGGGCAATATCAGCCGGACAGCCGGGTTCGTCGGCATGGAACGCTCGGCGCTTCACCGCAAGCTCAAGTCGCTGAACGTCGTGACCTCCAGCCGCTCGGGCGCGCGGGTCGCCACGGTTGCCGAAGAGGAGACGGAAGAGGACGCGTGAGCGACCGCCCTTGGCGGCTCGCAAAGCAGGGCGATCTGCTGACAGCCAGCGCGGATGAATGGCGCTCCATCTCGGTCTCGACCGAAGGTGCTGCGCGATGAACGCACAGCAAGTCCGGATCGCTGACTGCTATACGGACGAAGACGACCTTTGAGATGAGCCGTGCCGTCGGCGGAACGGGGGCTGGCGATCAAACCGAGCCGCTTTGCGCTTTATGGTGGCCAACACACATTTTCTGCCTGAGCTAAGCGCCTTTGGCTAACAAATCGCCAGACCGCGGGCCGGTCCGGCGATGGCACGGCGGGGCTTACGCCCCTTGATTCAGTGCCGTGGATTGCGTCGCAACCTATGTGCGAGACCGGTGGCTGGCTTTGCGCCTTACCGATTTTGATCTCTGTTGTGTGGAAGACGGCGGCGGGATCGTTGCGCACCGGTGTTTCGTTTCGGGTGGCCCGCCTTCGCCATATGGCCTTCATGCGGGGCGGTTTTGTGCATGTGTTCGCGGCGTCCGGCTGGTATCGCGGGCACATCTCCGAGCTTTGAAACAGGTGTAAAGCGGCGGGGCCGAACCC
>JBCCWG010000028.1:0-27419 GCA_039193985.1 Pseudomonadota bacterium
CCGCGTGGCACCCAGAACGAGGGTTTGACGGCTGTCATCCAGCCGCCAGCATTGGATCATTTTACAGCACCCAGTGTCAGACCAGCGATGAAATGTTTCTGCATCAGGAAGAACATGAGCACCGGCGGGATCGCCGCCATGAGCGAAGCGGCCGAGACCAGGTGCCAGTTGTTCACGAACTGCCCGTTGAGCGAACGCACGCCCGCCGTGATCGGCTTGGCACTTTCCCCCTGGGTCAGCACATTGGCCCAGAAGAAGTCATTCCAGACGAAGGTGAAGATCAGCACCGCAAGCGCCGCGATGGCAGGCCGCACGAGCGGCAGGACGACGTACCAGAAGATTTTCCACTCGGCGACGCCTTCGATCCGCGCGCTCTCAATCAGGTCAAAGGGCAGCGCCTTGATGAAGTTCCGCATGAAGAGCGTGCAGAACCCGGTCTGGAAGGCCGCATGGAACAGGAACTGTCCGGCGATAGTGTCGTAAAGGCCGGTCTGGACGGACATGTCACGGACGGGAACCATCAGGATCTGGAACGGGATGAAGTTGCCCGCAACGAAGAGGAAGAAGAGCGGGACGGCGACGCGGAAGCGATAGATCGCCAGCGCGTATCCGGCGAGGCAGGCGAGCGCGACCGAGATCATGACACTCGGCACGGTGATCAGCACCGAATTCAGCATGTATTGTGCTGCCGCCGATTGCGTGAAGACGGCGGAGTAGTTCTCAAAAAGTGCGAACTCGGAGGGCCAGCCGAAGATGTTGCCCGAGTTGATGTCCGCCGCGCCCCGGATCGAGGTGACAAAGATCGCCAGCAGCGGCAAAAGCCAGAGGAAGAGGGCCACCGGCAGGAAGGCCTGATAGGCCGTTTTGGCGACCGGGCCTGATTTTTCGATGGGACGGGGGAACATCTCAGGTCACCTCGCTTGTGTTGCGCGTGCCTTGCTCCGGGCTTGACCCAGAGCCTCTGGCCGAAAGGTGGAGGCTCCGGGTCAAGCCCGGAGTGGGACGGCTTTCCTTGACGAACATCACCGGCTTACCTTCTCGTCCTGGTACATCTTCCACAGGAAATAGCTGATGTAGACCAGCATGATCATGAAGAGCACAGTGGCAACCGCCGAGCCGTAGCCGTAACGCTCGCCAAACTCCGAGATCGCAACTTCGTACATGTAATAGGCCAGCACGTTGGTCGAGCCGAAGGGCCCGCCCTGGGTCATGATGGCGATCATGTCAAAGCTTCTAAGTGCCCCGATAACCGTGACGACGACGGCAATGAAAGTGGCCGGTTTGAGTTGCGGCAGCACGACGTACCAGAGCATCTTCCAGCCCTTGGCGCCATCGAGCCGCGCCGCTTCGATCTGGTCGCTGGCGACGTTGTTGAGGCCCGTGAGGTAGAGGATCATGCAATAGGCCACCTGCGGCCAGAGACCTGCGAAGATGATCCCGTAGGTCGCCCATTCGGGGCTTGAGAGGATGTCGGGAGCCGGGCGCGAACAGGTGAAGGTGACATTGCCGAGGATGTTGGTGGTTTCCTCGCAGAAGAGTGCCTTCCAGACGCTGCCCACGACGCCGAAATCGGGGTTGTAGAACCAGCCGAAGATCAGACCGACGACGACCTGACTGATCACGAAGGGAAAGAAGAACATCGACTTGTAGAACCGCATGCCCGTCACGGTCTGGTTGAGGAACAAGGCGATGAAGAGGCCTGCAGGCACGGCCAGCATATAGAGGATGAGCCAGGCAAGGTTGTTTCGAAGCGACGTCCAAAAGTTCGGATCGCTCCACAGCTTGACGTAATTGTCGAACCCGACCCAGACGGCGGTGGACTCACCGTCAGCAGTGTAGAGCCCGTTCCATTCGTAGAGCGACAGCCAGAGCGATTCGAAGATCGGGATCACGACATAGATCGCAAAGAAGAAGAGTGCAGGTGCGAGAAAGAACCATGGCGCAATGCTGAGCTTGTTTCGCATGAGCCAGCTGTCCTGATGGCCGGGTGTATCACTCATGACATGCCCCTTTGCGCTTCATTCCACGTGTTGCGCCGGCTTTGCCGCCGCGTTGTGCGAGGGGGCTTTGCCCCCTCACGCTCCCCCAGGATATTTGGGGGCCTATAATGGAGAAAGGCCGGGTCTCCAGCCTTTCGCCGTATGCGTCGCCTCAGTTGGCGTAGACTTCGGCCGCGACCTCATCGAGGCGCTCGAGCACTTCCATCTTGGTCGACGGGTCCAGCATGAACTTCTGGAAGCCTTCCATGCCCGCCTTGGCCATCTCGGCCGGTGCGTCGCGGTCATAGAACTGCGCGATACCGGTGGCCGAGTTCAGAAGCGCGAAGCCTTCCTGGATGAACTTGTCGTCCGAGATTTCCGCCTTGGCGTTGATCGGAAGCTGACCGATGGTCTTGTTCCATTCCGCCTGCACGTCGGGGCGTGCGACGAAGGCGAGCCACTTCTTGGCGTCATCGACATTCTTGGCATTGGTCGGGATGAAGAACGCATCTGCCGGGGCTTCTTCGGCCAGCGGCACGTTGGGGTCGATGGTCGGGAACGGCATGAAGTCGATCTGCTCATCCGTGAGGCCGGCGTTCTTGTAGCCGTCAACCGAGAAGTTGCCCATCACGTACATCGCCGCGTCGCCATTGGCGAAGGGCGCGATGGCGTCCTGCCAGCTCATCGAGGCGTGGTTCTCGACGAAGCCGCATTCGTTGATCAGCTGTTCCCAGTTGGCAAAGGTCTGGACGATGCACGGGTCGGTGTACTTGATCTCACCGGCGGTCAGTGCGTTGTGCACCTCATAGCCGTTGGTGCGCAGGTTGATGTAGTCAAAGACACCCGCAGCGGTCCAAAGGAACTTGGTGCCGATAGTGAACGGTGTGACACCGTTTTCCTTCATCTTCGCGCAACCGGCGAGCATGTCGTCCCAGGTCTCGAACTCTTCGAGTTCCAGGAGGTCAAAGATGTCTTTGCGGTAATAAATGCCCCACTGATAGTACGTGTAAGGCACGCCCCAGATTTTGCCGTCGCGCGACATGGTCGGCTTGATGGCGGCAAGGTCTTCATTGAAGCCGTTTTCTTCCCACACATCATCGACCGGCTGAAAGAGACCCGCATCGACGAAGGGCGCCATGCGGTTGCCCGGGTACCAGGAGGTCACGTCGGGGGCATCCGCCGTCAGGAAGTTCCGGATCGCCGTCTTGTGCGCTTCGCGGTCGTTGTTGTTGGCGATGACATTGATGTCGGGGTTCTCGGACTTGAACTGCTCGATGGCAGCCTCAAAGGCCGCTTTCGGACCGGGGTTCAGGTCGTCGAAGTTGATAACAAGATCACGCGCCAGCGCCGTCGACGCCATAAGCGCGGTCGCCGCCGCCGCGACAACCGACAATTTGAATGTGCGGAACATGGTTTCCTCCCTAAGTTCCCTGCTGGTTGGTTTCATTATCTGAAACTGAATACCAAATATTGAAAATGGTGACGCTATCGGCTATAGAAGTCAACACTCTCGTTGCGCAAGCGTAGCGAGAACGGGGAGGAGAACAACCGGTGAATGCAGCGAAGCCACCGCGAGGCAAGGCCGATGGAACCGTGGGCAAGGCGCTGGAAGTGCTTGATTCGGTTGCAGCCTTTGAACGGCCGGTGAAATTCTCGGAAATGCTGGAACGATCGCCCTATCCGAAAGCGACGCTCTACCGGTTGCTGCAGACACTGACCAACCAGAATCTGTTGGCGCATGACACCGAAACCGGCACCTATTCGATGGGGCTGCGACTCATCCGGTTGGCACATGCCGCGTGGGAGAACGCCTCGCTCGCGCCCATCGCGCGGCCTTACGTCGAAGCACTGGCGGCCGAAGCGGGCGAAAGCGTGCATCTGGCGCAGATGGACAATGGCCAGGTGATCTTCGTCGACAAGCTGAAGGCGACCGACCGGTTCGAGACGCTGGCACAGGTCGGCAAGGTGGCCCCCGCCTATTGCACCGGCGTCGGCAAGGCGATGCTGGCTTACATCGCGCCCAAGCGGCTGGACATCGTGCTGCAGCAGCAGTCGTTCTATCCTTATACCCCGGCCACCCATGGCTCCCCCGAGAGCCTGCTGGGCGAGTTGCCCGCGATCCGCGAACAGGGCATCGCCTTTGACCGCGAAGAGCACGAGGAAGGCATCGTGTCGATCGCGGCGCCGATCTTCATCGCGAACGGGCGCGTGATCGGCGCGCTGTCGGTCGCCACTTCGACGGCGCGTCACACTCTCGACGGGCTGACCCATTTCAAGGAAAGCTTGCTTTCCACCGCAGAGAAGATCGGGACCCAGGCATCGTCCTGGCACTCTCCGGGGTAACGACAAGGACAGGACATATGACAGGCGTAACCCTCAACTCAGTCGTCAAGCGCTATGGCCACACACAGGTGATCCATGGCGTCGACCTGAACATTAATGACGGGGAATTCTGTGTCTTCGTCGGACCGTCGGGTTGCGGGAAGTCGACCCTGCTGCGCATGATCGCAGGGCTGGAGGAAACCAGCGATGGGCAGATAAACATCGGGGCGCGCGACGTGACCCATATCGACCCGGCCGAGCGCGGCGTGGCGATGGTGTTTCAGACCTACGCGCTTTACCCGCATATGACGGTGGAAGAAAACATGGGGTTCGGCCTGAAGATGACCGGCCACCCCAAGGACGAGATCGACCGCAAGGTGGGCGAGGCGAGCAAGGTTTTGAAGCTTGACGAATATCTCAAGCGAAAACCGGCGGCTTTGTCGGGTGGTCAGCGTCAACGCGTGGCCATTGGGCGCGCCATCGTGCGCGGGCCGGAAGTGTTCCTGTTCGATGAGCCGCTTTCGAACCTCGATGCCGAGCTACGGGTCGACATGCGGGTCGAGATTTCGCGGCTGCACAAGGAACTGGGCACCACGATGATCTATGTGACCCACGACCAGGTCGAGGCAATGACGTTGGCCAACAAGATCGTGGTGCTGCGCGCTGGCAATATCGAGCAGGTGGGTGCGCCGATGGAGCTTTACCGTGACCCGGACAACAAGTTCGTTGCGGGGTTCATCGGGTCACCATCAATGAACTTTCTCAAGGGCGAAGTGGCCGAAGGCGGTGTGCGCGTGCCGGGCCTTGGGGGCGAGGTGATCGCCACCGACGTCGCCCTGCCCGCCGCCGGGCAACCGGTAATCGTCGGCATCCGTCCGCAGGATGCGACGCTGCGCCACGAAGCCTCACCACTCTCGGTGGATATCACCGAGCAGTTGGGTGGTGTGGCCTATGAATACCTGTCAACGCCAACGGGCGAGCCGCTGGTGATCGAAAGCAAGGGCGATGATGCCATTACCGCCGGGACCGAGGTCAAGGTCGGGTACGATACGTCGCGGGTTTTGTTCTTCGATGCCGAGACGGAAGCGCGGCTGAGGTAAGCGGTAGCGCCCGGAGCGCGCCAGTCTGACCGAAGCGCCTGGTGGGTTGGGCGGGATTTGCGTATTTCTGAAAAGATGAAGTCGTCGTCGCACGGTGTTACTTGCCGCGCACCTTGGCGAGGCTCTCCCGCAGGCACAGCTGCGCATCCAGTCGCAGGCTATGCGCCGACTGGCCCGTGACCAAAGCGAGAAGGCGTTCGGCGGCCGCCTGGCCCATCGCGCGATGCGGCACACGGACGGTGGTCAGCGGGGGATCGACCAGTTCCGCTAGTCCGATATCGTCGAACCCTGTGATCGACAGATCAGCCGGCACCGACAGACCGAGCGCCCGGGCCCGCCGCACAGCACCGGCCGCAAGCACATCATTGCCGCAGACCACAAGCGTCAGATCAGGGTCGCGATCCAGCAATCGGTCCAGCGCCGAACCCCCTTGCGCAAAACCGTATGATGTCTCGACCACCGTCGCAGCCTCAATCCCGGCAGCGCCGAGGGCCGCTTGCGCGCCCGTGACCCGCGCCCGTGCCCTGTCATTGCCGGCCTGAATGCCCGAGATGAGACCGACACGGGCGTGCCCCAGTCCGATGGCATGGCTGACAAGCCTTTCCATCGCCGCCGCATTGTCGAACCCGACCGACGGCAATGGCCCGCCATCTTTATAAGCCCAGGCCACAACGGCGGGGATCCTCTGCGAGGCGAGAAATTCATAGACGTTGTCATCGCGGTCAAACCCGATCAGCAAGACGCCATCCGCACCGCGCGCGACCAGCGTGCGCACGGCGTCCGCCTCGGCCTTTGGGTCGTAGCCCGAGCTTGCGATCAACAGCATGAAACGTTGCGCCTGCAGCACGTCCTGGAAGGCCTGAATGCCTTCGGCGAAAACCGCGTTTTCCATGGTCGGGATCACCGCGCCGATGGTTTGGGTGCGCTTTGCCACCAGCGCGCGGGCACTGAAGTTGGGCGCATAGCCCAAGGCCTCGACCGCCGCCAGAACGCGGCGCCGGGTTTGCGCGACCACCTTGTCCGGCGTGTTCAGGCAGCGCGAGACGGTCGCAGTCGACACGCCCGCCGCGGCGGCGACATCTTCCAGAGTTGGCGCTTTGCTCACTTTTCAGCTTCCTATCGAAAGCCCCTTGTACACAGGAATGTAAGCGCTTACAAGAAGCTCGAGAACGGGGAGGAGCCAGATGGCCGAGTATCTGAAGAAAGCAACACTGACCTCGGCATCGGATGCCTCGGACGTCCATGCGACCGTAAAGGGCATTCTCGCGGATATCGAGGCGCGGGGCGATGCCGCGGCGCTGGAATATGCGGCCAAGTTCGACGGGTATGAGGGCAACGTCATACTGACCGAGACCGATATTGCAGCCGCCATCGCTGCCGTTCCGGACCAGTTGAAGGATGACATCAAATTCGCCGCCGACAATGTGCGTCGCTTTGCCGAGGCGCAGCGCGCGACACTGATCGATACGGAGCTTGAGGTCGTCCCCGGCCTGATCGCCGGGCAGCGCACGATCCCCTGTCATGCTGCAGGCGCCTATGTGCCCGGTGGGCGCTATTCCCACGTCGCAAGCGCGATCATGACGGTGACCACGGCGAAGGTCGCCGGTGTGACCCACGTCACCGCCTGTTCGCCGCCGCGCCCCGGCGAAGGCATCGCGCCGGCGATTGTCTATGCCGCGCATATCTGCGGGGCCGACACCATCCTTGCTATGGGCGGCGTGCAGGGTGTGGCCGCGATGACCTATGGATTGTTCGGATTGCCCAAGGCCAACATCCTTGTCGGCCCCGGCAATCAGTTCGTGGCCGAGGCGAAGCGCATCCTCTTCGGTCAGGTAGGCATCGACATGATCGCGGGCCCGACCGACAGTTTGATCCTGGCCGATGGCCAGGCGGATGCCGAGATTGTGGCCACCGACCTCGTCGGCCAGGCCGAGCATGGATACAACTCGCCCGTCTGGCTGGTCACCGATGATCGCGCGCTGGCTGAAACTGTGATGGCCCGCGTGCCCGCTTTGATCAACGAATTGCCTGAGGTGAACCGCGAGAACGCGACTGCGGCCTGGCGCGACTATGCTGAGGTGATCCTTTGTGCTGACCGCGAGGAGATGGCGAAGACATCCGATGAATACGCGCCCGAACACCTGACGGTGCAAGCCGCGGACCTCGACTGGTGGTTGGGGCGGCTGACTTGCTATGGTTCGCTTTTCCTCGGGGAAGAGACCACCGTGGCGTTCGGCGACAAGGCGTCGGGGACAAACCATGTGCTGCCGACCAGCGGTGCGGCACGCTATACCGGTGGCCTGTCGGTGCACAAGTTCATGAAGATCGTGACCTGGCAGCGGGCCACCCGCGAAGGATCGCGGCCCGTGGCCGAGGCGACGGCACGGATCTCACGGCTGGAAGGCATGGAGGGCCACGCGCGGACGGCGGATGTGCGGCTGGCGAAGTATTTTCCGGGCGTGAATTTCGATCTGAGTGCCGACGGATGAGGGCGCTTGTATATACCGGACCGGAGAAGCTGGAATTCCGAGATTTCGATGACCCGGATCTTTCGTCGGGCGAAGAATTGATCTCGATCGAGCGGGTCGGCATCTGTGGCTCGGACATGCATGCCTATCTTGGCCATGACCCGCGCCGGAACCCGCCGCTGATCCTTGGACATGAAGCCTGCGGTGTAACGCCGGACGGTCGGCGCGTGACGATCAACCCCATGGTCGTCGATGGCACCAGCCGCGAAGCAAAAGCGGGGCGCGAAAACCTCGACCGGAACCGCTCGATGATGTCGATCCCGCCTCGGCAGGGTTCGTTTGCCCAATACGCCTCGATGCGGGAAGAAAACCTGATCGAAGTGCCGGATGGGGTCGACCCGGCAAAGGCGTCGTTGGCAGAACCCCTCGCCTGTGGCTGGCATGCAGTGCGACTTGGGCTTGAGGTCGGTTGGATTGAGACCCCGAAGACCTTGGTCGTTGGAGGCGGGCCCATCGGGGTTGGTTCCGCTCTGTCTGCGGCTGCGATGGGCGTGACGGATATCACCGTAACCGAGCCGAATGCGCTGCGGCGTGACTATCTGGTGAAAACTTGCGGGTTCAATGTTCTGGCCGAACTCGACGCGGAAGACAGCTATGACCTCGTCATCGACGCCGTGGGCTATACGGCCACGCGCGAAACCGCCTCCAGGGCCGTCGTGCCGGGCGGCGTGATCATGCATATCGGGTTGGGCGGCGGCGAACCGGGCCTCGATGTGCGCCGGTTCACGCTGCACGAGGTCACGTTCATCGGGACTTATGCCTATACCTATCAGGATTTCCGCGACACGGCGGGGGCCATTTTCGACGGCTCACTCGGGGCGCTCGACTGGACCGAGGAACGCCCGTTGGCCGAGGGACACCGCGCCTTTGAAGACATCCGCGCCGGCAAAGTCGCCGCGCCGAAAATCGTTCTCGTACCCTAAAGGATCAGAGATGAGCATCGACAAACAGATTACCGAGGACCTTGTGAATGCTGGCATCAGCTTCGTCACGACCGTGCCTTGCAAGCAATTGGCGGGCGTTATTGACGAGATCGACCAACACCCTGATATCTTTCACATTCCTTCAAACAAGGAAGATGAGGGCATGGGGCTGTGCGCCGGTGCCTGGATGGGTGGGAAGCGCCCCGCGATCATCATGCAGAACACTGCCATCGGGGTGACGATCAACACGCTGGCGACGCTGATCCAATACTACCGGATGCCGTTGCCGATGCTGATTTCCTATCGCGGGGAATTGCGCGAGCCTGTGGCCTGTCAAGTCGAGATGGCGGTGCACACCAAGGCGCTGTTGGCGCAGATGAACATCCCCACCTATCACTTCCACAAGCAGGCCGATGCCGAGGAACTGCCGATGATCCTCGACTATACCTTCATGTGCAACAAACCCGTGGCGATTCTGACCGACGCCAACTTCTGGGGAGGCTATGGCGACCAATGATCCGTTCTGAAATCCTGAAAGAAATCGCCCCGATCCTGCGCGATCAATTGGTTGTCTGTAACATCGGCATCCCGTCCCAGGAACTGCACGCCATCGACGACCAGCCCACGAACTTTTACATGCTGGGGACCATGGGGTTGGCGTCGTCCATCGGCCTCGGTCTGGCGCTGGCGCAACCCAAACCGGTGATCTCCATCGATGGCGATGGCTCGGTCCTGACCAACCTCGGCACGTTGCCGACGATTGCCAATAACGTCGCCGACAACTTCATCCTGATGATCGTCGACAACGGTTCCTATGGCTCGACCGGAGACCAACCGACCTATACCGGCAAGAAGACCGATCTTGCGGGTATGGCGCGCGCAGCAGGCTGCGAGAATGTGGTCGAGGTGCAGGACGTCGATACAGGCAAGGCGCTGACGGCTGCGCTGGAGAGCGGCAAGATGACCGTGATGATCGTGAAGTGTGACAGCGGCAATGCGAAGAACCCGGTGATCACGATGGACCCGGTGGTGATCCGAGACCGGTTCATGAAGGCGGTGAGTGCCTGACACCTGACATGGTAACCAAATCGTAAGACTCCTGCCGTTGAACAAAACGGCGCAGACGCTGCGCGTTCAACGACAGGGGGTGTCGCTTGGCTTCAGCCCGGGGGCCGCGAACGGCTTACATTCATATTGGCGCGCCGAAGACCGGGTCGACCGCGATCCAGGCGGTGTTCTCGCAAGTGGGCGATGCGCTGCACGCGCAGGGGTTTCACTATCTCTCCGGCGACCGAAACCACTCGGAAAGGCTATCGCTCGCCTTTTGGGACGAGGAAGATGCGGCCCGGTTGGCCAGGTTTCGCTGGGTCGAAGATCCGGCCACGTTCGCACGCCTGCGCGTTGAAACGCATGAAGGGCTGGCCGATGAAATCGCGCGTGCACACCCCCATGACGTGATCGCCTCGGCCGAGGAGTTGAGCGAATTCACGCGCGACGACGTGAAACGTCTGATGGTGTTTTTCGCGCTTCATGTCGACCGGATCCGGGTGATCGCCTATGCGCGCGAGCCGGTGGCCTGGATGAACAGTGCCGCCCAGCAAAGCACGAAATGGTCGGGCGATTGCCTGGATGACATCCTGTTGCATCCGCGTCTTCCCCGGTATCAAGCGCGGTTTCAGGGGTTTATCGACGCGACCGCCCCTGGGGACTTTATCTTGCGGCCCTTTGGCGGCAGTGACGTGGTCGCGGATTTCTCGGGCGTTCTGGGTTTGCCCGCACCGCTGACGTCTCGCAATGTCGCACAACCTCTTAACGCGTCGGTGTCGCATGAGACGGCGATCATGTTCTCGAAGATCAACGAGGTGATGCCGCCCTTCGTCGATTGCCGCCACAACCCCTGCCGCGCGTTCAGCATCATCAAGGATGGCCGCCTGCCCGGGCGCAAGTTCACTCTGCCCCGCGAGACAATCGAAGAGCATGCCACCGCCATCGCCGCCGAACGCGACTGGTTGAACGCACGATTGGGGCACGGCGTCTTCTCCGCCCCCAACCTGCCGACGATCGGGCGGAGGGAATGGTTTGGCCCGGACCGGACAGCGCTCGAAGACTATGCGCTGACCTTCCTCGACAAATGCCGGTCGGCCCAGAACGAGGCCGCGCTCAAGTTCATGCTGAAAGCGCTGAAGCAACGCGACCACGCCCCCGAGGTCGCTGCGGCCCTGCTGGACAAGGCCTGGCTTTTGTCGACAGACCGCTGGTCGATGGACATGATTGCGCGGGAGGGGTTGGCGCAGGACCGACCGGACATCGAGAAGTACTTTCTCAAGCAACGGATCATGCGTCGTGTGGAAGCACCGTTGCCGGACGATGCGCCGCTCCTCATCGGAAACCCATTCGACCGGCCGTGGCGCACCCTACCCTCCAACGAGCTGGGGGAGCAATGCTCCCCCAGCGGGCCGGCGACAAAGTCGCCGGAACTCACGGTCTAACCGCTCATCACTTTCGGCAACCACAGCACCAGTTGCGGGAAGATCAGGATCAGGGCCAAGCCGAAGAGCTGCACCAGCATGAATTGCATCATGCCGAGGTAGATGTCTTTCAGGTCCCAGTTCGGCACCACGCCTTTCAGGAAGTACGCAGACAATGCCACGGGCGGACTGAGCCACGCCGTTTGCAGGTTCACCGCCACCAGAATGCCGAACCAGACCATCATGTCGTACCGGTCGAGCCCATGGAGCGAGAGCGCCTCGACCGTCGGGAGCAGGATGGGCACCACGATCAGCACGATAGGCACCCATTCCAGCGGCCAGCCGAGCAGGAAGATCAGCGCCATGACCAGCAGAAGGATGAAGTACGGCGACATATCCAAACCGAGTAGCAGCTCGGTCATCATCCGCGGCGTGCCGAGCGCACTGAACTGCGCGCCGAAGAAGTTGGACGCAGCCACCAGGAACATGATCAGAACCGTGATCTCAAGCGCCTTGATCAGGCTGTCAAAGAAGCCGGGAAAGGTGAACTTGCGATACGCGACCGAGAGCAGGATTGCGCCGAACGCGCCCATGGCTGCCGCTTCCGCCGGAGTTGCGAAACCGAGGAGGATCGAGCCGAGCGCGAAGGAGATCAGGATCGTCGGCGGCATCAGCCCGGCAAAGAACTCATCCCAGAGGTCCGAGAAATAGAAGCCGTCATCGGCATCCTTGCTATAAATCGGGCGCCCGAGGAACGCCAAAAGCATAAGGAATGCCGTAAACACCATCGACCAGATCGAGAGGCCGTCGCCCATGCCCGCGACCATCATGTAAAGATGGAACAGAACGGTGATCGGCAAGACGATTCGCAGAATGCTCACGTTGCGATAGGCCGCATAGGCCACGGCCAATGTGATGATCAGGACGATCAGGCCGCCAAACGGCACGACACCACCAAACGCACCCCCGAGCCCAAGGCCGAAGACGCGGCAGACGGTGAGGATACCAAGGCAGATCAGCGCGACTTCCGCGCCATAGAACCGTGAGGTGTCCGGTTGATCCTCTTCCCCGAGGATCGGTCCCAGGTCGGGGTTCAGCCAGCAGCGGCCGAGCGTGTAGATCAGATAGAGTGACGCCAGCAGCGCGCCGGGGATGAACGCACCGCGGAAGAGGTCAAGTGTTGAGACCTCGAGCACCGGCCCCATGACGATCAGCATGATCGAGGGCGGGATCAGGATGCCCAGCGTGCCGCCCGCAGTGATCGTGCCCGCGGCGAGTTGCACGTTATAGCCCGACCGGCTCATCGTGGCACCCGCCATGATGCCGAGCAGTGTGACCGAAGCACCGACAATGCCGGTCGCGGCGGCAAAGATGGTCGACACGATCAGAACCGCGATGAACAGCGCGCCACGCACTCGTGCCATGATCATCTGGATCGACGCGAAGAGACGCTCCATCAGCCCGGCACTTTCCATAACGATGCCCATCAGCACGAACAGCGGCACCGCCATCAGCTGATCATTCAGCATGGTCGAGTTGGTGTTGAGCGTCATTAGCAGCGTGGTCAGCTTGAAGTTCGAACCCCAGATGCCGAAGACAAAGGCGAGGAAGATCAGCGTGAACGAGATCGGGAACCCGATGAAGATCACGAACAGCATCGCGGCCAGCATGATCAGCCCGATGGTCGGTTTGTCGAGGCTCGGACGCGCGCTCATCAGTTCGGTGAACCATGCACCGCCCGGAACGATATCGGGCGTAAAAATCGCCAGAACAAGCCAGATCAGCCCGATGATATAGATCGGCAGGAAGCGGACGAACCACCGCTCGCGTTCTTTGCCCATCTTGTGAAAGGCGCGGAAGATCTCCGGCAGGCCCTGAAGCAGTAGCAGCGCGCCCCCGATGGGCATCGCCAAACGTGCGGGCCACAGAACCGGTTGCCATGCGCTGTCCAGGGCCAACCGCTCGCCCGTTTCAAAGGAAACCTGCCAGTATTGTGCCGAGACGATGGTGAAAAAGATCATCGACGGGATGAAAAAGAGCAAATACGCAATGGCATCCACAGTGGCTTGCGTCTTCGGGGACCAGAAACGATAGAGGAAGTCGGCGCGGATATGTACGCCGCGCATCAGGCCGTACCCGGCGCCAGCCATCCACAGGACCCCGGCGATCATGCGGCTGAGGTCATAGGCCTGAAGCGTTGGACCAAGACCGAGCGAGCGTGCAAGGTCTTCGTACCCCGCGTCTTGGAGTATGACGAACGAGTTCCGGGAAAAGACTTCCCAAACGACTACAGCGATCAGCGGCACCATCATAAGCGCGATGATCTGACCGGCGCGATAGTTGATGACGTCGATGACTGCGGTGATCGGGCGTTGCCACGCGGTCATGTCTTCGGGCGTTTCTCCGGGGGCTTCGGCGCGACGTTCTGCAATCAGTTCGTCCGCGATCTCCAGATCGCCTGGATTCGGTTCGTCGGCCATAGTGTCCCCTCCCGTGGACACGGACTTTTGCGTCCGCGTTCTTTTTTTCGAAGCGTCTTATGTCGGCGCTTGGAAAACAAGAACAGTTTCGCCCCGGGCATGACCCGGGGCCTCTGGATCGGTTGACCGAGAGGCCCCGGATCGGTGTCCGGGGCGAGTGTTCGCGTCGTTACTTCAGCGTGTCCGCAAACGCGCGACCGAGGTTCGCGTTCGAGGTCTGGGCCCCGGCCCAGAACGGAACTGCGATTTCGGCGAAGTCCTTCTGCGACTGCCAGACTTCCGCGAAGAACTCGTTCTCGGCGGCTGCAGCTTCCAGCGCCTTGGTCGCGGCGGCCGAATACTCGGTGAAGTAGTCAGCCGGCGTATCTTCGAGGATCACACCATGGTTGTCGGTCAGGTCCTTCAGCGCTTTGCCGTTTTCGTAAATGCGATACGACAAGGACTTGGAAAGCGACGCGTTTGCGGCCACTTCAAGCGCTTTCTGCTCGGTCTCGGTCAGGCTGTCATAGAAGTCGCGGTTCACATACATGTCCGCGTTCACCGTCACCTGGTGCAGACCCTGAAGATAGTAGTGCTTCAGGACCTTCTGGAAGCCGAAGACCGAGTCGGGCTTCGGGCAGCACCATTCGGCTGCGTCGATGGTGCCCTTCTCGAGCGCTGGCAGAATGTCACCACCACCCATGGCCACGGCAGGCACGCCGATGTCAGCATAGGCCGCGCCCACCATGCCCGGAGGGGCGCGGAAGCGCATCTGGCGGAAGTCGTCCATCGATGTGATGGGCTCGGGGAACCAGCCCAGCGCCTCGGGGCCGACCGGCTGCAGCATGAAGCCTTTGACGTTCACGCCCATCTCATCCCAGAGACGGTCATAAAGCTCACGACCGCCGCCATACTGGAACCAGCTGAGGAACGCGATGTTGTCGAGGCCGACACCGGCACCGGCAACAGGTGCACCGAAGAGGTTTGCCGCGACGTGCTTGCCACCCCAGTAGTGCGTCCAGGCAAACCCGCCTTCGACGAGACCTGCGTCAACCGCGTCCATGATGTCGCGCGGGCCAACGACGGCACCCGCAGGCAGCACTTCGATGGTGAGCGAGCCACCGGTCAGGGCGGCCACGTCTTTGCCGAACTCGTTCAGCATGAACACTTCGTCTGCCGTGTTCGGCAGGACCGACTGAATGCGCAGGACCTTCTCGGCCATGGCTGTACCGGCCATCAATACCACGCCAACGGCCGCAACCGTGGCCAGCTTGGTTAGTTTTGAAAACATGCGTTTTCCTCCCATTTTTTGCCTTCTCTTGCGTTGATCAATGTCTTGCCGGGCCTTGAAGGCAACGGTCCGGCTGTTCAGGTGTTTCAATGCGCGGCCTCCAGTGTGGAGGGCGCGGAATGGGCGGCGTCAGCGAGGACCATGTCGCTGCATTTCTCGCCAATCATGATGGTGGGCGCGTTGGTGTTGCCGGAGACGATCACCGGCATGATCGAGGCATCGGCAACGCGCAGCCCGGTCACCCCGTGCACGCGCAGCCTGTCATCGACCACCGCCATCGGATCGCTGCCCATCTTGCAGGTGCCCGTGGGGTGATAGATCGTGGTCGCGGTGTCACGCGCCCAGTCCAAAAGTGCGTCATAGTCGTCGTCCTCGACATGCCACCCGGGGCTATATTCATCGGTGATGGCAGAGGCGACAGGTTCGGTGCGGGCGATACGACGCGCGATGCGGATGCCTTCGACAATGGTGTCCTGATCGGTCTTGGTGGCCAGGTAGTTGGGATGGATTACCGGGTGGTCGCGCATGTCAGATGACCGCAGCTCCAGATGCCCAGTGCTTTCCGGCCTCAGTTGCAGTACACTCGCCGTGAAAGCATTGAAATCATGCGGTTTATTGATCTTCTGGCTCGCGCTGAACGGCTGCACGTGGAACTGAATGTCGGGCTCTGCCAGGTCGCGCCGCGTCTTCAGGAACGCGGTGCCGAGGCTGGCGGCCATCGTCATCGGACCGGTGCGGGTCGCGGCATAGTGCAGCGCGATCACCCCCTGCTTGATCAGGCTGTTGATCTCGGTGTTGATGGTCGAAAGTGTGGTCTTGTAGACCGGGCGGGCTTGCAAGTGGTCCTGCAGGTTCTGGCCCACGCCCTTTAGCGGCTGACGCGGCTCAATCCCGTGCTTAGCCAGCGCCTCGGGATCACCAATACCAGACACCATGAGAAGCTGCGGCGAGGCGAGCGCCCCTGCCGACAGGATCACTTCCCGGCGGGCACGGATCGTCTCGCGACGGTCCTTGTGGATGACCTCGACACCGTTGACACGCTTCCCGTCGAAGGTCAGCCGTGTGGCCGGACTGTCGGTCAATATGGTCAGGTTGGTGCGCCGCTTGGCCGGGCCTAGATAGGCCACTGCCGAAGAACAGCGCCGCCCGTGGCGCATTGTCAGCTGGAAATGCCCGACGCCTTCCTGTGTCGCACCGTTGTAGTCCTCGTTGCGCGGATACCCGGCATTGACCGCTGCCTCGAGATACTTGTCGACGCAATCACGGGACACCGCGCTGTCGGAGACGCCGAGCGGCCCATCCCGCCCGCGGATCGCCGCATCGCCACCGGCATAGCTTTCGGCGCGCTTGAATAGCCGCAGAACATCTTCCCAGCCCCAACCGGTATTCCCCAGTTGGCGCCAATGGTCATAGTCCGCCGGTTGGCCGCGCACATACAAAAGGCCGTTGATCGAACTGGACCCGCCGAGCACCCGACCGCGGGGCCATTTGAGCGATCGCCCATTCAGCCCCGGGTCGGGCTCGGTCTCATATCCCCAGTCGGTCTTGGGGTTCCCCATTGTTTTGAAGTATCCGACCGGAATATGGATCCACGGAGAGCTGTCCCTTCCCCCCGCTTCTATGAGGGCAACCTGAAATTTCCCGCCATCCGACAACCGGTTCGCCAGCACACAACCAGCAGAACCCGCGCCAATGATGACGTAGTCAAATTCCAAATTGTCCTCCCAATTGACGCAATGGTCAAAAAATGAGACTTTTCGTCTCAGTTTTTAGTGCAGCATGATTCCTTTTGTGGTGCAAGTCTTATGATGAGGATCGCCCGAACCATGGATGGCAATGACAGCGGACGGATCCCGACCAACCTGCGCACGCTTCTGATCCTCGAGTTGATGGGGCAGAGAACCGGGCCGATCACGGCCGCCGAGATCGGGCGCGAGATGGGGTTGCCCAAGCAGACGGTGCACCGGCTGTGCAACACGCTGATGGCCGAAGGGTTTCTGGTGCAGGACAGTGCGGGTTTGCGACCGGGGCGACGGATGCGCGCGATGGCCAGCGGGGTCCTCCATGCCTCGACCAGCCACATCGCACGCCACCAGTTGTTGCGACGTCTGGCGGCGGAGACGGGTGAGACGGTAAACTTTGTCATCCCCGAAGAAGACGGCATGAGTTACAAGGACCGGGTTGAGACTGACTGGCCGTTCCGGGTTCAATTGCCTGTCGGCAGCCACGTTCCGTTTCACTGCACGGCCAGCGGCAAGACCTATCTGGCGTCGCTCAAGAAACGTGACCGGGAGCGCATCGTCCGCGCGAGGGCGCTGCATGGCGCAACAGATAACACCATCACCGATCCCGATAACCTGATGCGCGAGCTACGCGCGATTTCGCGGCGCGGCTATGCGCTGGACAACGAAGAGTTCATTGAAGGGATGGTCGCCGTTGCCGTCCCGGTCCGCGACGACAATGGGCGCTACATGGGGGCGATCGGAGTGCATGGGCCGGTGTTGCGGTACTCGATCGAACGCGCGGAAAGCCTCGCGCCGGTGCTTGAGGCCGCGGCGAGCGATCTGGCTCAGGTCATGATGAACGCCTGACCATTTGGCGGTCAGACCGCCATCGCCTCCTCTGGCAAAACGGCCACGCCTTGGCTCAGCCAAAAATGCGGCATGTCGATGAAGACCCAGTTCTCGGCCAGCTTGTCACCCGCACGTCGATAGATGTCGATCACCCGGAATTCGCCGATCTTTCCGGTAGGTTCATGCCCTTGAAACGGGCCGGTCAGGCGCGCCTGGAAATTCGGCCAGCCGAAAAACCCGCCATAGTGCCCCTCGGCCAGACGGGCGATATGCTGGGTCTTCGTGCGCTCGGAGAACGCGGCCCGAAATGGACCGGCATGCTGCTTGGCATAGCGGGGGATGGTATAGGTCGCGCCGATCCCCGTTGGCCCCCACCACACCATGTCATCGGCCCAGGTCCTTGCCAGTTCTTCTTCGATTGGCAAGTCCGAGTTCCAGGTCCCGAGGTCCGCGACCATCGCATTGATCAGGGCCAGCGTCCGCTCCCCCTGCTCCACCGCGTGCGCGCCGGACAGGATGCCGTCATGTGTCATCGGTCCAGGTTGAACAAGCTGCGCGCCGGTTGAAGGGTGGAACGGTGCCAGTCCCGCCTGCACCATCAGGTGGGGGATGTCGAAGTACATCGCGATGTAGGTGATCCTTCCATCCTCGACCCGCAGGAAGCTGCAATAGCGCAGGAACGCCAACCGCCCGGTCGGCGGGATGCCAAGCCAGGGCGCATCGAAAAGCCCGACCAGATGCCCCATCGAGACCACCCAGGTCGACGCGAAGCCGTCGACTTCATTGCGACCGGCGAAAAAGACATCCTCCCGTCGCTGCAGATGGGTCAGGCTGGTGTGCAGCGGTTTCCAGAAGCGTTCCGAAACCTCCTCCGGCCCGGTAATTTCTTTGAAAGGATGATTCCCTCGCCTAAGTCTACCTGGGGAGACGTGCTGATCTGCGGCACACCAATCGGCGGAGTAGAGCGCGGCGTGATACGCGCGCACCAATGTCTTTTCTCGTTGAAATTCCATGGTTTTTTGGACTGATTGCCGTCTTGCATACGCTTGCAAAAAGACCTTGCCAAAACGCAGAAGCGGAGTCTAGGCTGATTGCAAGCGTATGCAATTCAAGCGCGCAGGGGGAGCCATGGCAGACATCCAGCTTCGGAAAATCTCGAAGCGTTGGGGCGATTTTGTGGGTGTCCACGAGTTCGACCTCGACATTCCCGACCGCGAGTTCCTCGTCCTGCTCGGACCCTCTGGTTGCGGCAAGACGACCACCATGCGGATGATCGCGGGGCTCGAAGACCCGAGCGACGGCGAGATCCTGATAGGCGGCAATGTGGTGAACGATCTGGAGCCGAAGGACCGCGACGTTGCGATGGTGTTCCAGTCTTACGCGCTCTACCCGAACATGGATGTCTATGAGAACATCCGCTTTCCGCTGAAGGTCCGTGGCATCGATGCGGCGTCCCACGACGAAAAGGTACGGCGTGCCAGCGCGATGGTGGAACTGGATGATTTCCTGCATCGCAAGCCCGCAGCACTTTCAGGCGGTCAACGCCAGCGTGTAGCGCTTGCACGGGCCATCGTGCGTGAACCCAATGTGTTCCTGATGGACGAGCCGCTGTCGAACCTCGATGCAAAGCTGCGTGTGTCGACGCGGGCGCAGATCAAGAACCTGAGCCACGAACTGGCGGTCACGACCATCTATGTCACGCACGACCAGATTGAAGCGATGACATTGGCCGACCGCGTTGTGGTGATGGAAAAGGGCAAGGTCCAGCAGGTGGGCAGCCCGACCGAAATTTACGACAAGCCCGCCAACACGTTCGTCGCCAGTTTCATCGGCAATCCGGCAATGAACCTGATCGAAGGTGAGATGTCGGGCGGCACATTCCGGGCCAAGAATACCGAGATCCCTGGGTTAGACGCGCCCGATGGCCGGATCACACTTGGCTTTCGGGCTGAGGACGCGACCGTGATTGCCGGGGACGGGCAGATCAACGCACCAATCTATACAATGGAACTTCTCGGTGATGCGACGATGGTCAGCGTGCGCATCGACGGCAAGCTGGTCAGCTGCAAGGCCGACAAGACCTATCGCGCGGAGATCGACGAAACCATTTCGATCAGCATTCCGCCAGAGATTTGTCACCTGTTCGATGGCACGACGGGTGAACGCATCGGGGTGTGACCCCCAGAAAACCTCCGGCCGCCAAGCCGGGAAAAAAGTGGGTGTGCGATTGCAAGGCACACCCGGCAATCAGGGAGAAGAAAACATATGTACTTCAAAACGATAGCTCTTGCGGGCGCGGTTGCACTGATGGGCTCGACTGCGTTTGCCTGCGAAATTGGCGCGCGCGTGTCGATTGTCGGTAACGAATTCCCGGCCATCCAGACCGTGGGTGCGGGCGCGCAGGAATGCGCGGGGGGCGAGGTTTCGACCAACCTCACCGCCGATCACCAGAAGATCAACCTCGCCGGTATGCAGGGCAATCCGGCCGAGTACACCTCGGCGATTGTCGCAAACTCGTCCATCGTGGCGCTGATCAACGAAGACGTGATCCGGCCCCTGGATGATCTCGTCGCGGCGCATGGCCAGTCGTTGAAGCCGAACCAGCTGATCACCGTCAAAGGACAGGTGATGGCCGTGGCCTTCATGGCGAATGCACAGCATCTGGTGTACCGCTCGGACGTGCTGGAACAGGTCGGTGCCGAGCCGCCGACCACCTATGAAGAGATGCTCGACGTCGCCGCGAAAATCCGCGACGCGGGCATCATGCAGAACCCCATCACAGGGGCCTATGCCGCCGGCTGGAACCTGGCGCAGGAATTCAACAACATGTTCCTCGGGATGGGTGGCAGCCACTTCAAGCCTGGCAGCGCCGAGCCGAACATCGCCACGGAAGAAGGCATCAAGACGCTTGAGATGATGAAGGCGCTGTCGGAGTATATGAACCCCGACTTCCTGACCCATGACTCAAACGCCGCCAATGCCGAATGGCGCGCCGGCAATGCGGCGATCATGAACATGTGGGGCTCGCGCGCCGCCGTTCTGACCGACGCCGAAGGCACACCGCAAGAGGTGATTGACGGCACGGCCATCGGTGGCCCGATGACAGTGGGCGGTGGCGACACACCGGCCTCGACCCTCTGGTGGGATGGGTGGACCGTGGCCAAGAACATCCCGGATGAAGAGGCCGAAGCCACTTTCATCGCGCTGACGCACGCCATCCGCCCCGAGATGCTGAACGATGAGACCTCGGGCCTCGCTGTCTGGTTGATCGACGGGTACGAGCCGACCGAAAAAGCGCAGGGCGTGTTCGCCGCCGCGCAGTCCGGCACACCGCCCTATCCGATGCTGCCTTACATGGGTCTGCTGCACACCGCGCTCGGCAACGAACTGGCCGACTTCATGCAAGGCAAGGAATCGGCCGAGCAGGCGTTGAAGGACGTGGAAGCGGCCTATGTCGCGGCAGCCAAGGAAAAGGGCTTCCTCTGAGGCTCTGACGCAACCGGCGGGGGCAGAAAATGCGCATTTTCTATAACAAAATCTGCGCAGATTTTGCCCCCGCCCAACTCGGGCGTAGCGGATGAAACACAAGACCTTTTTCTGGTTTTTCCTGCCGACGGGGCTGGCGATGTTTCTCTTCATCGCGCTGCCTATCGTGTCGGTGGTGATCCAGTCGGTATATGCGCCCCACGAGGCCGTCTTCATCGAAGTTGAGAACTGCGGGCCCTTCGGCTGCACGACCGAGACCACCATCGATCAGGACGCCACTGCAGCGATCCGCGAGGCACAACCGCTGGGGCGGTTCGTCGGGCTCGACATCTATCTCGACCGCGGGCACCTGGCAGTGAACGAAATCGCCGAGGCCTGGGCCACGACCGAGACGATGGGCGAGTTTGTCGATGTCCTGTTCAACCTGCCCTTCTATCGTGCGCTGGCCTTTACGCTAACATACGTCTTTGTCTGTACCCCCGCGCTGATCGCGCTGGGGCTGACGATCGCGCTGGCCGTCAACTCACTCCATCGCCGCCTCAAGGGCCTGGCGATCTTCTTTTCCCTGCTGCCGATGATCGTAACTCCGCTGATCGGATCGTTGATCCTGTTCTGGATGATCGACAGCCGTGGGATTCTTGGCAACTTCATCTCGTATCTGGCGGATGACCCGGACCTGTCATTGAAAGCATCGACACCGTTGATGTGGATCGCGCTGATCATCTATGGCATCTGGTCGTCTGCGCCTTTTGCGTTCGTGGTCTTTTACGCAGGCCTTCAGACCCTGCCGCAGGATCAGATCGAAGCGGCCCAGATCGACGGCGCAACCCGCTGGGAGCAGGTCAAGTATGTGGTGATCCCGCATCTGATGCCGCTGGTGACCTTTGTGGCGCTGATCCAGATCATGGATAACTTCAAGGTGCTTGAGCCGATCATCGGTTTTCAGGCCTCGGCCCACGCGACATCGCTGTCCTGGATCATCGTGAATGATCTGGGTGGCGAGACACGACAATTGTCTGCGGCGGCAACGACCTCGGTGATGACAATTCTCGGCGTTGCGATCCTGTTGTCACCGGTTTTGGTGCGCACATGGAGGGACTTCCAGAAAGGAGGCCACTGATGGCGTCCAAAGCGCAACGCATGCCAACCGGGCTGAAGCTTGCCACCAACGGGTTCATCATCTTTTGGCTGATCATTGCCGCCTTCCCGTTTTTCTGGACACTCTGGGGCAGCTTCAAGGTCGAGCTTGACTTCTTTTCCATTGCCAACTGGACGAACGCCTTGTTCGGGCCGAACACGGAAACCACGCATGGCTCACCCTTTACCGGGGCCGGGTACGAGGGCGCATGGATCGAGAACGAGTTCTGGCGCAACGTTCTGAACACGTTCATCGTCTGTGTGTTTGTGGTGTCTATATCGCTGACCATGGGAACTCTAGGTGGCTATGCGCTGAGCCGATCCGGCTTTCGCTATGTGATCTGGCTGCTGATCATCGCGCTGATTTTCCGGGCCTTGCCGCAAGTCACGCTGGTGGCCGGGTACATGCTGCCGTTCTTTGAGTGGAACCTCTGGGGGATCATCCCGACCGCGATCATCGTGCTGGTGGCGATGAACCAACCGTTTACGCTTTGGATGCTGCACAGTTTCTTTCAGAACATCCCGAAGGAGCTGGACGAAAGCGCCAAGGTCGATGGCTGCACACAGTTTCAGGCGTTCCGGCATGTAATCATCCCCGTGATGTGGCCGGGTGTGATCACCACCGGTCTGTTCAGCTTTCTGCTGGCCTATAACGACTTCATCGTGACGTCGCTTTTGTTGTCCGAAAGCAACCGAACGATGATCCCAGAGATTGCCGCCTTCCTCGGCACCACGCAGACCGAAGGCAACGTCATGTTCGCCGTGGCCGCCGTTGTCTCGGCAACAGCCCCCCTCTTCGTCTTGGTCATGTTCTTCCAGCGCCAGATCGTGAGCGGCCTGACGGCGGGCGCCGTCAAGGGATGAAACGCGGGCGTAACGATACCGAAATTACGGGCCAGGCTGCATACGTATGCAGGGGGTCCGCATGACCGCTGTTGATGAGGCGAAAGCGCGGTTTCGCGCCTACCTCGACGCCCCTTCGCCGGAGTTCTTCGCCGAAGACGCGGTGATCCATGTCGTTCATCCGTTCAACACGGTCGACCGAACGGCGTTTTTCGATGACGTTCTGGGTGTCGTGTACGCGGCTTTCGCGCATGCCCGCCGGACCGATTACATTGCGTTCGGCGGCACGTTCGATGGCGCGACATGGGTTACGTCGACCGGCTATGTCAGCGGGCACTTCCAAGCGCCGTTTCTGACGATCCAGCCCACCGGAACGCTGGCCCATCTGCGGTTCGGCGAGTTTCATCGGATTGAGGGCGGACGTGCGGTGGAAAGCTATGTCTTCTTCGATCTGCCGGAAATGATGATCACCGCGGGGCAGTGGCCGATTGCCGAAAGCCCGGGCCGCGACAGGGGTTTCACCGGGTACCTGCCCGGCCCGGCCACGCAGGACGGGTTGCAGTGGCAGACCAACCCGGCTGAACGAAGCGCGTCCTCGGCGCAGATGGTCACCGATATGTTGCGCGCACTTGCGACACCGGATGAGGCCTGGCGCCCTTACTGGCACGACGACATGCTGTGGTACGGCCCGGCTGCCTTCGGGTCGTTCGTCGGGGTCGACAACTTCGCGGGCTTCCAGGTGCCCTTCGAAGGCGCGTTCGAGGGCTGGTCGGGCGGGGCGGCGAACAACGGAATGACCGCGCACTTCACGCGCTTCGCCGATGGCGATTACATCTGCTCGGGCGGTTGGCCTTCGCTTACCGGGGTTCAGACCGGGCGTTTCCTGGGCGTCGCCCCGACCGGCCGGCGCGTGTTCATGCGGGTCTGCGATTGGTGGCGACGCGAAGGCGATCTTCTGGTCGAGAATTGGGTGTTCGTCGACGTCCCGCACGTTTTGCTGCAACTCGGCGTCGATCTCTTCGCCTCCGACCGCACCGCACCCCTTCCTGTCCCGGACCTTGTCGAGGAGACATGACATGCCGATTGAACACCTGAAGCACTCCAAGCCCGAAGCCGAAATCAAGGAAGATGACGCCAAAGTGCGCGCGACCGTCGAAGCGACGCTGGCGGATATCGAGGCGCGCGGCGATGCCGCGGTGCGCGACCTGAGCGCAAAGTTCGACAACTATGCGCCCGACCGCTTCCGTCTATCGGACAGCGAGATCGAGACCGCGATGCACAAGGTCTCGACCCGTGACATGGAGGATATCCGTTTCGCCCAGACGCAGATCCGGCGGTTTGCCGAGGCTCAACGCGCGTCAATGACGGATATCGAGGTCGAAACCCTGCCCGGCGTGATCCTCGGCCACAAGAACATCCCCGTCCAATCGGTCGGCTGTTATGTGCCCGGCGGCAAGTTCCCGATGGTGGCAAGCGCACATATGTCAGTGCTAACCGCGTCTGTCGCGGGCGTGCCGCGTATCATCGCCAGCGCGCCGCCGGTGAATGGCGAGCCGCACCCGGCCATCGTCGCCGCGATGCATATGGGCGGGGCGCATGAGATTTACGTTATGGGCGGCATTCAGGCCGTGGGCGCCATGGCCATCGGGACCGAAACGATCGAGCCGGTGCATATGCTGGTTGGTCCCGGAAACGCGTTTGTTGCCGAAGCGAAACGGCAGCTTTTCGGTCGGGTCGGTATCGACCTCTTCGCCGGCCCGACCGAAACCATGGTGATCGCAGATGAAACGGTGGATGCCGAGCTCTGTGCAACCGACCTTCTGGGTCAGGCCGAGCATGGCTATAACTCGCCCGCCTGTCTGATCACCAACAGCCGCAAGCTGGCGGATGAAACGCTGGCCGAGATCGACCGTTTGCTGGCCATCCTGCCAACGGCCGAAACCGCCCGCGCGTCGTGGGAAGACTACGGTGACGTCATCCTGTGCGACAGTCATGACGAGATGCTCGCCGTCGCCAATGACATGGCGTACGAGCATGTGCAGGTGATGACCGACCGCGACGACTGGTATCTCGAGAACATGCAGGCCTATGGCGCGCTGTTCCTCGGCCCCCGCACCAACGTGGCGAACGGCGACAAGGTGATCGGCACCAACCATACCCTGCCCACCAAGAAGGCAGGGCGGTATACTGGCGGGCTATGGGTCGGCAAGTTCCTGAAAACCCACAGCTATCAGAAGGTCACGACGGATGAGGCTGCGGCCCTTGTCGGCGAATACGGCTCGCGCCTCTGCATGCTGGAAGGCTTCGTTGGCCATGCCGAACAGTGCAACATTCGGGTGCGCCGTTATGGCGGCCGGAACGTGGCCTATGGGACGGCAGCGGAATGACACAGCCCACAATCGTCCCCTATCTTAGCTACAAAGATGGCGCCGCAGCCATCGCGTTTCTCGAAACGGCATTCGGCTTTCGCGTGAACATCCGGCAGGACGCCGAGGATGGCACGCTGGTTCATGCGGAACTTGTCTATGGCGACGGCGTGATCCTGATGGGCACCGCCGGTCTGCCGCACGGAACGCCCGGCATTTATGTCGTCGTTGAGGATGTCGCGGCCCATCATGCGCAGGCGGTCGCTAACGGTGCCGTGATCGTCTACGGCCCCGAAGAAACGGAATGGGGCACCACGCGCTATCGCTGCCGTGATCCCGAGGGGCAGGAATGGACCTTCGGAACCTATGCCCCTTCAACCGAGGCCCCGGCCTGGGGGTGATGTGACAGAAGACGCCCTGATAACAGCCTATGCGCCCTACCGGAGCGCGCTGGCCAACGGTGCCGACCGGCACGCCGTCGACCGCTTCCTGTCCGAGAGCGCGGTGGTGCACCTGTGTTATCCGGTGGGCGATGGTATCGGTCCCGCGCATCTCTGGTCGCTGCTCGGACCCTTGGCCAAGGCGATGCCCGACCTCGAACGTCGCGAGATGATCACGGTCGCGGGAACCACACCCGAGGGCCAGGATTGGGTCGGGTGCATGGGCACCTACATGGGCACGTCTCTCGCCCCTTTCCTCGACATCCCGCCCACCGGGCATCTGGCGCATATGCGCTATCATGAATTTTTCCGGATCGAGGACGGGCGGGTCACCGAGGCACAGGTCATCTGGGACATCCCCGAACTGATGATGCAGGCCGGGGCCTGGCCGATGGCGCCGCAGCTTGGCCGGTACCTCTGCACGCCCGCGCCGATGACCCAGGACGGGCTAACCACGCGGGGCGACGGTCAGGCGGCGCTGGCCCATGTCGTCGCCATGTTGACCGACCTTTGTCGCCACCCCGCCGAGGGCGGGCCCGAGGTGATGAACCTCAACGCGTACTGGCACCCCAAGTTCAACTGGTACGGGCCGGCCGGTATCGGCACCGGACGCGGCATTGCAGGCTTCCGGCACTGGCACCAGATCCCGTTCCTGCGCGCCATGCCCAACCGCAAGCTCGATGCGATGGGCGATCTGATGAGCCACTGGATCGCAAGCGGCGCTTATGTTGCAGAAACCGGCTGGCCCAATATGCGGCTGACGGTCACTGGCGATGGCTGGATGGGGATCGCGCCTGCGGGGCAGGAAGTGACGCTCCGCTCGCTCGACTTCTGGCGGTTGGAAGACGGGCTGATCCGGGAAAACTGGGTACTGGTCGACCTCCTCGACCTTTACGCGCAGATCGGCGTCGATGTGCTGGGCCGAATGGCAGAGTTCAACAAGGTGCGCCCGAACGCCAGCATAAGCTTGGACGCAGGGCGATGAAGACCCGCGCACATATCTTTGGTCCCGAAGTATCCCGGGGTGAATTGGCCGCAGGCCAAGAGGGGCAGCGCCCCTTGCCCGAGCGACGCCGGAGGCGGCGCAAATGAGCAAAGTCACCTCACTCGAAGTCGCGCAACGCGCCGGGGTCAGCCAATCCGCCGTCAGCCGCGTCTTCACGCCCGGCGCGTCGGCCAGTGCCAAGACCGTTGAAAAGGTCAAACGCGCGGCAGAGGAACTGGGCTACCGCCCCAACGTGCTGGCCCGCGCCATGGTCAGCGGCAAAAGCCGGATTATCGGTTTGGTGGTCGCCTATCTCGAAAACCAGTTCTATCCGGTCGCGCTCGAGCTTTTGTCTAACGCACTGCAAAAACAGGGCTATCACATCCTGATCTTCACTGCCCCCAATTCGACCGAAGGCGTCGACAAGGTGATGGCCGACTTGATGGATTATCAGGTCGACGGGATCATCGCGGCCAGCGTGTCGCTGTCGTCGCCGCTGGCCAAGCGGGCGCAGGCCGC
>JBCCWG010000029.1:0-27327 GCA_039193985.1 Pseudomonadota bacterium
ATTGGGACGGTATGGACCCGGATTTAAAGAAGGAATTCATAGACTTCCTGATCTCTAGCTGCACGGCTGAGTTCTCTGGCTGCGTGCTTTACAAAGAGATGAAGCGCCGCGGCAACAACCCCGACATCACCAAGCTCTTCCAGCTGATGGCGCGGGACGAGGCACGGCATGCGGGGTTCATCAACGATGCACTTCGTGAAGCAGGTTTGCGAGTAAACCTCGGATTTCTCACACAGAAAAAGAAGTACACCTACTTCCGCCCGAAGTTCATCTATTACGCGACCTACCTGTCGGAAAAGATCGGATACGCCCGCTACATCACCATCTTCCGGCATCTGGAAGCGAACCCCGAGCATCGGTTCCATCCGATCTTCAAGTGGTTCAAGGAGTGGTGCAATGACGAGTTCAGCCATGGCGAGGCGTTCGCTCTGTTGATGAAGACCGACCCCAAGCTGACACAAGGCCACAACGTTTACTGGATCAAGTTCTTCCTGACGGCGGTCTATGCGACGATGTATGTGCGCGATCATCAACGCCCTGCCTTCCACAAGGCGCTGGGCGTCGACCCGGATTGGTACGCGCATGAGGTGTTCACGAAGACTTCGAAGCTGAGCGAGCAGATCTTTCCGATCACGCTGGATATCGATCACCCGGCCTGGCAGCGCAACCTTGAGCGGTTGCAGCGTGCGAATGTACGGATCGCCAAGGCTAAGGAGGCGGGTGGCATCGGCGGCAAACTGGCGCAGCTGGCCGGATCGCTTGCAGCTGCACGCGCCTTTGCGAGCTTGTACTTCATCCCGGCAAAGAAGCACGACGTGCCCGAAAACGTGCGGCTGGAGCCGGTGTATTGATCACACGCGTCTGCCATAACAGTGGAAGTGCCCCGGCCTTGATCCGGGGCCTCTGGCTGTGGGGCGGTTCGCTGCAATGATGTCACCCGTCGTCATAGCCCTTCTCGCAGCTGTGCTGCTCTGGTGGTTCTCGACCGGTGCTATCCTGATTGCGGTTCGGTTGGCTGAGCGTGGCGGAAAACGGGCTGGTTTGCGTGCCACCGTTCTGGGCGTGCCGTTGTTGGTCACGGGTGGCTACGCATTCCTTGTGACCCTGCAGGATACAAGCTTGCTGGGTGTGTATGGCGCGTTTTTGGGCACGCTTGCGCTCTGGGGTTGGGTCGAACTGTCGTTCCTGACAGGCACCCTGACCGGGCCACACGAAGAACCCTGCCCGCCCAACCGCCCGGGGTGGGAGCGGTTCCTGCGCGCATGGTCAACCATTGCCTATCACGAGATCGTTCTGACGCTCATGTTCGCCTTCGTGGTGCTGACCAGCGCAGGGGCCGAGAACATGGTCGGCACCTACACCTATCTCATCCTCTATTTCGCGCGCATCTCGGCCAAGCTGAACCTGTTTCTGGGCGTGGCGCGGGTGAACACGGAGTTTCTGCCACGTCACCTGAACCACCTTGGCAGCCACTTTAAGATCGCACGGATGAACTGGCTTTTCCCGTTCTCAGTGACGCTTTTGACATTCGCGCTGGCCTGTTGGTCCGAGCGCGTAATCGCCGCCGAAACAGTCACTGAACAGGTGGGTTTCGCACTTCTGGCAGGGCTGACCGCCCTGGCTTTACTTGAGCACTGGCTTTTCATCCTGCCCCTGCCGGATGCGAAGCTCTGGCGCTGGATGTTACCCGCGCCCAAGACCACCGAAGGGGAAGACCGATGAACTTCGACAATTTGTTCAATGCGCAACTCGACGCGCTGAAGGATGAGGGAAACTATCGCATCTTTGCGGAACTTGAGCGCCAATGCGGTGCCTTTCCGCGGGCCAAGTGCCACGATGACGAGAGCCCCGATGAAGTGACGGTCTGGTGTTCCAATGACTACCTCGGCATGGGCCAAAACCCCAAGGTTGCAGCGGCGATGAAAGAAGTGATCGACCGATGCGGCACGGGTGCAGGTGGGACACGCAACATCAGCGGCACCAACCACGAGCATCTTCTGCTCGAGCGGGAACTGGCGGACCTGCACAACAAGGAAGCAGCCCTGCTTTTCACCTCGGGATATGTCTCTAACTGGGCGTCTTTGAGCACTTTGGGCGCAAGGCTGCCCAACGCTGTTATCCTGTCGGACAGTTTGAATCACGCTTCAATGATTGAAGGTATCCGGCACGCCCGCTGCCCCAAAGTGATCTGGAACCATAACGACCCCGAGGATCTCGACCGCAAGCTTGCCACGCAGCCCGCGAATGCGACCAAGATCGTTGCGTTCGAAAGCGTGTATTCGATGGACGGTGACATCGCCCCCATCCGCGAGATCGTCGAGGTTGCCGAGAAACATGGCGCCATGACCTATCTCGACGAAGTGCATGCGGTCGGTCTCTATGGGCCGCGCGGGGGCGGTGTGGCCGAACAGGAAGGTCTGATGGACCGGATCACGCTGATCGAGGGCACGCTGGGCAAGGCCTATGGCTGCATGGGCGGCTATGTGACCGGGTCGGCGGCGCTTTGCGATTTCATCCGCAGCTTCGCCAGCGGGTTCATCTTCACAACCGCGTTACCCCCCGCTGTTGCGGCGGCTGCACGCACGTCTATCGCGCACTTGAAAACGTCTGAGATCGAGCGGATGCAGCACCGCCGCCAGGTCGCCAAACTGCGCGATATGCTGGATCGACGTGGTATACCACATATGGAAAACCCCAGTCACATCATACCGGTAATGATCAAGGATCCAGTGAAATGCCGGATGCTTTCCGATATTTTGATGCGCGAGTGGGGCATCTACGTACAGCCGATCAATTATCCGACTGTCCCCAAAGGTTCGGAGCGTCTGCGCTTTACACCAAGCCCGCTGCACACGGATGCCGAAATCGAACATCTGGTTGAAGCTCTGACGGTGTTGTGGAAGCAATGCGCAATTGCGCATGCGGTTGCGTGATTGATATCGCATAGCAGGTTGATCTGACCTATCTAGCGCTAGATACACGTGCGATTACCAACGGAGGACACGTATGAAACTTACACTCGCCACCACACTCATGGTCGGCATGGTTGCTGTTCCGGCGTTTGCCGGTGGGCATGCAACCGGCGATGCGGAAGCCGGCGAAAAGGCTTTCAATCAGTGCAAAGCCTGCCACGCAATTGTCGATGATGAAGGCAATGATATCGTCCGCGGCGGCAAGACCGGTCCCAACCTTTGGGGTTTGCCTGGCCGGACGGCAGGTGCTTATGAAGGCTTCGACAAATACAAAGACGCACTTGTTGCTGCTGGCGAAGGTGGTCTGGTTTGGGACGAAGCGCAGTTTGTGGCTTATGCTCAGGACCCGAACGCTTTCCTGAAGGAGATCACGGGTGACAGCAAGGCTCGCTCGGGCATGGCCTTCCGCGTCCGCAAGGAAGAGGATGCCTTGAACCTTTGGGCCTACATCGCGAGCGTTTCGCCCGAGCCTGAAGCCGCCGAAGAAGGCTCCTGATCATGCATTTGGCGGACGGCGACAAACCGCCGTCCGCCCAAGCGCGCTTGTTGCACGCATTTTTTTCTCCATAAATCTCAGGTAGCTAGCAGGTTTCGGTTTGATCCCGGCTGCGTTTCCACCCGCAACACGATCCTGATAAAACCGGGTAATTGTCTGGGTGTTTCCCCATTCTCGCCCGATTTCACCGCCACACATGCCGGTGCCGGGGGGCAAGAATAAGGGTAAGTTGCCTGATGGACCGACTGACGGAAATGGAAGCCTTTGCAACCGTTGTGGATCAGGGCGGTTTCACTGACGCTGCCAAGAAGATGGGAATCTCGAAGTCGGCCGTGTCAAAACACGTCTCGTCCTTGGAGGCCCGTCTGGGCGCGCGCCTGTTGAACCGAACGACACGCCGTGTGTCGCCGACCGAGATTGGTCTGGCGTACTATGATCGCGCCCGCCGCGTACTGAACGATGCGGGCGAAGCTGACGCACTGGTCACATCGATGCAATCCGCACCGTCGGGCCTGTTGCGGATTTCAGTCGCGACCGATTTCGGCGTGAACCACTTGTCGCCTGTTCTGGGTGAGTTCCTGCAGGAGTTCCCTGAGATCACGGTGAACATGGTGCTGAACAATCGCTATGTCGAGCTGATCTCGGAAGGGTTCGACCTGGCCATCCGGATGGGTGAGTTGGAAGATTCCACACTCAAGGCCAGAAAGCTTTGTGAAACCAACCGCCGCATGATCGCTTCTCCCGAGTACTTCTCCAAGTATGGACGCCCCCAGAAGATTGACGATCTGAACGAACACAAGCTGCTGCACTATTCGAACAACTCGTCCGGCAATGTCTGGAAGCTGACCGCGCCATCCGGCGAAAAGCGCCAGGTGCGCACCGCGGGGTGGCTGACCGTAAATGACGGTCAGTCCCTTTTGAACGCAGCGATAGCTGGGCTTGGCATCGCTTATCTGCCGTCCTTCCTCTACGCCGACGCGATGGAGCGTGGCGAGGTTGAAGAGGCGATCCCGGAGTTGCCGATCGAGACGCAAGGCATCTACGCTGTTTATCCGCCGGGCCGGTTTACCCAACCGAAAGTTCGGGCGTTTATCGACTTCCTTGTCCACGCCTTTGCGGAAAAGGGCCCGGACAGCTGGTGATTTTCCCTCGTTAAAAGGTCACCCTGGTACGCCTTGCGGACGCCCACGGGCGTCCGTTTTTTATTCGATGGACAGTAGAACCACCTCGACACGCCTGTTTGCGGCGCGTCCTTCAGCCTCCAGGTTCGAGGCGATGGGGGCTAGCGCGCCAGCGCCATCAGCCGAAACCTGCGCGGGGTTGACGCCCCAACGCTCGGTCAATCGAGCCTGAACGGATAGGGCACGTTGCCGCGACAGTGCCAGGTTGGTGTCGAGGGCGCCCACCGAATCCGTATGTCCAACAAGGGCAACTTGCGCGCCAGAGGTCTCGCCGAGCCAATCGGCCAGGGTTTGAAGCGACCGGTAGGGGCCGGCGCTGAGGTCGGCGGCACCGGTTGTAAACTCAAGATCAGCGAGGACGACATGGCCGGCTTCCAGCAACGATGCGATGAGATCGGGAGTGTCCGTGGTCGGGTCACCGGGTTCCGGGATCGTGAGCGTAGACCCAAAGCTTTCGAAAGCCGACACCTCGGTCACGTGCAAGTAGCCAGCATTCACTGAAGACGAAGCGACCAGTGCGACCGATTTGGGGTCGCTGTCAGGGTGTTCCATCAAGAGATACCGGTAATTTCCCAGGTCAACGAACATGTCTGGTGCGGGCAGCAGATCGAGCTGAAAGCGGAAGTCGAACCCGCCACAGGCTTGATCCGCACAGGTGAAAACCTCGCTATACCCTGCTGCAGCGAGCGTGTCGCGCAAGGGTTCGATGATTTGCAGCGTGGTCAGGGCAGGATTCGGGACCTGATAAACCGTACGGCGCAGCGCGCCTTCTGTTTCGGTGACGGGTGTGCCGGGACGCCAGGCCGTGCGCGGAAGACGCACGCTATCTGCCGCGCTTTGCTGTTGGGCGGCAAGCGTGCCGCCCGGTAGCTTGAGATCGAGGCCTGCCGCTTGGCCAGCCAGAAAACTCATCACTGTGGCAAGTATGAATTTCATCCTGCCGTCTCCGGCGCACGGCGGTAGTGGTAAGATGTGACCTCGGTCATGCCGAGGCCAACATAAAGCGCATTGGCCACCTTGTTAGCGCGCGTCACGGCCAGACTCAGCCAGGTCGCCTTTTCACCAGCTGCCCAGTTTGCGCAAGCCTGCATGAGCAGCCGCCCAACGCCCCGCCGTCGAAGCGATGGGTCGACTTCGACAGCGTGAACCATGGCGATATCGTTATGGCTTGCAACATAGGATGTGCCCGCAGGCACATCGCCACTGCGGCCGAGGATCGTGATTTTGGGAAGAGCACAGCGCTCCATCACGGCGATACGGGCCGGGCCGATGCCCCCGTTCGCCCAAATCTCGCGTTGAACGGCCAGTGGCGGCCAGGTTGGCATGGCAGCGGTCAACGCAAGCTCGGCGGTCAGGTCAGCCGTAGCAGCTATGTAAAACACGGTTGAATCGACCAGTTGATAGCCCCGGTCCTCCAGGTGGATGTCCAACTCTTCATCGCCGTCGCGGACCATGAAAAGCGGGTGCTGGCCCATCGTTCGCATGTATTGCGCGGCTGTGTCGATGTCCTCAGCCTTGACGGCGGTTTCCGCGGTCGCCGCCGAGACACGCTGACCTCCGCCATTCCCGTGCCGCAAACGCCACGGACCGACAGAAACCGATCGCTTTGCTGGCCACGTCGCGTCAAGCACTTCGAACACCCGTTTGGGCGCGGGCCGGTTCACGAAGCGTCGCCTTCGAACAAAGACATCAGGCGCGTCTTTGCCTGTGCAAGCTCGTCCCGCGCGGTGCCGCGGATGACAATGTTTGCGCCATATCGCCCGTCTCGGAGATAAGGGTATGACCCAAAGCCCAGGGTAGGAAAGGCTTGGGCAAGTTCGCTCAACGGACCCGCGATATCGCCCTCTCCCCTTGAAATAGTGACTGTTTCGGACAAAAGGGGCTCTCCACCGGTCAGCGTCGGCAAAACCGTTTCCACCATCGCCTGAAAGATCGAAGGGACACCGGCCATCACATACACATTCTCCAAAGTGAACCCCGGCGCAGCAGAAACAGGATTGTCGATTAACGCGGCATCCTCGGGTATGCGGGCCATGCGAAGACGGGCCGCGTTCATCTCAATTCCCTGCCGATCATAGTGGGCCTGCAGTATCTCGCGCGCGTCTTGCCGCACATCGATGGACCGGCCAAGCGCCTCGGCAATGCAATCGGCCGTTATGTCGTCATGGGTCGGGCCGATGCCGCCGCTGGTGAAGACGTGGTCGAATCCTAAAGCCAGCGCGCGAACGGCCGCGATAATGGCTGGCGCATCGTCCGAGACGACGCGAACTTCCCTCAGATCAATCCCGGCCTCGTTCAAACGTCCGGCCAGATGGTGCATGTTGGCGTCGCGTGTCCGACCGCTGAGGATCTCATCGCCGATAACCAGCATTGCCGCCGTGGGATTTGCCATGACCCGTCCTTGTGCCCCGTATTCTGCCGGTATAGGGCCGCGATCATGCGCTTTCAAACGCCTTTGGTTCCAGCGCGCCTGATCCGGCGCTACAAACGGTTCCTTGCCGACGTCACGCTTGAGGCGGACGGGCGCGAGGTCGTGGCCCATTGCCCAAATCCCGGCTCGATGATGGGTTTGGCCGAACCTGGCACGCGGGTCTGGCTTGAACCGAATGATGACCCGAAGAAGAAGCTCAAGTTCGGTTGGCGTCTGGTCGACCTGCCCGGCGGACATATGGCCGGGATCGACACTGCCGTACCGAACCGCGTCGTAAAAGAGGCGTTGGAGCAACGCGCGGTCAAACCGCTGGCCGCCTATGGGAAGGTGCGGCCCGAAGTAAAGTACAGCACCAACAGCCGGATCGACTTTCTTCTCAGCGAACCGGGCCTGTCTGACGCTTATGTCGAGGTGAAGAACGTTCACCTTTTGCGCCAGACCGGCCTTGCCGAGTTCCCCGATTGCGTGACCCAGCGTGGCGCAAAGCACCTTCGCGACCTTTCTGCCATGGTGCGTGAGGGTCACAGGGCCGTTATGCTGTATCTTGTACAGCGGACGGATTGTGACCGGTTCCAACTGGCGCGTGATCTGGACCCGGAATATAGCGCTGCATTTGACTCAGCACGCGCCGCCGGTGTCGAAATGCTGTGCTTTGGCACCGAAATAGCGCGCGACCAGGTCACAATTGCGAATGCACTGCCGATTTTGGAAGCAAGCTAGGCAATCCACTTCTGGCACTTTCGGCAAACTGGCCCTATATGCTGGCGCGTGTGAAAGGAATGTCTCGTGGATGAGCCGACGAAGGGCCGCCTGACCAAGGACGGTATCCGGATTTATGAGCAAAGCGACTTCGCCGGTATGCACCGTGCGGGAAAGCTTGCCGCACATATTCTGGATGAGATTGCTCCGATGGTTTTTCCTGGTGCGACGACCGGGTCAATTGATGCGGCGATCACCCGCATGGTCGACGAGGCGGGCGCGACGTCGGCCACCATCGGGTACAAAGGTTATCAGCACGCCAGTTGCATCAGCGTGAACCACGTGGTGTGTCACGGCATTCCCGGTGAAAAGCGGTTGAAGGACGGTGACATTCTGAACGTCGATGTCACCGTGATCGTTGACGGATGGTATGGCGACACATCGCGCATGTACGTCGCCGGCAAACTCTCGCGCAAAGCCGAGCGTTTGATCCAGGTGACGCATGACGCACTTTTCAAGGGGATTGAGGCGGTCAAGCCGGGCAACACGTTTGGCGACATTGGCCATGCGATCCAGTCTTTCGTCGAAGCGCAACGCATGTCGGTCGTCCGTGATTTTTGCGGCCATGGTTTGGGGCGCGTGTTTCACGCCCCGCCAAACGTCTTGCACTATGGCCGTCCTAGCACAGGCGCGCGGTTGGAGCCGGGCATGTTCTTCACGATTGAGCCGATGGTAAATCTCGGGCGGCCCGAAACCAAAGTTCTGTCGGATGAATGGACCGCAGTGACGCGGGACAAATCCCTGTCGGCGCAGTTTGAGCATTCCGTCGGTGTCACAGAAACAGGCATAGAGATTTTTACACTCTCGCCAGCGGGCAAATTCCACCCAACCTGGGGCTGACCCCGGCAACTCACTCTTGCCAAATGGCATTTTGCCCGCTTTCATCAGCGCTGGACCTAAGCCCAGCGCTCTCTACGCCGCATCGACAGCGCTTTTGGGCCCTGCGAACACTAGATGGGTAAGGCGGCGGGATTTCAGATGATCAGGTTTTCTCTCAACGGGGAAACTGTGGAGGTCGATGCACCGCCGACCGTAACGCTGCTCGACTGGTTGCGCGATGAGCGGCGGCTAACCGGTACAAAGGAAGGCTGCAATGAGGGCGATTGCGGGGCCTGTACCGTCATGGTCGCGGACCCTGAGGATCGTGATGGACTTGGACCAAAGGCACTGAATGCCTGCATCCTGTTTTTGCCGCAGCTGCATGGCAAGGCGGTGGTAACGGTCGAGGGTGTCGCGAAGCCGGGCGGCGACCCGCACCCGGTGCAACAGGCGATGATCGACAACCACGGATCGCAATGCGGGTTCTGTACCCCTGGGTTTATCGTGTCGATGGCAGCGTCGCACCTGCATGGGCGGCGCGACCATGACGTTTCGCTTGCCGGCAACCTATGCCGCTGCACGGGGTATGCCCCGATTGTGCGCGCGGCAGAAGCGGCTGAAGGTGTAGATTGGCCGCCCGTTTGGCTGTCCGAGCGTATGAATGTGCCGTTGCGCGAGGGTGCTTTAGATAACGCACCCGAAAGCGCTGATGAGTTAGCAGCATGGTACGCCGCGCATCCCCACGCCACGCTGATTGCCGGGGCCACGGATGTTGGCCTCTGGGTGACCAAGGACTTGCGTGAGTTAGAGACGGTTGCTTTCCTGAACCGGTGCTGGGATCTGCAGCAGACTGAGCTGCTGCCCGATGGGCGGGTGCGTGTCGGCGCCGCTGTGACGATGCAGTCGTTTCTAAAAGTTGCCGAGGGCATTCACCCGACCTACGGCGATCTGGTGCGCCGTTATGGCTCCGAACAGGTCCGCGCGGCGGCGACGATTGGCGGGAACATCGCCAACGGCTCGCCCATCGGGGACAATCCGCCACCACTGATAGCCATCGACGCCGTGTTGCATCTGCGCAAGGGCGACCGGCGGCGTGACATGCCGCTTGAAGACTTCTTCATCGAATACGGCCAGCAGGATCGCGAACCGGGCGAGTTCGTCGAGGCCGTAACCATGCCTGCATCCGTCCCTGATCTCAGGGTCTACAAGCTGTCGAAACGATTCGATCAGGATATTTCGGCGGTGTGCGGGGCATTCAACGTGAGAGTTGTCGATGGTGTCGTGAGTGAGGCGCGCATTGCGTTTGGCGGCATGGCGGGCGTTCCGAAACGGGCCGCTGCGGTCGAGGCAGCGCTGCGTGGTCAGCCGTGGGCGGAAGACGTTGTGCGCGGTGTTTTTCCCCGGTTTAGTGACGATTTCGCACCGCTTAGTGACATCCGGGCCAGTGCGGAATATCGTTTGACGACCGCGCAGAACATGTTGCTGCGCTATTTCCATGATCGCTCCGGTGCGACCGTCGATGTTCGGCAGGTGCACGCGTGAGCGTTGCAAAACCCCTTCCGCACGATGCGGCGCGCCTCCATGTCACCGGCTCGGCCCGGTATGTGGACGACATTCCAAGACCGGCGGACACGCTGCATCTGGCCTTTGGAACATCATCGATAGCGCATGGCCGGATTACCGGGATGGACCTTTCGGCAGTAAAGGCGGCGCCCGGTGTCGTTGCTGTGCTGACCTCCGATGATCTGCCATTTGTCAACGATGTTTCACCGTCACCGTCGCCAGAACCGCTTTTGGCGCGGGACATCGTCCATTTCGTCGGCCAACCGGTGTTTCTGGTCGTGGCTGAGACCCATCTGGCGGCACGCAAGGCGGCGCGGCTTGGCGTGATCACATATGATGAGATGCCTGCGCTTTTGACCATCGACGACGCGCTTGCCGCCGATAGCCGTTTTGAGGATGGCCCGCGCATTTATGCGCGCGGCGATGTGGAGGCTGCGATTGCCGGAGCACCTCACAGCATCGACGGGCAGGTCGAGATCGGCGGGCAGGAGCATTTTTATCTTGAAGGCCAGTCTGCCCTCGCCCTGCCGCAGGAGGGCGACGACATGGTTGTGCATTCGTCGTCGCAACATCCGACCGAAATCCAGCATAAAGTGGCCGATGCGCTGGGGGTGCCCATGAACGCCGTGCGTTGTGAGGTGCGTCGCATGGGTGGCGGCTTTGGCGGCAAGGAAAGCCAGGGGAATGCGCTGGCCGTGTCTTGTGCGATTGCCGCGCGGATGACCGGGCGACCCTGCGTGATGCGTTACGACCGTGACGACGACTTTGTGATCACGGGAAAAAGGCACGATTTTCGAATTTTGTACAAGGCCGGGTTCGATGGCGATGGCAAGTTGTTGGGCGTAGCGTTTCGCCAGCTTGTGCGCTGTGGCTGGTCGATGGACCTGAGCCTGCCGGTGGCGGACCGGGCCATGCTTCATGCCGACAATGCTTATTACATTCCGAACATGCGCGTTGAAAGCCACCGGTTGAAGACCAACACGCAGTCTGCCACCGCATTTCGCGGCTTCGGCGGGCCGCAAGGCATGGTGGGGATCGAGCGGGTGCTCGATCATGTGGCGCATACCGTGGGGCGCGATCCTTTGGAAGTGCGGCAACTGAACTACTATGCCGCGCAAGGGGCTAAGGGTCCCGGAACCGGCACGCGGTTCGGTGGCGCGCATTCACCTAATCAGGAGGAGATCGGGCCTCAGACCACGCATTACGGGCAGCAGGTTGAAGATTTCGTCCTGCACGAGATGACCGCTCGCCTGGCGGAAACCAGTGACTATTCAAGGCGAAAAGCAGCAGTTTCCAAGTGGAATGCGAACAACGCCATCCTGAAAAAAGGTCTCTCGCTGTCACCGGTCAAGTTCGGGATCAGCTTTACCCTGACGCATCTGAACCAGGCGGGCGCGCTGGTGCATGTCTATCAGGACGGTTCAATTCACATGAACCACGGCGGCACTGAAATGGGTCAGGGATTGTTCCAGAAGGTGGCGCAGGTGGCCGCGTCGCGCTTTGGCGTTGCCTTGGAGCAAGTGAAGATCACGGCGACCGATACCGGCAAAGTCCCGAACACAAGTGCCACGGCAGCTTCGTCTGGTTCCGACCTGAACGGCATGGCGGTGAAGGCGGCCTGCGATACGATCCGTGATCGGCTGGCCGTTTTCGTGGCCGAACGGGCGCAGGCCGATCCAAAGACGGTGCGGTTCGAAGACGGGCATGTGCATGTCGGGGGCGAAAGTTTGCCCTTCGAGACGGTGGTGAAAGATGCCTACATGGCCCGCATCAGCCTATCCTCGACAGGATTTTACAAGACACCCGATCTGGAATGGGACCGGATCAAGGGGCAGGGGCGGCCGTTCTTCTACTTTGCCTACGGCGTCGCCGCGACCGAAGTGGTGGTCGATACCCTGACCGGCGAGTATCGCATCCTGCGCGTCGACATCCTCCACGATTGCGGTGCCTCGCTGAACCCTGCTCTGGACATCGGTCAGATCGAAGGCGGATACGTTCAGGGGGCCGGTTGGCTGACAACCGAAGAACTGGTCTGGGACAACGCCGGTCGCCTCAGGACGCACGCGCCCTCAACCTACAAGATCCCGGCCTGTTCGGACCGGCCGGACGTGTTCAACGTGGCCCTTTGGGACGACGCCAACCGTGAAGAGACGATCTATCGATCGAAAGCGGTGGGGGAACCACCTTTGATGCTGGGAATCTCGGCACTGATGGCCCTGTCGGATGCGATTGCCTCGACCGGCACGGCATATCCCGACCTTGATGCGCCGGCGACGCCCGAGCGGGTGCTGATGGCGCTGCAGCGTGTGGCCACATGACCTTCGCGCTTGAGGAAATTCGGGAGCTGAGCGGACCGGTGGCGCGGATCGTGGTCGCCGGCACTCAAGGCTCTGTGCCGCGTGAAGTCGGAGCGGCGATGCTGGTCACCGAAACTGAGTGCCGTGGCACAATCGGAGGCGGAGCGCTGGAGTTTGAGGCGATTGCGCGGGCCCGTAAGTCGCTGAAAGCAAGAGAAGACCGCTTGGATCGAATTCCCCTCGGTCTTGGACTTGGCCAGTGTTGCGGCGGGGCCGTGACCTTGTTGACCGAGGTTTGGGATGCTGCACGGTTGGATGGGATCGATACGGTTGTCGCCCGCCCACTTCCCGGCGTGATCGGAGACGCGCCGCTCGAGGTCAAACGCGCGCTTTTGCTGGCGCGAAACTCTGGCCAAGTGCCCGCACCGGGTATCATCGGCGACTGGATGATCGAGCCTGTAGCGCGCGCTGACCGCGAAATCTGGGTCTGGGGGGCGGGTCACGTCGGGCGTGCTTTGACCGCCGTGCTGGCACCCCTGCCAAACGTTCGGGTGCGCTGGGCTGACACGGATCGCTCGCGGTTTCCCGACACGATCCCGAACGGTGTCGAGATGCTGATTGCGGAGAATTCCGCCGATTTAGTGACGCTTTCCGGTTCACATGCTGAACACTATGTGCTGACATTTTCCCATGCTCTCGACCTCGAAATCTGTCACCGCGTGCTCAGTCGCCCGTTTCGGTTTCTTGGCTTGATCGGCTCCGAAACCAAGCGGGTTCGGTTTCGCAGACGTCTTGCGGCCCTTGGCCATTCTGCGGCGCAAATCGATCGGATGACATGCCCCATTGGCGACCCAGCCTTGGGGAAGCATCCACAGGCAATTGCCTTGGGCGTGGCAACAGCGCTACTAAAGGCAGAGACGGTGGGGGCCGGGGCTATGGAACATCGCGCATGACAGCGCTGCTGGACGTTCGGGGGCTGACCAAGGCCTATCCCGGGGTTGTCGCCAACGACGATGTCAGCTTTTCGATTGATCCGGGAACGGTTCACGCCTTGCTGGGCGAAAACGGCGCGGGCAAATCAACACTTGTGAAGATGGTATATGGCCTTGTGCGGCCCGACACCGGATCAATGCAGTTCAGTGGCGCGGAGTTTGCCCCGGGAAGCCCGCAAGAGGCGCGGGCCGCGGGTATCGCGATGGTGTTTCAGCATTTCTCGCTTTTTGAGGCGCTGGACGTCGCGGAAAATGTCGCTTTGGGGATGGAGAACCCCCCGCCCATGCGCAAACTCGCCCAGCAAATTCGCGAGGTGAGCGAAACCTACGGATTGCCGCTCAACCCCGACCGGCTGGTTGGCGATCTCTCAGCGGGTGAACGCCAGCGGGTCGAGATCATTCGTTGCTTGCTGCAAGATCCCAAGCTCTTGATCATGGACGAGCCCACCAGCGTGCTGACACCGCAGGAAGTGGACATCCTGTTCCAGACCTTGCGCAAGTTGCAGAGCGAAGGGACATCGATCCTCTATATCAGTCACAAACTCGAGGAAATTCGCGCCTTGTGCGATGATGCAACCATTCTGCGTTTGGGAAAAGTGGTCGGGACGGCGGACCCGCGAACCTCCTCGGCACACGAACTTGCCGCGATGATGGTTGGTGAGGAGTTGAAGGTGCCCAAGGCGCGCGATCACGCTTTGGGGGACGTCACACTGCGGCTCGACGGCTTATCGGTTGCGTCGCCGGGTGCGTTTGGCACGTCGCTAAAGGACATCTCCTTCGAACTTCGCGAAGGGGAAGTCTTGGGGATCGGGGGCGTTGCCGGAAATGGTCAGGACGAGCTGTTGGGTGCTTTGTCCGGCGAAATACCGGTCGCACCAGGAGCGGTCACGTTCAAGGGCGAGGCAATTGGCCATCTCGGGCCCGTTGCGCGCCGAAGAAGGGGCCTTTTGGCTGCGCCGGAGGAAAGGCTGGGCCACGCCGCAGCGCCGAACATGAGCCTGTCGGAAAACGCGGCGCTCTCAGGCTGGCTACGCCAAGGCATGGTGCGAAGTAACCTCATCGATTGGCGAAAGGCGCGCAGCTTTGCATCCGAAGTGATTGCATCCTTCGATGTGCGCACGCCCGGCACCGAAGTACCGGCGCGGGCGCTTTCTGGCGGCAATCTCCAGAAATTCGTCATTGGGCGCGAGATCCTGCAGGCGCCGGATGCGCTCGTCGTCAATCAACCGACATGGGGTGTTGACGCAAGTGCGGCAGCTGCGATCCGCCAGGCGTTGCTCGACCTTGCCGCAGGCGGTGCGGCGGTGCTGGTGATCAGCCAGGATTTGGATGAGCTCATGGAGATTTCGACGCGGTTTGCCGCGCTGAACGAAGGTCGCCTGAGCGCCCCGCGCCCCGCTGCGGGCCTGACGGTCGAGGCAATCGGTCTAATGATGGGCGGCGCGCATGGAATGGAAGTTGCCCATGCCTAGCCGTCGAGAGTTGCTTGTTCCGTGCAAAGGGGCCCGATCTTGATCCGGTTGGAAAAGCGCGCCGCGCCCTCGCGGGTTTGGGCATGGGCCACGCCCTTGGTTGCCGTTCTCATGACGATGGTGGCCGGTGGCATGCTTTTCGCGTTTCTGGGCACCGATCCAGTTGCGGCGATCCGTACAATTTTCTGGGATCCTCTGTTCGGTGAGTTCGCCTTTTTTTACAGGGGCCAGCTTTTGATCAAGGCAGGTCCGCTGATCCTGATTGCAGTTGGATTGGCGCTCGGCTTCAAAGCAGGCATCTGGAACATCGGGGCTGAGGGTCAATACATTATCGGTGCCATCTGCGGCGCGGCTGTGGCCCTCGCTTTCTATCCTTTGGAGGCGCGTTGGCTGATCTTTCCGCTGATGGTAATTGCGGGGGCGCTTGGCGGATTTCTGTGGGCAATGATTCCCGGTGTTCTGCGAACGCGGTTCAACACCAATGAGATTCTGGTTTCGCTTTTGCTGGTCTATGTGGCCGAGCAAATCCTGGCCTGGATGGCCTTGGGGCCGCTCCGCAATCCCGAGGGTGCCGGGTTCCCAGGGTCGCGGAATCTGCGGCAATATGAGAGTGCGGCGAACAACGAGCTGATTGCGGGCACCGGCATGCACTGGGGTGTCGTGGCAGCGTTTATCGCAGTCATTTTCGCCTATGTCCTGCTGTCGCGGCATCTGACCGGGTTTCATATCCGGGTGGCCGGCGAAAGCCCCCGCGCCGCGCGGTTCGCGGGCGTCAACCCGACCCGGCTGATCCTGTTTTGTCTGGGGGTTTCGGGAGCCTTGGCGGGTCTTGCCGGTCTCTTCGAGGTGGCCGGGCCCTCCGGGCAGATCAGCATCGATTTCAATGTGGGCTATGGGTTCACAGCGATTATCGTTGCGTTTCTTGGGCGCCTTCACCCCATCGGCATTTTGCTTGCCGGGCTATTGATGGCGCTGACTTACATCGGGGGCGAGGCAGCGCAGGCGACACTGGGTTTGCCTGCGGCGGCGATTCAGGCGTTTCAGGGTATGCTGCTGTTTTTCCTACTGGCCTTCGATGTGTCGACGAATTTCCGAGTTCGATTTGGTGCGAGGGCGCCGGCGTGACGGCGGCGTTCGCAAATCGGTTGGGTGGAAAGGGTGCCTTGGCTGGACCAATGGCGCGCGAAGGAGGCGGGTAATGGATTTCGGGTCGATCAATCCGGTTTTGCTGATTGCGTCACTGATGGTTGCGTCTACTCCCATCCTGCTCGCTGCCATCGGGGAACTTGTGGTGGAACGCTCTGGTGTACTGAACCTTGGGGTTGAGGGCATGATGATCGTCGGTGCCGTGACCGGGTTCATTGCAACAGTTGAGACTGGCTCGCCCGCACTTGGTTTTCTTGGCGCGGCTCTGGGCGCGACGTTGCTGGCGCTGGTGTTTGGCGTGCTGACGCAGATATTCTTGTCGAACCAAGTTGCGACCGGTCTGGGGCTGACATTGTTCGGGCTGGGCATCTCGGCCCTTATGGGTCAGCAGTACGCACAACTGCGCACGCCATCCTCGCCGCGGTGGGAGTTCTTCGGTCTGAACGAGGTGCCGGTGCTTGGACCTATCGTGTTCAACCAACACCCTGTGGTTTATCTGTCCTTGATCCTGGTGGTGGCTGTCTGGTGGTTCCTGCGCACGACAAGGCCAGGCATGATCTTGCGGGCAGTCGGTGAGAACCACGAGGCGGCCCATGCGCTGGGCTATTCGGTGATCGGCACCCGCTTTGCCGCCATTGCGTTCGGCGGTGCCTGCGCCGGACTTGGCGGCGCATTCCTGAGCTTGGTCATCGTTCCGCAATGGACCGACGGAATGACCGCCGGGCGCGGCTGGATCGCGCTGGCCATCGTTGTCTTCGCGTCATGGCGCGCGTGGCGGGTTTTGCTGGGTGCCTATCTTTTCGGCGGAATCTCGGTTCTCCAGTTGAACCTGCAAGCCGCCGGTTTCGCGATTCCGGTCGAACTCTTGTCCATGTCGCCATACCTGATAACCATTCTGGTGCTGGTCATCATCTCGTCCGGCCGGGGCCGCGCCAGTGGGCAGGCACCTGCGTCGCTCGGACGAACCTTTCATGCCTCGGGATGAGGCGCTGCTTACAACAAGACCACCAATGGGGAGCTTACTCATGAAAAAACGTACATTCCTGGCGACGACGCTGGCCGCCACACTGGCAACGGCTGCGTTCGGCGATGGACATGAGCCGCTGAAAGTCGGGTTCATCTATGTTGGGCCGATCGGAGATGGCGGCTGGACGTACCAGCACCACCAGGGCCTGCTGGCCGTCGAAGAGGCGTTCGGCGACAAGGTCGAGACCATGTTTCAAGAAAGCGTGCCGGAAGGCGCGGATGCCGAGCGTGCGATGACGCAGATGGCGCTGCAGGGCGCGGACCTGATCTTTACGACGTCGTTTGGGTATATGGACCCGACGATCAACGTTGCCTCGCAGTTTCCAGATGTGAAGTTCGAGCACGCGACGGGATACAAGACGGCCGAGAACGTCGCGACCTATGATGCGCGCTTCTACGAAGGTCGGGCGATCATCGGCACGATTGCCGGACACATGACCGAGACGAACCAGATCGGTTACATCGCCTCATTCCCGATCCCCGAGGTTATTCAGGGCATCAACTCCTCCTACTTGCATGCCAAGAAGGTGAACCCGGATGTCGAGATGAACGTCGTCTGGGTTTATACATGGTTCGACCCTGCGAAGGAGGCTGAGGCCGCCAAGGCGCTGATCGAGAACGGCGTCGACGTGGTCATGCAACATACCGACTCGACGGCTCCGCAGGCAGCGGCGGCCGAGGCGGGGAATGTCTACACCTTTGGCCAGGCCTCGGACATGAGCGAGTTTGCCCCAATGCCCCGGATTGCGTCGATCATCGATGACTGGTCGCCGTACTATATCGAACGTGTTCAGGCGGTGATGGATGGCACCTGGGAGAGCGGGCGCCATTGGGGCGGCATCCCCGAGGGTGAGGTTGTGATCGGCGAGATCACCGATGTCGTTCCTGAGAGTGTGCGTGCCGAGGCGCTTGCCATGCGCGACGCGATTGCGGCGGGCGAGTATCACCCGTTCACGGGCCCGATCAACAAGCAGGACGGTACCCCCTGGTTGGCCGAAGGTGAGGTGGCCAGTGACGAGGATTTGCTGGGCATGACTTTCTATGTCGAAGGCATTGAGGGCGAGATCCCAAACTGAGAATGATTTGAGATATGCGTCGGCCTTTTGTTGGGGCCGGCGTACTTGACGTTCGCGGCGCCCTGGAGGCATTCGAGCTCTGCGCATCCGTACGGTCGTCTGTGAGGTCCAATGTTTAAAACGCTTTCCGGCCAAAAAGTCAGCAGGTTTTCCTTTGGTTGTATGCAGTTCGGCGGAGGGGCCAACGAGGCCGCGAGTGCCGCGATGTACACCGCTTGTCGAGAGGCTGGGATTTCGTTTTTCGATACTGCTTACGGGTATACTGAGGGTCGTTCCGAAACGTATCTTGGCCAATTGATCGCGCCTGAGCGGGACGACGTCTTTGTCGCCACCAAATGCGCCTATACGGGCGCTGCGCCCGAGGCCATCACGGAGCAGATCGAGGAAAGTCGCACCCGTTTGGGTACCGATGTTATCGACCTTCTGTACCTGCACCGGTGGGACGACACTGTGCCCTTGGCGGATACTCTCAGCGCGCTGGCAGGGCCCATCAGCGATGGGATTGTGCGTCATGTGGGCGTATCGAACTTTGCGTCGTGGCAAGTGATGAAAGCACGCCAGATCGCGCGTGACATGGGGTTCGACATCACCGCGCTGCAGCCGATGTACAACCTGGTCAAGCGTCAGGTCGAGGTTGAACTCCTGCCGATGGCCGAGTCGGAGGGGTTTGCCGTTTGCCCTTACTCGCCCCTGGGTGGCGGGCTTTTGACCGGCAAGTATCTGAAAGGCGGTTCGGGTCGGTTGGCGGAAGATGACCGTTATGCCGCGCGCTATGCACCCGAATGGATGACCAAGACCGCCAGTGGGCTTGTGGCACTGGCCGATGAGGTGGGCGTGTCCGCATCGACATTGGCGGTGGCCTGGGTCGCACGGCATCCCGGGGTCTTTGGCCCGATCATATCAGCCCGAACAGTCGCGCAACTTGCGCCATCCCTGAAAGCCATGCGGTTTTCGATGAGCGATACGCTTTATGATCGGGTGTCGGCGCTGTCACCAAGGCCTCCCCCGGCGACCGACCGCCTGGAAGAGGTGTGAGCCGGGTTGCGATCATTGGAGGAGGAGTGGCCGGTGTTTCCGCGGCAGCAGCACTTGCCAGCGACGGGCACGAGGTCATCGTTTTCGAGAGCGAAGCGCAACTGGGGTACCACGCCTCGGGGCGATCTGCTGCTGTGTTCGAAGAGAATTACGGTAACGAGACGGTTCGTGTGTTGAATCGCGCGACGAAGCCTGTACTCGACGAAATGGGTGTGCTGTCGCCACGCGGAATACTGATGGTTGCGCGTGCCGAGGAGAGTGACCTGTTTCACGCCGATCTCGACGATCTGGGCATGACGGCGCTTTCGGCGCAGGCGGCACGCGCCTGGGTGCCGATCCTGTCGGATAGCGTGGTTTTGGCGGGATTGAACGAAGCAGCCATGGATATCGATACTGACGCCGTCTTGCAGGGCTTCGCGCGCGACGCGCGAAGGCATGGAGCGCAGATTCAAACCGGTGTGGCGGTGACGGAAATCGAACCGGGCCGCAGTGTGATCGCTGGCGGCGTCGAGGTACCGGCGGATATTGTCGTCAATGCAGCAGGAGCGTGGGCAGATACGGTGGCCGGTCTGGCCGGCATCGCGCCGATCGGTCTGCAGCCTTATCGCAGGTCGATGGCCCGGATGCCCGCGCCCGGCGGTCACGATGTGCGGGAATGGCCGATGCTCTTTGGGGCTGGGGAGCGCTGGTACGCCAAGCCCGACGCGGAAAGCTGGATCGTTTCGCCTGCGGACGAAGACCCAGTGGCGGCGATGGATGCCTGGGCCGATGACATGATTCTGGCCGAAGGGCTGGCAAGGTACGAAGCACACGTGACCGAACCTGTCACGCGGGTCGAGACGAACTGGGCAGGACTGCGCACCTTTGCGCCCGACCGCGCGCTCGTCATCGGGGAGGAACCGACGTGCCCGGGCTTTTTCTGGCTAGCGGGTCAGGGCGGATATGGGTTCCAGACGTCCGCAGGGGCGGCAGCGCATTTGGCATGCACGGTTTCCGGTCGGACATCACCCCATGGCGAGGCGGTGACCGCAGCATTGTCGCCAGCACGGCTCCGCTAACGGATCAGGCGAAGCTGGGCGTGTAGGAGACACGCTTGCGCGCCTTGTAGATCGGGGCGGGATATTCGCTGAACTCCGGGCCAAGATCCGGGAACAGACTGCGCAACTCGCCTTGTACGTCTGCCGGAATGTGCGGCAGCGTATCCGCGCAAGGCACAAAGCTCTCGACCGGCATACCGTTGGCGCAAAACACCTGCGGGGCATCGAAGACAATGTTGAAATAGGTCGCTTCGACTGCTTCGGTTTCGTTGCCAAGGCTCACGCCGTCGACGTCACGGGCGGGCACAAGGCAGTTGACGCTGTCGTCTTCGTCAAGCAATCGCCAACCGGGGACAAGCAGGCGATGCGCGCCGCCAACGCGCAGTGGTCGGGCGGGCATCATCGGGCCAATGGCCCTTGTGTTCAAAAGGACTGGCGCCAGTGACGGGTCGGCGGCAATCTCGGCCTCGGAGATGTCGCGCTTCCAGATCAGGCGGACAGGTTGCAAACCGTTGTCACGTGTGACCACGAGGTCGCCTTTGCGCAAAAACTCAACTCTGCGCTCGCCGATCGGCGTTCGAATATTGGCATCAGCGCAGAGGCCGGTCGCACCGGTCAGAGCAATGTCGTTTGAACTGATCTTCTTGGCGATGGTCATCTGGGCGTCCCGTTCAGTCTTCCGCCCTGTCCAAGGTGCAGCCGAATGTGACCTAATTGCGGACTGACGAAGGTGAATCCGCGATTGTGACAGGCGGAAACTTGAGTTTGTTTCCAGTCAGACAACAGTAACCGCAGAAACCGCTACTTTCCTGCAACGTCGCAGACGATTGTGTGGACAATCTTAGCCAGTTCTAGATTTCGTTCTCAAGCGGCAGGAACTGACCGCTTTGAAGATAGGCGATGACTTGCTCGATAACGTCAGACTGCATCATCATGAATGTGTGGGTTACGGGCATGACAATGTGCGCCCGCATACCGTCGACCTTGGTGCTTTCGACCGTGACCTTGCCATCATCGGCGCCGGGAAGAATGCGCGAATAGATCAGATTGAGGCTGCGGTCGCCCGCAATGACCCCAAGGTCGAAATCTACCGGGTCAAGTTGCCGCGGCAGGCTATTCTCATCTGTGCCGAGTTGCATGCCTGCGGGCCCGTTCAGCCATTCGAACGCAACGATTTCGCCTAGTTCGTCGACCAGTTCGGATCCTTGATTGGGCGGTGCGAGCATGACGACCCGGCCGAGGTTCGCAGGGGCGTGGGCGTTTAGCCAGACACGGGCAAGAATGCCGCCCATCGAATGGGTGACGATGTGAACCCTTTGATCGCCACAGTTCTCAAAAGCTTGCGGCAAGGTGATGCCGGCAAGGTCTTCGATCCTGTCATAGGTTGACGGATAACCGGCATTCTCGGTCTGGTAGCCTTCTTGCCGGAGGAAGAACGCCATGATGGCCATCGATCCTTCGCCGCGCGCCAGCCCGTGCAGCAGGATCACGCATTCCGCGCTTGCGGGAAGCGGCACCAACAGGCCAAGAACGAGCACGAACCAGCGCATGCCGACCTACCTGTTCGGGCGTACGGCTTGCGGGCTGGCAAGCTCGTCCATGATCCGGCGCGCGGCCAGCGCGGGGTCTGGTGCAGCGTGAACCGGCCGACCGACTACGACATGGTCCGCCCCCTCGGCAATGGCATCGGCCGGGGTCATTACCCGCTTCTGATCGCCAAGATCACTTCCGGCAGGGCGTACACCTGGCGTGACAATCAGCTTGCCGTCCGCTTGCGCAAGGGCGCGAATGGCGCGTGCTTCCTGAGGTGAGGCGATCACACCGTGGGCGCCAGCTTCAAAGGCGCGACCCGCGCGTTCCGTCACGAGATCAGGGATGGTTCCATCTTTGATCTGCGCGGCATCGAGATCGTCGCGATCAAGCGACGTCAGCACGGTCACGGCGAGGATCTTCATGTCCGAGCCGCCTGCACCTTCGCGGGCCGCGCGGACCACATGCGGGTCGCCGTGAACGGTCAGGAAATCGAGGTCGAACTGGGCGAGCCCTCGCACCGCGGCCTCGACGGTTGCACCGATGTCGAAGAGCTTCATGTCGAGAAAGATGCGTTTGCCGTGCTCATCCTTAAGCTCGTTGGCTAAAGCCAGGCCACCACCGGTCAGCATGCCAAGTCCGATCTTGTAGAACGACACAGTCTCACCCAGACGGTTGGCAAGCGCCAACCCCTCCAGCGCGTTGGGCACGTCAAGCGCAACGATCAGGCGGTCATCAGACATGAGTTCTGAGTGCAGGACGCTCGCGCTCAGGTCAATGGGGGCGTCTCTGGTGTTGTATGCGACGTTGCGTTTCTTTGAAGAGGTGGAATTATGAGCCGCGGAAAAACCAACGGACCTGACTTGGACGTAACGGAAGCCATATTCGCCTTTGACGGGCGCTCTGCAGCCGATCTGAAGCTGGCGGCCCAGAAGGTCTCACCGGCAGATGCTGAGGCGCTGCTTGATCTGTGTTCAAGCGAAGATTCTGCGCATCGGGTGGCGGCAACCTGGATCGTCAAAGCTTTGTTGGAGACGTCGCGTGGTGCGATGCTCGATCTGAGCGCGGTGTTCGCGCGACTTGGTGAGGAAACGGCACCCGACGCCATTCTCCACTTACTTCAGTCTGTACAATACGCGCCGACGCAGACGAGCACCCAATTGAGCGCCATTGAGGCCCATCTTGACCACAAAAAGACGCTTGTCGCTGTGTGGGCACTGGATGCGGTGGTTCGGATTGCGCTGTACACTGGGCAGCGAATGGTGGCAGCCCGTGACCTCGTCGACGCAGCTTTGACGCATGACAAGGCTTCTATGCGTGCACGGGCGCGCCATCTGGCCCCGCTTCTGGGGTTGTGACGGCGATGTGAGGTTCCTATCTGGGATGAGAGGCCCAAGAAGGTATGCTGCAACAGCGGGTACCAGATCACCGGGCGCTTGAGAAAAGGAGAGACCGATGGACTTGGAGAAGTTCACCGAAAGGTCGCGCGGGTTCCTTCAGGCCGCGCAGACCATTGCCGCACGGGAAAATCACCAGCGGCTGAGCCCCGAACATCTGCTGAAAGCGCTCATGGATGATGAGCAGGGCATGGCAGCGAACCTGATCCGGGCCGCGGGCGGTGCGCCCGAACGCGTTGCGCAGGCCGTCGATGCGGCCTTGGCGAAGATCCCGCAGGTGCAGGGGGATGCCGGCCAGACCTATCTCGACCAGTCGACGATGAAGGTTCTGGATGAGGCCGAGAAGATTGCCAAGAAGGCGGGCGACAGTTTCGTCGCTGTCGAGCGTATTCTGACCGCGCTGGCGGTTGTGAAGACCAAGGCGAAGGAAGCGCTGGAAGCCGGTTCAGTGACGGCGCAGACCCTGAACGGAGCGATCAATGATGTGCGCAAGGGGCGGACCGCCGACAGCGCTTCGGCGGAGGAACAGTACGACGCGCTAAGGAAATACGCGCGCGATCTGACCGAGGCGGCGAAGGACGGCAAAATCGATCCCATCATCGGGCGGGACGAAGAAATTCGCCGCACGATGCAGGTGTTGTCGCGGCGCACCAAGAACAACCCGGTTCTGATCGGTGATCCTGGTGTCGGTAAGACCGCAATTGCCGAAGGTCTGGCGCTGCGCATCGTGAATGGCGATGTGCCGGAGAGCCTGCGGAACAAGAAACTGCTTGCTCTCGATATGGGCGCGCTGATTGCCGGGGCGAAGTATCGCGGGGAATTCGAGGAACGCCTGAAGGGCGTGTTGAACGAGGTGACTGCGGCTGCGGGCGAAGTGATCCTGTTCATCGACGAGATGCACACGCTGGTTGGCGCCGGCAAGACGGATGGCGCGATGGACGCGGCCAACCTTATCAAGCCCGCGCTTGCGCGCGGTGAGCTGCACTGCGTCGGTGCGACGACACTTGATGAATACCGCAAGTATGTCGAAAAGGATGCCGCCCTGGCCCGCCGGTTCCAGCCGTTGGTGGTGGAAGAACCCACAGTCGAAGATACCGTGTCGATCCTGCGGGGCATCAAGGAAAAGTACGAACTGCACCACGGGGTACGGATAAGTGACCGTGCGCTGGTTGCTGCTGCCACACTCAGCCATCGGTACATTACCGACCGGTTCCTGCCGTACAAGGCCATCGACCTTGTTGACGAGGCCGCGTCGCGTCTGCGGATGGAAGTGGATTCGAAGCCCGAAGAACTCGATGCGCTCGACCGGCAGATCCTGCAAATGCAGATCGAGGCGGAAGCGCTGAAAAAAGAAGAAGACAAGGTTTCAAAGGACCGGCTTCAGAAACTTGAGAAGGACCTGTCGGAAATTCAACAGCAATCGGCCGAGATGACGGCGCAGTGGCAAGCCGAGCGTGACAAGCTGGAAGGCGCACGCTCGATCAAGGAACAGCTCGACAAGGCGCGGGCAGAGCTTGATCAGGCAAAGCGCGAGGGCAACCTGCAGAGGGCCGGTGAACTGTCTTATGGTGTGATTCCGGGGCTGGAGAAACAGCTTGAAACGGCCGAGGCTGATGATGGTCAGGTGATGGTGGAAGAGGCTGTTGGGCCCGAGATCATCGCCGAAGTCGTCGAACGCTGGACCGGTATTCCGACCACCAAGATGCTGGAAGGCGAGCGTGAGAAGCTGCTGCGCATGGAGGAGGAAATTGCCAAGCGGGTGATCGGCCAGTCCCAGGCGGTGACGGCAGTGTCGAATGCAGTGCGTCGCGCGCGGGCTGGTTTGCAGGATGAGAACCGCCCGCTTGGCTCTTTCATGTTCCTTGGACCGACTGGTGTGGGTAAGACCGAGTTGACCAAAGCGCTGGCCGAGTTCCTGTTCGATGACGACAAGGCAATGGTGCGGATCGACATGAGTGAGTTCATGGAGAAGCACTCGGTTGCCCGGTTGATCGGCGCGCCTCCCGGCTATGTCGGATATGACGAGGGTGGTGTGCTGACCGAAGCGGTGCGGCGCAGGCCCTATCAGGTGATCCTGTTCGATGAGGTCGAAAAGGCGCATCCCGAGGTCTTCAACGTGCTGCTGCAGGTGCTTGACGATGGTGTGCTGACCGATGGGCAGGGCAATCGGGTCGATTTCAAGCAGACATTGATCATCCTGACCTCGAACCTTGGGTCGCAGGCGCTAAGCCAGCTGCCGGAAGGCGCGGATGCCAGCGCTGCACGCCGCGACGTGATGGATGCAGTGCGCGCGCATTTCCGGCCCGAGTTCCTGAACCGGCTGGACGATATGATCGTCTTTGATCGATTGGGCCGCGAGGATATGGACGGGATCGTCGAAATCCAGTTGGCGCGTCTTGAACGGCGCCTCTCCAAGCAAGGCATTCAGCTTAAGTTGGACGAAGCCGCCAAGAAGTGGCTGGCCGATGAGGGCTATGACCCGGTCTATGGCGCGCGCCCTTTGAAGCGCGTGATCCAGCGAAGCCTGCAGAACCAACTGGCCGAGATGCTTTTGGCCGGTGATCTGGGCGACGGTCAGGTGGTCCATGTGTCCGCCGGCAATGATGGGTTGATCGTGGGCGACCGCGTGACACCTTCGAACCGCACGCCACCTGCGGATGCTGTGGTGCACTGACCTTTGACTGGCCCCGCGATCTGGCGGGGCCTTTTCTTTACTGCCTTTAAATTGCCTTAAGGCGCATCTCGATATTGGTTCCATTTTGGAAACGGTATGTATCGCAATCCGTGGATCGTCGGAAATCCGCCGACAAACCGGAGAATTCTGCACGAGATTTAGTTAAGTTTGACCGACCCACCACAAACCTGCCGCATTCTCATCACAATCCGCATGCAGCGTCGCGTTAATTCTAGAACGATCCAAAACCGTCTTTACAGGGAGCGCGAAAGCGTTTGGAGAATGGCTAAAGTTCATAGAATAGCAGGCCTAAAAATCAGTCGCGTGGCACCGACAGTCACGCACCGCTCACTACCGGACCTCGCGCCGCCAGAAGAGCGCTTGCGGAGCGAGAAAGCGCGGATTTTCTCATCCGATACCATCGCTTTGTCGCATGCATCGGCCCTTGCGGATGCGCTTGACCCCTCACAACGCGCAGAACGCCGAGATCTGACGGCGCGGTTAACGGTGTATGCGCTGAACCTCAGCATCATCGTGTTTACCGCGCCCGTGGGCATGGCGCTTTTGCTCATGAACATCCTCGGCGGTGAGAACTTGCGCACCACCGCGCATGTAATGGCACTGACGGGTCTGTTCTCGGCGATTGCCGCGGCGAATCCCGGTATGCCATTGCTGCCGGTCTAGGGCGCAAGGACCTCCAAGGTGCTGCGCGCGCTGCGGTCGAGGCAGTCGATCGCGACCATGTACGTGTGGATTGAAAACACTGTTGCGCCTGAGCGTGGCAGTTTCCGGATCACTTGCCGTTCCGAACGGACAAAGCGTGCCGCATCCGGTGCAACGCGACGCTCAGGCGCGCTTTCGGACTTGGGTGCGAAGAGGTCGGGCGAGACGTGAAGGTTCGCGTTCGCGCGGACCAGGAGCCTGTCTGGGCGCGCGGCGTCGAACAGGCGTTGAACGCGTCGACCGATATTGCTGTCGTACTCGGGGACTGGCTTGTGAATGCGGAGCATGGTTTTCCCGATCTTCTCGGCCAGCGTCCAGTAGGCCGGGAAACATAGGATCGCTCCGGTCAGGACATGACCATCTGAGCCACTTTCCAACAGGCAGAAGTCCGATTGGGTCAATTGCCCGATAGTGAGGAGTGGTTGGCTACGGTTCAACGGTACGGCGACGCCATCTGGTCGAGTGGCGCTGCTTTGGGACCAAGAATAGTCGCCATCCTCTCTGAGTGCTTCCAACACCAGATCATAACATTCGATCGCCGCAGCGTGGGCTGAGGGCAGGAGGGCGTGAACCTCTTCCTGGCGAGACTTAATCAACGCATCGCGAAGTGCCATCTGGCCGGCGAACACCTCATCTCGGATCAGCCAACCCTCCAAAGGCAGGGGCTGGATCCCGGGAAGCTTCCATCGCCTGGGGTCGAG
>JBCCWG010000030.1:0-27286 GCA_039193985.1 Pseudomonadota bacterium
ATGCCTTTCCGCGATCTGGACGGTCACCGAGATCCTGCGCGATTGCGAGGGCGCGGGCCTCGACAAGTCCCTGCTTGTCGAAGCGCTCGACCGCGCGGCGGATCGGGTGGATGCGCCCGTGATCCTCGGCGCACTTCTGGCTGTCTCGGTGCAGGCTGGCCTCAGGTCGGTCGATGACCTTTTGGACGCCGTCGAGGGCCGCCTGACCGGTGTCAGCCTTGATCTGCCCGCGCGCATCGGCGTGCTGCGCGGTATCCTTCACACCTCGCCGATGCTGCTTTGGCACGCCGACAACCTGCTGGGCGTCGTGGACAGGTTCCTCTGCGGTCTGAGTGAGGCCGAATTCCTCGAACTTCTCCCTCATCTGCGCCTTGCGTTCACCGCGCTCAACCCGCGCGACACCGACAAGCTGGCCGAGGAGCTTGCCCGCATGCATGGCCTCAGCGCGGGTCAATTGCTCAAATCCTCTGGTACAGCGACCGAAGCCGACCTTGCGCGCGCCCTCACCTTAGAACGCGCGGTGCTGGACAGCCTCGCCGAGGACGGCCTGACCGCCTGGATCAAGGGGGACGCGGCATGAGCGAAGGCGCACGTCGCTGGCGGCTGGCCCTTGGGCAATACGCCAAACCGCAGTTGGGCGGGCTTTCCGGCCGGGACGGTCGGATGGATACAGCGCTCGAGTTTCTCTACGGGCGCGAATACGAAGGGCGCGGCATCTCTCGCGATCGCGGGCCGGGCTCGAAGGACCCGACCCAGATGGTGCCGCTGAAATGGCTGGGAAAGGCGCGCGGGTTGTTTCCGGAAAGCGTGTTCGAGACGCTGCAGGGCCACGCTTTGGATCGCTATGGTCTGACCGATCTTCTGAAAGACCCCAAGACGTTAGAAGACCTTGAACCTAATCAGGAACTGCTGAAGGTGCTTCTCAGTTTCCACGGTCGCGCAGACCCCGCCGTGCAAGCCAAGCTGAGAGAGATTGCCAACAAGGTGATCCGCGAGATCATGGAGCGGCTCAAGCACGAAGTGATGCGCGCCTTTTCGGGCCGGCGGAACCGCTTTCGCCGATCAAACATCGCATCGGCAGCGAATTTCGACTGGCGTGCGACATTACGGGAAAACCTCAAGACCTATGATCCGGAAACCGGCCGCATCATCGCCGAGCATTTGCGCTTTAACAGCCGCGAGAAACGCCGCTTGCCCTGGACCATCGTTCTTTGCGTCGATCAGTCGGGCTCGATGACTGACAGCATCATCTATGCTGCCGTGATGGCCGCGATCCTCTGCGGGCTGCCGGGCGTGAAGGTGAAAATGGTGTTGTTCGACACTTCGATAATCGACGTTTCGGACAAGCTGACCGACCCGTTGGAGACATTGCTTTCGGTGCAACTGGGGGGTGGGACGAATATCGGGCGTGCGACGACTTATTGCGAAGAGCTGATCGACAACCCGACGCGGACCGTCTTTGCCCTCATCACCGACTTTGCCGAAGGTGGTTCGCCCCGGCCGCTGCTTGCCTCGCTCGCCCGGATGGCGGAAGCGCGGGTGCGGCTGGTCGGGCTTCTCGCTCTCGACGAAGGCGGTGCGCCGTTTTACGACATCAATATCGCAGCACAAGCTTCTGAAATCGGGATGAATGTCGGCGCAATGACGCCTGACAGGTTCGCCAACTGGCTGGCCGAGGTGATGGCATGAGCCTTGCAACCATGCTCGACACACATGACGAGGCCGCGCTCTCGGCACTGGCCTCTGTCGGTCTGGTCCGGCGGGCGACCCGGGATCTTGCCGCCGGGAAAGCCTCAGTCGTGGCGCGCGACGCCGATACTGCGATGGTCGCGGCAGATGGCCAGGATGTCGCCATCGACGCGGGCGGGCCCGGCACCGCGAAATGCGGTTGCCCGGCCACGGGGGTTTGCCGCCATGTCATCCTTGCCATTCTAGCGCTCCGCGAGGATGGAGACTCAGTGACACCCGCAGAAGCGCAGCATCCAAGCCAGAGCGCGCGGGAAGAAACCCTTGGCTTCACTGACGCGCAGATCCGCAAGTTTGCGGGTGCCGATTGGGACAAGGCGGTGCGCCAGGCTGGGATGAGTGCTGACGCTACGGTGACCGAAGACGGTGCGAACCTATCCGTCCAGCTTCCGGATACCGAGAAGCCGATCACGCTTCTGGCCGGTCTCGGCCTGCAAGGTGCTGTGTTCAAGGGCCCAAAGACAACGAAACGTCGCGTGGTCACTGCGGCCGCTCTGGTCGTGCGGGTGCAGGCGGGCGGCCAGTCGCTTGAGGGCCTTGCTGGCGAAAGTCCGGCTGCAGAAACTCTTACCACCGAATTCCTCGACAAAGCACACTCAGCCGTCATCGAGTTGACCAGCGCCGTTCTTGGCGGCGGGTCGACCATCGCGGAAGAGCGGGTTTTCGACCTTGCGATTTCGGCCCGCGCGCAAGCGGCCCCAAGGTTGACAGCACTGTTGCGGGTGCTGGCGCGGCAAGCGCGTCAGGCCCGCGCGCATCACTTCGCCTATGACGATGCGCGGTTTCTGGGCGAAGCAGCCCTGACCGTCGCACTGACGCATGCGCTGCAGGCGGCACCCAGCGCGCCCGACCTCACCGGCGTTGTGCGCCGAACCTATGTGGAACGCGACAGTTTCGACCTGGCCCTTCTCGGTGCGGTAAAGTGGAAAGCCGAGGGCGGCGCGCGGGGAGCGCGTCTCCACGGCGTCGACCCGAGCACCGGCATCTGGTACAGCACCGGTCAGGCCCGGGGCGCGGGAATGGACCCGAGCTTCACGCCGCAGTCGGTCTATAACGCGCCGCTCTGGGGCCTCGGCCGCGTAGACACGCTTGTCGGTACCAGTCTTCACCTCGAACACCCGCGCATCTCGTCCGACAACCAGATTGCGTGGGACGGCGCCCACGCCACCCGTCGAGACACTGACATACTTGTCGCCCTCGCCGAGGCCGGTATTCTTCACACAGAATGGAGCGAAGCCCGCGCCGACATGGCACGCCGGATGCCGGGCGGGCTCAAATGGGTCGGCAATGCTGTCCCGATCCTGATCGCCCCGCAAAGCCTTGGCGACATTCGCTTTGACGACATCGCGCAAGCTTATGAAATCACGGCACAAGATGTCGGCGGCACCACACTGACGCTGACCGTACCCGCCGACCGAACTGAGGATATGGAGTGGCTCCATCGCAATCACGGCGCGCTGGTGGCCCTGTTCTGTGAAGCCACGGTCACCGATCTGACGCTTCGGATCACCCCGATGACGGCCTATCTCAGGCGCTCCGGCGAAGGCGTCAAATGCGTCAACCTGACCTTTGATCATCTGGCCGAGCGTTTCGAAGGCGGGCGCGCCGCACTTGGGGGCCGGATACAGTCGTTCCTGAAATCCAAGCTTGGCAATGCGCCGCAAACCCCAACGGGCCACGACCCGGTCCGTCGGCTGTGCGACCGCGCCTTTGAGGCGGTGGCAGAAGCGCTCCGCTTTGGCAACGCGACCGCCCTGCCTGCGATCATCACCGACGCAGACACGCTTGGCCTGGCGACGCTCGCACGGGCTTTGGACGCGTTCGAGGCCAGCCGCAGCACAGAAGACGGCCTGCGCGCCAGTTATGTGGCGTCCGAGGTTCTCAAACGCGCGGGTTGAGGTCGAGGTCTTTCACCAGCAGCAGAACGTCGCCGGTGTGGTGCGGCGGACAGGGATGCAACCGGACAGGGTCGCGCGCGACAACGGCATAGCCCGAACGCTGATAGAGCCGGGCGGCGCCGGTGTTCTGCTCGTAGACCTGAATGCTCATCCGGTCGAACCCGCTTTGGCGCGCACGCTGTTCTGCCGCGCCCAAAAGCTGCGCCCCGATCCCGTTGTTTCGGGCGTGGTCAAAGACAGCGAGGGCGTTGATGTACCAGGTTCCGACGGCAAGCTTTTCAAGCACCACGAAAGGCGCGATCGGCGCAGGCAAATCGTCAGGGTCATCGGTCGGTGCTTCGGTGATCGCATAGCTCAGCACCATGCCCGCAGGCCGCCCGCCAGCCTCGGCAATCAAGGCATTGGTGTACGAAAAGCCGCCGGATGCGCGCTTGGCGCGTTCGATACCGACCTCAAGCGGCGTTTGTCCGTTCTCGCAAGCGCGGCTCCAAAGCCAGTTTGGAATTCCTTCGCCTGCGAGGTCGATCAGCCTGGCAAGGCCGTCGGCATCTGCAGCGTTTGCCTGCCGGATCGTGAATGTCAATTGCGTGTTCATGTCTTGGCTCAATTGAAAATCAGTAACGGGTTGGGCCTGAAACAGACCCAACCCTAGCGCTATGCCTGTCATGTCGAGGGAACAACGGGCGCGTCAAGAACCGGTCCAACCGGAAAGCCAGAGTCCCATTCCAGCGGGTCGTTGCCCATTTGGAACCCGGTATCCTGTGGCACCGACCCGTCCTGCGAGGGCTGTTCGAACTTAAAGGTCGCGCTCAGGCCCCAATAGTCGGTGAACCCAAGCATGGTCTGGATCAAACCGCTATCGGTGCCCGCAAAGTCGCCGGATGCGCCGGTCACGGGGCGCAGGTTCGGCGTGCCGATGTCGGCAATTTCGGTGCCCTGGGTGACAAGCGTGGACCCGTCGTTGAAGGCGAAAACCTGGCGGCTGATGACCCAGACGCCCGTTGTTGCGTTCCCACCTTCGCCGACAAAGTAGCCATCACAGGTCCAGGTGCCGAGGACGAGTTCGGGGAAGGCCGGACTGCCGTCTTCGAGGACGCCAACAGTGCCATCGGCCAACGTGCCCTCGGGATAGATGTAGCCCTGGCTCAGAAACGCGTTTCCATGCGCGGGCATACCGTTTTCGTGCACAGGCTCAGCGGCCATGTGGATGCGCGTGTGATCCTCGGCCACGTCAAAGGCAGATGGGGCTTCGGCACCGGCAATGGTCGCCAGAGAGAGCGACAGAAATGTCGATGAGATAAGTGTCTTAAACATGTTTGTTCCTTTGCAGAAGAAGTTGTTTTGGGAAGGGGATCAGGCTGCCGGGCGGGACTAATGATACGCCGCCATACAGCCCACATGCCGGTGGTCGGTGCCGCAGCAACCGCCCAGAACCCTGATGTTCGGAAGGCGGGAAAGCAGCGCGTTGCTCAGCGCGCCGAGTTCGACCGGATCGCCGTCATCGAGAACTTCGGAGTTGTCGAGTTCCGCGTGGCTCATCCGCGACGCGTTGGACCGAATGCCGCCAATCCGAAGCGTCCATGCGGCATCGGTATCAAGTATGTGGCGGAAGTGATCGGGGTGCGCGCAGTTGATCATATAGTAGATCGGGCCATTGCCTGTGGCCGCGTCAACCTCGGCGATAGCTTCGCCCAACGGTTGGCCCGACGGCAGGCGACCATCGGTTTCCAGGGTAAAGGCGATGGCAACCGGCACGTCGATTTCCTTGGCCGACTGGACAATGCCAATGGCCTCGCCCGCATGGGTCAGGGTCAGTGCGGTGATCATGTCGACACCCGCCTTACCCAGCGCATGGATTTGGGGCGCATGGATCTGCAGGGCGTCTTGCTGTGATATCTCGGTGTCGGGCGCATAAGCGTCGCCGGACGGGCCGACCAGACCGTTGATCAGGATCGGGCAATCCTCGGTCTCATGGCTTGCCCGTACATCCGCAACGAAGGAGACCGCCCGGGCATTGGTTTCGATCACGGCATCGAGGGTTTGGCCGAGCGGGCCCGCCCACGCGGCCCCGGCACGCCATGTCGGGGCATCAAGGATGAACCCGCGACCGGCTTGTTTCGCGATCGCTATGAAGCGTTCGAAATACTCGGCCAGATCGGCGCGGCCCTGCGCCGTATCAAGCAGAACGGCCGCCGAAAAGCACGGCAGATCATAGCCTTTGTTGAAGACAAAGTATGTTTCCAATCCTCCGTCTGTGAGGAAATAGCGAGCTGTCTCATTAAACTGGTGAATTCGCATTCGAACTATCCTTTGGAAGTGACGGATCGGGGAATAGACCGGGCAGTGCCGACCCGAAAGTTGTCACTTGGTCTGGTTGCGCGGTTCACGTTTTTCCAGTAATTACAAAAGGTAAGCGTAACTTGACGGGCAATGCCGAACCATTTGACACTGTCAACTGTACTCGCAGTACAGTAGGGAAACACGCGATGAACGCGAAAGTCGACACCCGAAGCCGAATCCTCGACGTCGCTGAAGCCGCCGTGCTCGACAAAGGGTTTGAGGCGACCTCGATTGAAGAGATCGTTGCAGGGGCCGAGATCTCGCGGGGCGGCTTCTTCTATCACTTCAAGGACAAGAACGCCTTGGCGCGCGCCATGCTCGAACGCTACATCGAAACTGAAGACGTGCTCTACGACGACCTTTTCGCGCGCGCACGCGAGTTGAACGACGATCCGTTGCACGCGATGCTGATCGGACTGAAACTACTTGCTGAGATGCTGGAAGAAATGCCGAAGGGTCATCCTGGCTGCGTCATTGCTGCGACGGCCTATCAGGACAGGTTGTTCGATGCGGGCGTGCGCGAATTGAACCGGCAAGCCATTCTGAGCTGGCGCAAACGGTTCCGTGGCATGTTCGAAGAAATCGCCGCGGTCTATGAACCGCGCGAGCCGGTCAACATGGACGCGCTTGGCGACATGGTCTCCGGCGTTGTCGAAGGCGGTTTGGTTCTTCAACGCGCTCTGCGCGAGCACAAGAACGCGTCAGAGCAGATCATGCTTTTCAGAACCTATCTGAAACTGCTCTTTGCGCCGCAGCATTGAGTGTACCGCGCCGTTCCAGCCCACGCGACAAAGCGCGCCGCCCAACGCCCGGTGGCGAGGGCGATCAGACGAGCTATTTCTGGCGGATGACGAAGGACCATTCAATTCGGGACGCCTCGCGGAGAGTGGCGGTGAGCCGGTCCGGTGCGCCGACCTGGGTGGTGAACCCAACCGATGCAGGCCGGTCATGAGCTTGTTCGTCCTGTCGCCCGATACAGTCTGGAACCCCGGTATCCTCGAGTTCCCCACCGCACCTCGCAAGATACTCGAGCGCGGCATGATCCTGCCCCGGCGCGATGTCAGTGGGGGTTTCATCCTGCGTGCGATCTTCGAAAGTCAGGTCATGCGGCTTACCTTGACACTGCTGCCATTTGGCATCGCCGCCATCCTGTGGCCCGCCGCGGCGCTTCCGATCAGTCAGGCACCGATTGTGATGCTGTTGGCAATCGGGATCGTTGAGCTTCGTGTGCTCCGCATCCCGCGAGAGAAACGCAAGGAAATGACAACCGAGGCCGAAGCGGCCCGCGCGCTCGACACCCTCCAGTTTCGCGGACGACGTATTCTGGCGCAACTGGCCGCACGGAAGGGGATCGAAACCGGCGCGATCTATCTGGTCATCGAGCAGTCGGATATGGTGCGCGTGCCGCCGATGACCATTGTCAGCCTGCAACGCGATCAGGGCAAATCACGCCTCGTCCCCCTGTCCGCCGAGGAACGGACGATCATCCGGGACGGACTATTTGACGACGACTTCACCGAGGAGCATCTTTTTCTGGCCAATCAGCGCGAGGGGGTCTCGTTCCGGTCCGTATCCTTCGAAGCACGTGGCGTGTCCGCGCACGCGCGGCTCGCCGCCTTTCTGGATAGTTCCGAACCTAAGGGGGCCCCGACATGAGCGTCAACGCTCAGGTCGTCAGCGCCGGCGAGGCGCTTGAAACGCTGCACGCGGGGTGGACCGCGCAAAGCGAGGGCCGCTTGACCGCGTCCTGGATGCTGCATGGGCGCCCCGGCGTCGGCAAGGCTCAGCTTGTCACAGAGCTTGGGCACCGGATCGGCGCAAGATTGTTCGACATTCGCCTGACCACTATCGAACCACAGGATCTGAGAGGCCTGCCCTATTACGATCACGAGGCGCGGAAGACCGTCTGGTACCGCCCCGAAGACCTCCCTGACGATCCCAACCAGCCCTCAATCCTGTTTCTCGACGAACTCACCGCCGCGTCGCCGAACCTGCAACCCACTGTCTATGGCCTTTTGCAGGAACGCCGGGTCGGGCGGCACGTGCTGCCGACGAGCGTTTTCGTCGTGGCCGCTGGCAACACGGTGGATGACGGTGCGATTGCCTATGAGATGGGAACCGCTCTGTCCGACCGGCTGATACATCTGCAGGTCAATGCCGACGCCAAGGACTGGCTTGAAGGGTACGCCGTGGATCGCGCGCTCTCGCCGCTTGTGACGGCGTTTCTGCGCGCCCGCCCCGATCTTTTGGACACGACCGAACACGCCATGCGCCAGGGCGACACGATTGTCTGCACCCCACGGTCCTGGGAACGCGTGAGCGACATTGTCACTGCTATCGAAGACAAACGCCTGCGCCACACGATGGTGGCCGGCACCGTCGGCACGGCTGCCGCGGCAGAGTTTACCCAGGTCGCCGCCGAAATCGAAGCGCTGGTATCCTTGCAAGAGATCATGGAGGCACCAAAGGCGAAGCGCGCGGGCCTGTATCCGACGTCGGTCAACGGCCTCGTTGGCATGATCTATGCGCTGGTGGCACAGGCTGACGAGGCGTCGATCAGCGATGCCATCGACATCATGGCAGATCTGCGAAACTCCGATGCTCCGGGTCTTCCGCTCGCCGATCTTACCGCGTTTGGTTTCGAGATTCTCATTCGCAAGGCGATGACAAACGGGCTGGCCGAAGCATTCCGAACCTCCGAAGCTTATCGGCTTTATGCCGAAGCGCGGGTCGGGGCCGGGGCATTCTGAGGGGCGCATGAAACACTCGGCCCGCGCACAGCCTGCCCTTGCCCGGCTTCCCGAGGTCGATCCGGCGATTGCCGCCCTCGCCCTCTGGTGCGCCTATCGCGATGGCACGGAGCCAACGGTGACCGAAGGTGAGACCATCTATCTCGGGCCGGAGTTTCCCCTGCTGGCAATCTCGGAGCAAACCGGTCTGATCGCGCACCATGTGCTTCACGTGGCCTTGCGTCATTCTGCGCGGCGGTGTGGTGCCCGCGACCGCTATGGGCCGGGGTTCCAGGGGAAACTGTATGATCTGGCATGTGATGCGCTGGTGAATGAGGCGCTGCTTCAGGCGGGGCACGCCCTTCCCCGCCCGGCAGTGCGCGCCGCGGATCTCGTTGCGATGCTTCCGGTGAAAGAGCGCCCCGGCAACGTGCTGTCGGACTGGGACAGCGACGCACTCTACGCTGCGTTGACCGTATCGTCGCAAGAACAAGGGGGCGATAGCGGGATCGCGCGCTATGCCATGACCCACGGGTTCGAACCCGATCTCAAAGACACTGACCCGGACAAAAGCGAAGCAGACATCTGGACCGGACGGATCGAGCAAGCCATGAGCGCCGGACACCGGGCCGGAAGCGGGATTGGCGCCATTATGACCCGGTTTGGCGACCTGCCAAAATCGGTTGTCCCTTGGGAGATCAGACTGCGGCGGCTGCTGGGCAAAGCGCTGGCGCAGCATCCCCGCCAAAGCCACCGGCGCCCGGCCCGCGCCTGGTTGGCGCGCGATGCTGAGGCGCGACGAACGGGCGGCCCGCAACCGGTCTTTGAGCCTGGACAGGCGCGCGAGCAGACACGACCACGGCTGGTGATCGGGCTCGACACTTCAAGCTCGATACGCGCGACAACGCTCAACATGTTCGCGGCCGAAGCCACGTCCATCGTGCGCCGTATTGGGGCCGAAGCGTATCTTTTGGGCTTCGATACCGAGGTCCACAGCAGAAGCCACATCACCCGGCGCGAAGCCATCGGCGCGATTGCGATGCGTCAAGGGGGCGGCACGGACTTCGACACCGTTCTTGCCGAAGCCGAGGCGCTGGACCCGTCGATGATCATCCTGCTGACCGATCTCGACGCGCCGACGCCTTCTGCGGCGTCGGCCCCTGTGCTGTGGGCCGTGCCGTTGCAACCCAATGCCGCGCCAAGATTTGGCGACGTGCTTGTGATGAACGATTTGCAAGGCAGCTGACCACATAGCCGGCCCGCGCCGTGTTGGGGCCCACGGCTTGATTGAACCTAATCGAATGTGTCCCGGACCTGCTCCCAGGCGTCGGCAAAGTGGGACCGAAGTAAACGTTCGGCGGCATCAGCATCGCCAAGCTTGACCGTTTCAACAATGGTCTTGTGCGCCGCATAATTCGAAGCGTTGCGCTCGGACAGGTTCCCCATACGAAGCCAATAGGGTGAAAGCCACTCGGAGTACGCCTCGTGCGTTGCCATCAAAATTGGGTTGCCGGCCATCTGATAGAACAGTCCGTGCAGGGCCCGGTCCGTCTGGTAGAAGCGTGGGCTGTCACCTATCGCGGCTTCATTGGCGGCCAGGGCGCGTTCAAGCCGGGCAATGTCGACACTGTTTGCCGATCGCGCCGCCTCGCGGACCAGGGCACATTCGACCAGAATGCGCGTCTCAAAGAGATTGCGAACACCGCCCTCTTCTCCCAGCAACCGCGAAACAACACCGCCGATGGTTCGCATTGCTGTGTCAAAGCTGGGCCTGCGTACCACTGGACGGAAGCGAGGCTGCGCGTCCACCAGCCCGCGGTTTGCCAATGCCTGAACCGCCTCACGCGCGACAGTTCGGCTGACGCCAAAGCGCTCGACGATTTCTCGCTCGGGCGGCAGAGGGTCGCCATCTTTCAGTTCGCCCCGGTCGATCAAATCCACAAATGCCGCAATCAGCTGATCCGCGGCACGCCCGATCCCGGCTCCTGCAACCATCCGCTCATTTTTCATTGACAATGCACCCCTGTAAGGCGCCAGCAAATTTCAAAACAACGCGCCTTTGGGCACGACATACCACAAGAAGAATTCTGATAGCAAAGATTGAGACCTTTCAGATACTGCGCCTGCCACGCCCAACCCGCGAAACCCAGCCAAAAATACCGAACAAAGCCTATGGACGGCTCGGAGCGGGGTTGTTAGCGTGATCGGACCAAAAGGGGACACCCCGAACATACCGGCGAAGCCGGGCTTTCAGGACTATAGGGAGGATTACATGGACCTGATCAAAAAACTGAGCGTTGCAGCTTCGGCCATCGCTCTGACCGCGACCGTTGCCTCAGCGCAGACAACGAACCTTCGCATTCAGACGCACTACGCACCCGAAACCGTGTCGGGCAAACTGGCGCAGCAGTATGTCGATGACATCGTTGCCATGTCGAACGGTGAGATCCAGGTCGAGATGTTCTACTCGTCGTCCGTTGTGAAGTCGGTTGAAACCTTCGACGCGGCGGCCACGGGCATTCTCGACTGCGACATGACGGGTGGCGGTTACCAGACCGGTAAAAACCCTGCTTTCCAGTTCGTCGGCGACATCATGGGTGGCTATGACACGCCCTATCAGCAGCTGTCGTGGCTCTATTTCGGTGGCGGCAAGGAAGCTGCGGCTCCGCTTTACAACAAGTACGGCATGGAGCTGATCGGCTGGTGGGTCTATGGTCAGGAAAGCTTTGCTTCGTCGAAGCCGATTGCGACGGTCGAAGACTTCAAAGACTGGAAGTTCCGCTCGCCCCCGGGCATGCAGACCAAGATCTTTGAAAGCCTCGGCGCATCGCCGATCGTGATGGACTTCACCGAAATCTTTACCGCACTTGAAACAGGCATCATCGATGGCGCCGACGCCTCGGGCCTTGCCAACAACGTGGGCCTTGGTCTCTACGACATCGTAAAATACGCCAACTTCCCCGGATTCCACTCGATGCCGTCGGACCACCTGGCGTGCAACAAGGCCGTCTTCGACGCGATGCCTGCGCACCACCAGACGATCATGAAGGTCGCCATGGAAGCGCTGGCGCTACGTACCGCGCTGACATTCGAGAAGGCGAACGCAGAAGCCGCAGCCAAGCTGCGCGCGGATGGTGTGACCTTGTCGCAGTGGGCACCGGAAGAACTGCAGAAGTTCCGCGATGCCGCACAGGCTGCATGGGGCGACTTCGCAACCACGCCGGAAGCTCAAGCTCTGGTCGAATCGCACCTGTCATATCTCGACCAACTGGGCCTCGTGTCCAAGTAACCTTCGGGTTTTGATACCGGGCCTCGCGGCGGACGCGGGGCCCTACGTGCCTTACGACTTTCCGAACAACGGAATGCAGGGACGGACGCGCTGCGTTCGCGAGGGGAAGACATGCACGAGAAATCCGGAAGCCTGATCGAGTGGGTGATCCCGACTTGCTTCATTGTCTGCGCTGCATGGCTGGTCTGGCATCTGCCTGCCTTTACCCTCGACTGGGTGCCGCCGGAAGCCAGCCAGGCCGACAATCTGCGCGGCGTGCACAACCGAAACGACGTAACACCCGGCATGGCCGGCCCGTTCGGCGGTGAGGCGGACTGGATCGACTATCTCGCGCTTTTCGGTTTGCCGATCTTCACGATCCTCGGAATTCAAACCGTGCGCCGTGCCCCAATGGAATTCGAAGCCTGGCGCGCCGCAGATCGCGCCGCAGTCTTCATCGGCCGTGTCACGATGATACTTGTCGTGATGCTGACCAGCGTCATGATTTATGAGGTCATCCTGCGATACGCGTTGGAACGCCCCACCCTCTGGGCCAATGAACTGTCGCTTTGGCTGGCAGGCTTCATCTTCCTCTGTGCCGGGCTCTATGCGATGCAGCAGCGCAGCCACATCCGCATTTTCCTTCTCTACGATGTCTGCCCCCGTTGGCTGCAACGCACCTTTGACTGCATCTCGACGTTGCTGATCGTGCTCTTTGCGTTCTTTCTGGTCTATGGCGGCTATGGCGAAGCACTCGACAAGCTGCACCGGTGGGAGACATTCGGGACAGCCTTCGATCCGCCCATCCCGGCCACGCTGAAACCTGCAGTGCTGATCATCATCTCGCTGGTGGCGGTGCAGGCGGTAATCAATCTCATTTCGGACTGGAACGCTGAACCGGTGATCCACACCGCCGCAGATGACATTGACGAAGATGAACTTGCCAAGCTCCGCGCCGCCGTAGGCTCGGAAGGCACAGGCGATCTGGATGTGAGCCGAGGATCGATCCAAGGCAATCAAGTGGAGCGCGATTGATGGGACTGGATATTGGAACCATTTCGCTCGTCCTGATGATCGGGCTGATCGTCTTGCTGGCCATCGGCATGCCGCTGGGCATGGCCTCGGCCATTCTCGCCGTGCTTGTGCTGGTGATGCGCTTCGAGCCGTCACTGCTGACCAACCCCTTCAGCTTCGGGGAGGGCACCCTGACCGGGCGACCCGGCTCGGGGCCGTTAAACATCATAGCGCAACGAATATACGGGCTCTTAACGGACTATGTCCTTATATCGATCCCGCTATTCATCTTCATGGCCGCACTTCTGGAACGCTCGGGCATTGCGAAGGACATGTATTCCTCGCTGAATGTCTGGCTGAACCGGACACGTGGCGGCATTGCCATCGTCACGTCGATCATGGCCGTGATCATGGCGGCGATGTCGGGGATCATCGGCGGCGAAGTGGTTCTGCTGGGGCTGATCGCCCTGCCCCAGATGCTGCGGCTTGGCTATAACCAGAACCTTGCCATCGGGACGATCTGCGCCTCGGGCTCGCTCGGGACGATGATCCCACCGTCCATCGTGCTGATCATCTATGGCCTGATCACCGAGACCTCGATCAAGGCCTTGTTCACCGCCGCCTTCATCCCCGGCTTCATGCTGGCGACGTTCATCATCATCTACATCATCATCCGCACGCAGCTTCACCCCGAGGACGCCCCCCTGCCCGAACCCGTCGAGGGTGAACCGCAAGGGCGTGAGAAAACCATGCTGTTCCTCGCCTTCCTGACGGTGCTGCTGGCCGGGTTCTCGGCGGTGCTGTTCGCGCGGGCGCTGTTCTTCACCGTGACCGGCCAGAACGCGCCGGGCGAAGGGGTCGAGCCAATCTTCTGGGGCACACCCGACTTCGTGCCCTGGTTCGGCGGGATGATCGCCATCGCGCTGGCCGCGATCTTCTTCGTCTTCGGGCGCAAGACGACCGCAACGGGCTGGTCGATGGGCAAGGGCCTGGTTGCCCCCATCGTTGTGATCGGGGTCGTCATGGGGTCGATCTATGGCGGTATCACCGGCATCACCGAAGCGGCTGGCATGGGCGCGGTCGCCGTGCTCATCCTTGCAATCTTCCGGGGTGAGTTCAGCTTTGACCTCCTCTGGGACAGCCTGATGCGGACGCTGAAGTCCACCGGTACGATCATCTGGGTGACCATCGGCGCGACAGCACTTGCCGGGGCCTACACCATCGCGGGCGGGCCGACTTATGTGGCGAACCTGATCCTCGGCGCGGATTTCCCGACGATGGGGATCATTCTGGTCATGATGGTCATGCTTTTGTTCATGGGCGCCTTCATGGACTGGGTCGGCATCGTGCTGCTGATCATCCCGGTCTTTCTGCCCATCGTGCAGCGCTTGCCGATTGAGGAGATTGGCCTGATCGGAGAGTTGCAGCCAAAGTACCTGGCGGTCTGGTTCGGGGTGCTCTTCTGTATGAACATGCAGGTGAGTTTCCTGTCACCGCCCTTCGGTCCGGCCGCGTTCTATCTGAAATCGGTGGCGCCACCGCATATCTCGCTGACGGATATCTTCAAAGGCTTCCTGCCGTTCATCGGCATCCAGCTTTGCGCCTTGGCAGTAATGCTGATCTGGCCGCCGATTGTCGAGATACTGCTGGATTAGCGGGTGTCACACGGTGCGGCGAAGTAGCAGCCGCAGCAACACCAGCATCAGAAGCAGTGGTGGCCCCATCGAGGTGGCCGCGATCAACATACTGGGTCCCGACCCGGTCCCGACAAGGTTGAGTCCTCGCATCAGGGGCAATTGGCTGTTTTCAACAAAGATCATCAGCGGCCAAAGGTACTGGTTCCAGCCGAGGATGAAGCTGACCACAAAGACAGTGGCCAGGGGCACGTACGATGCTGGCAGCAGGATGTCCGCCAGGAACCGAAAGGGCCCCGCCGCATCAAGCTGCGCCGCTTCGGCCAGTTCGCGCGGGATCGTCAGCAGGTGCTGGCGCAAGTAGAACGTGCCCACGGCCAGCGGCAGGATCGGCAGCACCGCGCCGGTGAACGTGTCGATCAGGCCCAGCGTCGCGGCGATGTCGAAAGTCGGCAGCATGCGCGCTTCGATGGGGAAGTAGAGCGTCAGAAGGACCAAACCGAAACTGAGGCGCATGGCCCCCCTTGCGAAATGCGTCATCGCGAACGCGGCCAGAAAGCTCACCACCGTGGTGACGACCGCAACGCCAAGGGCCAACCGCGTCGACGCCAGCGTCATGTCGAGCAGCCCCGGCCCATTGCGCAGCGCGCGGGCAAGGCTGTCGCGGTTCTGGGTCAAACCTTCGGCGATCCCGTTCCAATCGCCGCGCAGACCTCCCGGCGTCATTGCGCCAACGAACAGGATTACCAGCGGGGCACAGAAGATGAAAACGCCGACAATCAGGACCAAGTGGTCAGCCCAGCGGTCGCCTTTCACGTCCGGTCTGTCCAGGGTCCATGCTGGCCACCTTCGGCGCGATCCACACGTTCAAAGCCATGTTCGCCAAAGAAGTCGCGCTGGCCCTGGATCATGTTGGCCGTGCCCCGGCCCGTGCGCATCGCATCGAAATAGGTGAGCGCCGCGGCCAGCGCGGGCACCGGATGGCCGGCCGTCAAGCTCGCCCCAACCACCTGTCGCAAGGCCGGCGTGCGTGCGTTCAGGATATCGGCGAAAAACGGGGCGAACATCAGAAGCCGCTCTGGATCCTCGGCGAGTGCTGCCGCCATGTCGTTCAGCATGTCGGACCGGATAATGCAGCCCGCCCGCCAGACCTTTGCGATCTCGGGCAACGGCATGTTCCAGCCAAACCCGTCGCTGGCGCGGCGCAGCATCTCGAACCCTTGGCTATAGCAGATCACTTTGCCTGCAATCAGCGCGTCTTCAATCAGGTCAAGATCGAGAGTGACCGGTTGCGGCGCAGGACCGAACAGCGCTTCGCCGGTCTGGCGCACGTCCTTCATCGCCGAGATATTGCGCGCGGCGACGGCGGCTTCGATCACACTGACGGGGGCGGCCAGGTGCTGGGCTTCGATGGCCGTCCAGCGACCTGTGCCTTTCTGGCCTGCCTTGTCTTCGATTACGTCCAGCATGGCTTTGCCCGTATCCGGGTCGATAGCCGCCGCGACCCTGCCCGAAATCTCGATGAGGTAGGAGGCGAGCGGTCCCCCGTTCCAGCGTGCAAAGACGTCGCCAATGGCGTCAGCTTGCATGCCCAGCCCATCACGCATCAGGCCATAGGCTTCGCCAATGATCTGCATATCGGCGTATTCGATACCGTTATGCACGGCCTTCACGAAGTGTCCCGCGCCCTCGGGGCCCATATAGGTGGCACAGGGCTGACCCTGATAGTCGGCGGCGATGTCCGTCAGGATCGGCTTCATCCGCGCCCACGCATCCGGCGAGCCACCGGCCATGATCGAGGGGCCATAGCGCGCGCCCTCGGCCCCGCCCGAGACGCCGATGCCCATGGTCTTGATCTGACCTCCCTCGGCGGAACGGCGATTGGTGTCATGAAAGTTGGCGTTGCCGGCATCTACGATCATGTCGCCCGCTTCGAAGTGCTCGGCAAGGTCGGCGCTGACCCCATCGACAGCCTTGCCCGCCGGCACCATCAGGATGGCAGCGCGCGGGGTTCGGATGGCAGCGGCAAAGTCGGCATAGGTCTCGCAAGGCACCAGATTACCGGCCAGCGCCCCTGCCCCGGCGACAAACTCCTCCGTCACGGAATAGGTGCGGTTGTAGACCGCGACCCGGTGCCCCTTCTCGGCCATGTTAAGGGCGAGCATCGCGCCCATGGTGCCCAAACCAACCAGACCGATATCCGCGTCCGACATGTCTTACCCTCCTGCATCTCGGCCCTCTATCGCAGACCGGGCCGTCGGGGGGAACCTCGGACGTCAGCGCAGCGCCCCGGCTGCGACGAGCGCGTCGTACTTGTCCTGCTCGAACCACCAGTAGTCGGTGCCGCGGTCGTAGGGCGGTTTTTCCTCCGGGAACCCGAACACGTCCCAATAGGCAATCCAGTGGCTGCCCTTGTACCAGTTCGGGACCCAGATCAGTTCGTCGCGCATCACCCGGTCGAGCGCCTTGACCCGGGTCGTCAGCGTCTCGCGGTCTTCGGCGGCGATCACCTTCTCGATCAGCGCATCGACGACCGGGTTTTGCAGCCCCGAAAGGTTGAACGTACCCGGTCGGTCGGCGCTTTCGCTGGAGAACAGCGTGTTCAACTCGACAGAGGGTGAGAGCGGAAGCGCGAAACGACCGATGACCACATCATAGTCGAAATCCTCCTGGCGCTGCTCGTATTGCGCGGGATCGATCAGTTCCCATTTGGCATCGATGCCCAGAAGCCGCAGGTTTTCGATGAAAGGGAGGGCGATCCGTTCGAAGGACGGCCCATCGTCGAGGATCTCGAGGGTCAGCGTCTCGCCCTCGGCGTTACGACGAAGGCCGTCTTCGCCGATGATCCACCCTGCCTCTTCCAGCAGGGTGTTGGCCTGCCGGACCAGGCGGCGATCAGTTTTGCGATTCGTGCTGACCGGGGGCTTGTACGCTTCCTCGGTAAAGACACGCTCGGGCAATTGCGCACGGAACGGTTCCAACACGGCCAGTTCGCCGCCTTCAAGCGGGCCCGAGGCTTGCAACGACGAGTTCTCCCAGAAACTGTCGGTGCGTTCGTAAAGGCCGTAAAACAGGGTTTCATTCGACCATTCGAAGTTGAACATCAGACCAATGGCTTCGCGCACGCGGCGGTCCTGAAACTTGGGCTGCCTCAGGTTCAGCCAGAACCCCTGTGCCCCGGCGGCGCGGTCATCGCCAATCGTTTTGCGAATGACCCAACCGTTATCGAGCGCGGGAAAGTCGTAACCCGTAGCCCAAAGGGCCGAAAAGAACTCCTCGTGGAAGAGATAGACACCGGCCTTGAGCGCTTCGAACGCTGCTGTCGTATCGGTGAAATACTCATAGCGGAAGCAGTCGAAGTTCCATGTGCCGACATTCACGTTGAGATCGGCGGCCCAGTAATCGTCGTTGCGGCAATAGGTGATGTTGCGGCCCGCATCGGCGTCGCTGACCACGTATGGCCCCGACCCCAGGGGCGGCTCCATGGTCGAGCGGTCGAACTCAACCGTATCGTAGTAGTGCTTGGGCAGGATGTAGAGTTGACCGACGGTCGCGATCAGGTCGCGGAGTTGCGCATCCTCGTCGAAAGTGACCTTCACTTCCCGCTCCGAAAGCGCTTCGGCCCCGGCCACGTCACTCAGCAGGATCTGCCATCGGGGGTTGCCGTCTTCCTTCAGAGTGTCAATGGTAAAGACAACGTCATCGGCCTGTACCGGCTCGCCATCGGCAAACCGTGCTTCTTCGCGGAGTGTGTAGATCACCCAAGAGCGATCCTCGGGGTACTCAATGCTCTCGGCCAGAAGCCCATAGACCGCGTCGGGCTCGTCATAGGCCCGCACCATCAGCTGGTCATAGATATGGCGGAGACCCTGCGCGGGCTCGCCTTCAAGGATGAACCAGTTCAGGCTGTCAAAGGTTGAACTGGCCAGCGTGCCCCTAAAGCTCATCGTGCCGCCTTTGGGCGCGTCGGGGTTGACGTAGTCGAAATGCGCAAAGCCCTCGGGGTATTTGAGCTCGCCAAAGGCAGAGATACCGTGGCTGATGGTGGTGGCTTCGTGGTTTTCTGCAAACCCGGTGGTCGCCCAGATGACAAGGGCGGCGGCAAGGCCAGTGACGCGCATTCCAATCCTCCGATTAGTGTTACCGAAAAGGCTAGCACGCAGTCTGCACTTGGCAAACGCAAGGGTTTGTGAGGCCAAGCAAAATCCGACACGGGTTTTGGCACGGAGTCCGTATCGGACCTCGGCCTCTGGCAGGCGGCGCAGCGATTGTCTAACGTCGCGATATGCGCTTTTTCTCCGACGCCAAACGCCCCGTCCATCTCGGTCCCTACCCTCTGGAGCGGTTGAAGCGCGGCGCGGAACCGAGGTTTGCAAATCTTGCCCGCTTCACGGCGCTTGAGTTCAAGAACCAGGATGCCCCGGACTGTCTGACAAACGCGATGGGCGAGTATCAGGCGATGATGGACGCGATCCGCGACGGATTGGTCAACAAGGCGCGGGCCGACTGCCCGTCCGACCCGACCGAGCGCGCCAACCATCTGAAAGCATTTGGATATTTTTCCGACAGCTCGATGGTCGCGGTTTGTCGGCTGACCAAAGATGCGCGGCTGGACACGCCGTTCCGCAACCCCGACATCGACCGGCTGGCCAATGATCTAAAGACGCGGCAGACCAAGACGCTGGCCAGCGGCATCGACCTGATCATGGCCGACCTTAAGGACGCAATGGAAGCGCCGCCCTCGGGCATCGCGGGGCATAGTCATGCCGTCGTCTTCCTGACCGAGATGCACCGCGCCCCGGACCCCGATGAACGGGGCTGCGACTGGATCGGGGGCGCAGAAGCGCACCGCGCTGCGCTCCGATCATCTGAGACGGCAGTCGTGCTGGCGAATTACATCCGGCTGCTTGGGTGGGATGCCAAGGCGCACACCGCGACCTCCTCGGACGTGGACCTGAACCGGTTGGCCGTGATTGCCGGGTTGGCAGTGGTCAAGGGGGGGGAACTTTGGAACCCGTTTCTGGGTGACCGCTTTGGCATTGCCGCCCTGACCACAACGTTTGAGATGACACCGGACGCGCCGCTTGCCCTTGATCAGCCCCTGCTCGGACCGAAATGGTGGCTGGGCTATCGGACGCAGAAAAGCGCGCTCAACCGCGATCCCTACAAGCATCGTTACTACGCTGATGGTCCGCACCCGTTCGAGACACTGAAGCGCGTCGAGACGCCCACGACCTTTATCGATGAGCCGCGTGTGCCCCGCGTGCCCAAGCGGACGGATATGTTCGCGCGTGCGCAGTTCGGTGACATGGGCAAGACGCTGCAGGACAGTGCCAAAGGCGGGCATTATGTCCGCAAGGCCGCCCCGTCGATGGCGCAACGGCGGATGCTGGGGGCGCTCGTGCTGCTGCAAGATGGTCCACCGGAGGGCGACGCCCGGCCAGGCGATGCCGCGCGGAATGCGGCGAATGTGAAAGCGGCGGCCTATTTCCTCGGCTGTGACGCGGTGGGCATCAGCCGCTGCCCCGACTGGACGTGGTACAGCCATGACGCTGCAGGCGACCCGATTGACCCGCCCCATGATCGGGCGATCAGCATTATCATCGACCAGGGCTTTGAGACCATGGAGGGCGCCAGCGGGGACGACTGGATCAGCGTTGCCCAATCGATGCGCGCCTATCTGCGTTTTTCCCTGTTGGGAGGGATACTTGCCAAGCAAATCAGACGCTTGGGATACAAAGCGAAAGCGCATTCGGTGATGGATGGCGATGTGTTGCAACCGCCGCTTTTGCTGCTCTCCGGGCTCGGCGAAGTCAGCCGGATCGGTGAGGTGATCCTGAACCCGTTCCTTGGCCCCCGGCTCAAGTCCGGGGTGATCACCACGGACATGCCGCTGGCGCATGACAAGCCAATCGACTTCGGGCTGCAGGCGTTTTGCGAAAGTTGCAACAAATGCGCCCGCGAGTGCCCGTCCGGCGCGATCACCGCCGGACCCAAGCTGATGTTCAACGGCTATGAGATCTGGAAATCCGACAGCCAGAAATGCGCGACCTATCGGATCACGACCGAAGGCGGGGCAATGTGCGGTCGCTGTATGAAGACCTGCCCCTGGAACCTCGAAGGCCTGTTCGCCGAAAAACCGTTCCGCTGGGCGGCGATGAACGTGCCGAAGCTGGCCCCCGCGCTGGCCAAACTGGACGATACGGTCGGCAATGGCGGGCTAAACCCGGTCAAGAAATGGTGGTGGGACCTCGAGATCGCCGAAGATGGCGGCTATCGCCCGGCCCGCGCGCCTGTGAATGTGCGCGATCTGCAGACCGACCTCGACCTCAAGTACGAAGACCAGACGCTGGCCGTCTATCCGGCCCCGCTGACGCCGCCGCCCTGGCCCTATCCCGCTCCGATGGACCGCGAGGCGGGGATCGCGGCTTATGACGCGCTGATAACGCCCGAGGTATACAAGTCCCGGCTGTCGGCGGGCGACACACAAGGTCTCGCGCATGAGGTGCCCGAACGCGCCGACAGCCCGGTTCTGACAACAATTGTCGCAAAGGTCGAACGCCTTTCTGACGACATCACGGTTTACGAATTTCGCGCTGCAGACGGGGGCGACCTGCCGGAATGGAGCGCGGGCGCGCATCTCGACATCGTCGTCGCGCCCGAGTTTCTGCGCCAGTATTCGATGTGCGGCGACCCTGCGGACCGGTCGTGCTATCGCATTGCCGTACTGAAGGAAACGGCGGGGCGTGGCGGCTCGGCCCTTTTACATCGGATTTTCCGCGAAGGGCGTCGGGTTTTTTTATCCAAACCGATCAATCACTTCCCGCTGGTCCAGGATGCCGCGCACACGCTGCTGATGGGCGGCGGGATTGGGGTGACGCCAATGATCGCGATGGGGCACCGGTTGCACGCGTTGGGTCGTGACTTCGCCTTGCACTATTCGGTGCCCACCCGGGCCAAGGCGGCCTTTGCTCACGAACTGGCCGCGATGCCCTGGGCGGACCGTGTTCATATGCACGTCTCCGACGAGGGCACACGCGCCGATTTCAGCGCCCTCCTCAAAAACCCAAAGACCGGAAGCCACGTCTATGCCTGCGGGCCGGACGCCTTTATGGCCGCCGTCATGGCGGCGGCGGAACAGGGCGGCTATCCCGAAGAGGCCCGCCATCTGGAGTACTTTTCGGTCCCCGAAGTGCCGGACTATGTGAACCACCCGTTCAAGGTGAAGCTGGCACGTTCGGGACGTATGCTCGACGTACCCGAAGATCGCGCGGCGACTGATGTTTTGATCGAAGCAGGTGTGCCCGTGGATGTGAAGTGCTCCGACGGGCTCTGCGGTGTGTGCAAATGCGGCGTGATCTCAGGCGAGGTCGAGCATCGCGACTTTGTGCTGTCAGCAGCGCAGCGTCAGCATGAGATCATTCTCTGCCAGTCGCGCGCCAGCGAACCGGACGGCGTCATCGAGATCGACTTGTAGATGGTGGTTCACGCCCGGCGCGCGACCACGGTCTGGCCCATGTCTTCGTCCGGGATCGACAGGATCAGATAGATCAGCTCCGACAGGCCGCCGGTTTCGGTCTTTGCGTAGATCGACCTGAGATGCGAGCGCACGGTGTTTTCCGACAGGCCCAGCTCATCCGAGACCGCTTTGACCGAAAGCCCGCGCGACAGCAAAACGCAAACACGGAACTCGGCCCGGCTGAGCCCTGCGGGGTTCGCCATACCCAGGATCGGTTTGTCCCAACGGGGCCGGGACCCGTCGGACGGGTTCTTTGCAATCAGCACTTTGCCATCCGTCATTGCGCGGGCGACGAGGCCCGGCTTGCGCCCAACCCAGGATCGCACAATCGTGGGCACAAGCGCCTCGATCTCGGCCAGGGCCGCCCGGGTCAGGGGCTGGCTGAAGTGGAACTCAATATAGTCCGCACTTTGGCGGGTGACCGACATCGGGATCACCGCAACCTCGGCCGCGCCACCGGATGTCAGCCATCCGTCAAGCCCGTGGGTCATGGACCAGCCCGGATCCTCGCGCATTTCGCTCAAGGTCCAAAGGCTGCCAGGTTTGGCATGCCCGAAATGATAACCGAGAACGTCCGTGCAGTGGGCCCGCCGCAATGGCAGTGCACCTTCGCGCGAAACAAGGGCGACCTGACGCGGTGTCTCTTCGATCCGATGATGATGACGGGAAATCCCGGCGGCGTCTGCGCCCAAGCCGATACAAAGGGCGCGCAAAGCATCGACCAGCGGTACCGAGCCATGAAGGCCGCCACACCACGTGGCCACGCCATCCAAAACCCGCAAATCAGGCAGGACACGCTGGTCTTCCGAAAATGGCTGCATCGAACTCAAATCACTCCCCACCAAAACTAACACACAATACAAATTTGCCGGCTGCTGCATCCCCAACCAACAGAGTTCTCACGCCCTGCCATATACTACCCTATCAGCACGCCCGTCCGTCAATGCAACACAACCGCATTAGAAGGGGTTCCCGGGTTTGGGCATCAATTGGTGCCAATTCTGAAACAAAATAGCACATAATTGAAGTATTGATCACGAATTTGACCAAGACCAACAGGGTGGCAGGGTGTCGGTGCCCGCGGCCACCACCTGCGAATCATCTCATCCGAAGGTGTTCATCCAGCGAATGACCACGGGTCCGACGATCAAAAGGATCATGGCGGGCAGCATCAAGGCCGACATCACGGCCGACATTTTCACAGGCAGTTTGTTCGCCTGTTCCTGTGCCCGAAGCTCACGCGAAGTGCGCATCTCATGCGCATATATCTGCAGCGCATCGGACATCGAGGTGCCGAACCGAACCGATTGCAATACGACATTGGCGAAAGAGTTCACCTCGTCCACACCGGTGCGCGCGGCCAGGTCCATCAGCGCCTTGTCGCGTTCGCCACCGGCGGCGATCTCGAGCTGGACCATGCGGAACTCCTGGCAAAGGGCGGGAGCGGAATGAACCATCTCGTTGGCCACCCGCGTCATTGCTGCGTCAAAGCCTAGCCCTGCTTCGACTGAAATCTGGATCAGGTCGAGGGCGTTCGGAAAACTCTCTTCAATCTCGCGTTTGCGCATGTTGACCTTGCGCTTGAGCCACATGGCCGGCGCGAAAAACCCGATGCCGGCCAGCCCTGTCAGGATTTGCAGCATCACCAGGCGCGACGTGGAATCGATCAGCCAAACCACATCTTCCGGAAGCCACAGCCCGCTTCTGCGCCACATCACAACGCCCACGAGCAGCATCGGCAAGCCAACGGCGAGCGCGACCCGGAAGCCAAAGAACCGCAGAATCGCATTCGGCCCGATGAGGCCAGCATTGCGCAGGTCACGCTTGAGCCTGGACCTTTCGTTCCGATCGCCCGGCATCAGCGCCTTCATCAGGCCTTTCGGGTCAACCTCGGGGTTATAGAGAATGCCAGCGTCAAAGCCGCTGCGGCGATCACCAATTTCATTGCGGCGATAGCGCCGCGCCGCCGGATTGCCGGGGGAAATCGCGTCGAACGCGCCATAGACGAACAGCATCATGCCGACACCGACGCCAATCATCAAAACCACATTGGCGCTGCTGTCTAACGCCGGAAAGATATCGAGGATCCACTCTAGCATCTGCGCCTCAAAACCTGATCGCGACGAGACGCCGAAGGATGACGGCGTTCAGAACGACCAGTCCAATCACGGCAAACACCAAGGGCTTGGCCAAGGGCTCATCCGAGATATCACCGTAATAGGACGGCGACATCACGTTCAGCCCGATGAAGATGATAACAGGGACCACGCTCAGGATCGCGGCCGAAAGGCGGCCTTCGGCGGAAACTGCCTTGACCTTGCGCCGCATCGTCAGCCGCTCGCGGATCACCTTTGCCAAAACGGTCAGCACGCGTGCCAGGTCGCCACCTGTCCCGTGTTGGATTGCGATGGCTGTGGCCAGGTAATGCACGTCTTCCTGGTTGAGGCGATCGGCAAATTCGTTGAACGCATCGACCAGTTCATCCCCAAAGGCCACCTGATCGACCACCAGACCGAACTCGGTCCCGATGGGATCGGGCATTTCATTGGCAACCGACGCGAGCGATGTCTGAAGCGGGTGACCCACCTTCAGGCCACGCGCCATCATATCCAGCGCGTCGGGCAACTGGCGGACCAGATCGTTGATCCGCTGGGTCCTTTGCAAGCGCACGGCGAGGATCGGAACGATCATGCAAAGAAAAAACGCGGCCAGAATGGCAATCACCACGTTGGCAATCTGAGCGAAGACCACGGTTGCGATCGCGAACCCGGCAAAACACGTCGTCAGAAACGCGCCCGATGACATGGTAATGCCCGCCTGCAGCAAAACGCGGGGCAAATCGCCGACCAGCGGAAGACGGCTGGAGGCAGATTTTGTCTCTTCGGGCTTCAGGATCGCTAGAATTTCTTCCGTGGTCGCGCCCTTGGCGATCAGCTGCAGTCTTCGGCTGCGCGCCTCTTCCCGTCGGGTCCGGCTTGAGAAGAACTGACGCATCCCTTCGAAAGCCAGCAACACACCGACAACGATGCCGATATACAGGATCAGTTGTGCGTTGAGATTGGTGACAAGCCATTCAGGAAGTTCAAACACCGCCTTACTCTCCCACCATCTGAAGCGGTTTGAGATCGACGCCAACCGCGGCCAATTGATCGGCATGCTTGGGCCGCAGGCCCGTTGACAGCAACTGACCCGTCACCTTGCCGTTTTCATCCTTACCCGTCCGTTTGAAGGAAAAGAGTTCCTGCAGGGTGATGGTTTCGCCTTCCATGCCGGTAATTTCACTGATTGACATCAGCTTTCGATTACCATCGCTCAACCGGTTGAGCTGAATAACAAAGTTGAGACCACTGGCGATCTGGCTGCGGATGGCGGAAAGCGGCAAATCGATCCCGATCATCGTGACCATCTGCTCGATCCGGGAAAGCGCGTCGCGCCCGGTGTTGGCGTGAACCGTCGTCATCGAGCCGTCGTGACCGGTGTTCATCGCCTGAAGCATGTCAAAGGTCTCGGCGCCCCGCACCTCGCCCACGATGATACGATCCGGGCGCATCCTGAGAGCGTTTTTAACCAGGTCCCGTTGCGTGATCGAGCCGCTGCCCGAAGGCGTTGGGGGGCGTGTCTCCAGCCGAACCACATGTTCTTGCTGAAGCTGCAGTTCGGCCGCGTCCTCGATAGTGACGATCCGTTCGCGTGTCTCAATGGCACGGCTCATGGCGTTGAGCAGTGTCGTTTTCCCCGACCCTGTACCGCCCGAGATCAGGATGTTCATGCGCGCTTCGACGAGTGCTGCCAAAAACTCGCTCGCCTCTGAGGTGAGCGAGCCCAGTTCCACCATTTTCTCCATCAGAATGGGCTTGGACGAAAACTTACGTATCGACAGCGATGGACCATCGATGGCACAGGGCCGGATGATCGCGTTTACCCGACTGCCATCGGCCAGGCGGGCGTCGACCCAGGGCTGGCTTTCATCGATACGCCGCCCGATCGAAGACACGATTTTGTCAATGATCCGAAGCAGATGCCGTTCGTCCCTAAAGCGAACGGCAGTCCGTTCCAGAATGCCATAGCGTTCGACATAGACACTGTCATGGCCGTTGACGAGGATATCGTTGACCGACGGATCGGCCAGCAGCGGCTCCAGCGGACCAAAGCCCAGAACCTCGTCCATCAACTCGTCGACGATCTGCTTGAAATCCTCGGTCCGCATCGGGCGCTTCTCTTCGGCCAGTACCTGTTGGACCAGGTTCGCCACTTCGCGGCGCAATTCTTCGGTCTGGACCTTGTCGATTACCGACAGGTTCAACCGCTCCAACAAAGCGGTGTGCAGCCGGTTTTTAAGCTCCAGACGTTCGGTCAGCTTGGCATCGGGCGCATTCAGTGCACGCAGCGCGCGTTCGGCGCTTTCATTGTTGACCTCGGTACTTTCGAGCGAGGCTCCCTCGCCCGGTGGCTTTTCGCCCGTTTTTCCAAAACCTTTGAACATAAACCCGTTCCCCTACCTACACACTCGCGCGTTCAGCCATCGGCAACCGTTTCGCCACGGCTCGGGCCAGCGTCCCGATATTCTTCGACAAATCCGACCGAGCCGACACTTCGGACAACGGCTTGCCATAATCCACTGCGGCCCGCGCGGCTTTGACGTCATGCGGCAGCCAATGCTCGAACTTCTTCTCAAGAACCCTGGACGCCTCCTTGTGATGCGCGGCTTGCATCATCGGGCGCTTTTCATGGTTGATGATCACTTCGATGGCGAGCCCCGGGTTGTCGGCGAGGTAGAAATCCATCAACCGCCGCGTCGCCCGGACCGACGGCACGGTCGTGTCGGTTACGATCGCAATCTCATCCGCTGACGCCACCACCGGTTCGATCCAGTCGACAAGGGCGCGTGGGAGGTCGAGGACCACGTAATCATGGGTCGCACGCAGCGCGCCGATCAGCGACTCGACCTGTTTGGCATTGATCGCCTGGAGTGGCATGAAATCTGCCGGTGCGGTCAAAACGCTCAACCCACCGGATGTCTCAGCCAGGGACTGTTCGACCCACATCTGATCCGGCATCACGTCGCCGGTTGCCATCTGCATCAAACCTTCCTGCGGATCGATGTCGAGAAAGTCGCCAACGGCACCGAATTGCAGGTC
>JBCCWG010000031.1:0-27206 GCA_039193985.1 Pseudomonadota bacterium
CAGAACGGGTACCCGCTCAGGTTCGGTGACAAGCAGAACCCCGACGGCACGCGCTTCAAGTGGTTTGATGTGCGCAGCTTTCCGGAGGAGCCGAGGTTGGTTGTGGCACGAGGCTGATGAGTGACGGCCTTGAACCCTTATGGAAGTGGCGAAGACAGGCGCTACGAAAGCGTATCTGGTATCAGCTTTCGGATGTTTTCGAACATTCGAGCAACCTCGTACGTTGCAATAAATAGCAGTGGATATCCAATAGCTTCTCTATCCTCGAAGTATGGAACTATTCCGGAGCGTTCCGCTATCTTGGTTGCAGGGCTCAAAAGCAAGATCACAATCGTGACGCCCAATAACCAACCGACCATGATATCTGACGGCCAATGAAATCCGACAATAATGCGAGGGACGGATACTAAGAACATCGCCCAGAAAACTAGAAAAGCGCCGACGACTCGGTGGATGCAAAAGAAAGCCACTGCCAAGCCCATGAATAGGCTTGCATGGTCTGATGGCATGGAACTCCAGCCATCAAGAAGAGCAGTGTTCACGCTTTCTTGCAGGTGCATTTCCAGGCCCTCGGTATGAAATGGCCGGTGAGAGAAAGGCGCATGATCTGCTATTGCGCGGGTGATCCCAATAAGTGGGACCGTCAAAAACAGCATTGCAACAAGTGCGTTGCGCGTTTGAGCGCGATTAGTTGGATTCCAGAACCAGAGTCCCCAAAAGGCCACCATAAAAGGCACCGACTTGACGATCATGCTGTCCGCAAGGTCGATTACTTTGTCGAAGATCACCGACTGACCAAGCCAACCGTTGAGCAGGCGAAACAATTCCATGTCCATGTTGTTGTGCAACAACAAAGCTGGGATACCGACGACAATCCAGGCTGCCGCCAAAAGTGCGCCTGCCAACAAACTCGCCAAAACGTGTGACCTTTCGCTCGACTGCTCTTAACCCAAGAACGCTACTCGCCTGACATGGCGAGAATGCGGCAAGATTGGCACGTTACTCCTTTGGAGCGTGCCGGTGTGTCCAGGGCATTGGCATGAGTGCGAAGTAGCATTGTGTGGCGTGAGCAAGAAGCCCTTCCAAGCTTGGGTGACAGGCTCGATGTCGGAGCTTTCGGAGGGGCGGAGGCGAGCGGTCGAACAGACCGAGTCCCAGCCAACAAAGATAGGCAAGCGAAGCAGCAGATGCTAAGAAAACGAAACCCCGCGAGGACCCTGGGGCTGTCGCGGGGTTCTAAAGGTCCGGGGCAGTATGAATCAGTGACCGCCTTCGGCTCACGACAAGGTAATTAGACGTATGACTGACGAGCGTCAAGAAGTGATTAACGAAGCGGCACCTGTTCATTCTCTTACCGAGATCATTTCCCCTTTACGATTAGGTACTTACCTAAATGCTGCTGGACACAATGCTGAGAGGGCACTTCAGCTATACCTCTGGAACGCCAAGATTGGCGAGGCCTTTCACCTTCCAATTCAAGCTGTTGAGGTGGGCCTGCGCAATCGGGTGAACGACGGACTTGTCCACGTGTTCGGCGCCGAGTGGTGGCAGCAACAAGATTTTGTAGATGTTGCCGAAGGCACAAGACTAGACGACGTCCAGTTGGTTCTAAGACGCTTAGATAGCAAGGGGAAAGAGCGCTCCACCGGCCAAGTAGTCGCAGGGCTTTCTTTCGGGTTTTGGGTAGCAATGTTGCATAGGCGTTATAATCCAGAGATTTGGTCACACTGCCTACGCAGCGCTTTCCCAAAAATGCCTGCTGGAATCACACGTGACGTATTGCATACTGACGTCAGAGAGATTGCAGAGTTTCGAAATCGGATCTGGCATCACGAGCCAATCTTTCGCCGAAACCTCTCGAATGACTTCTCCATGTGCATGAAAGTGGTGCAGTGGCTTTGTCCAGAAAAAGCAGCCTGGATTCGACCCCACTGCAGAGTGCAGAGCATGCTCCGTGAAAAGCCTTAGCGAAATCAACGCATACGTCACCAGCATCGGTCAACCTGTCCCCCATATGTCCCCCAAAGAGCCAAGTCGATAAGAGGCAATGCCAGCTAAGGCCGACAAGACAGTGTCGTAAATTACTGTTTATGTGAGTAATTTCAGTGGTGAGCCGTGCAGGATTCGAACCTGCGACCCACTGATTAAAAGTCAGTTGCTCTACCAACTGAGCTAACGGCCCACTCGAAGCGCCGGGGTAAACGGCAGACCCCCACCCGTCAAGGCCAAATGCAAAGGAATGTGATGGCATTTCGCAACGGTGCGCCCTAGTTCTGCTTGTCAAAGAGATGCCACTTTGTTCGACTAGACTGATGGCGGCCGAAACCGTCGGTTTTGCGAGAGGATCACCCGGATGCGTCGTTTCATCGTTCTTGCCATTGCCGTTCTCGGCCTGGGCGCCTGTGCACCGACCGGCGGTCTGCTGGTGTCGGAAGATGCGCGCGATCTCGGGGGCAACCTCTTCATCGAGAAGGCCAGCAATGGCGGCAGCTTTCTGGTTCTCGATGGTGAGATCACGCCGCAGACCTCGTTCGTGTTTCAAGCCGTCAGCGACCAGACCGAAGTTCAGGGCCTTGTGATCGCGCAAAGCCCGGGTGGCGATCTTCTGGCTGCGCACCAGATCGGCCGTTCGATCAAGCGCAACCGCATGAACACCCTAGTCCTCGTCTCGTGCATTTCGGCCTGCGTCGACATTTTTGTGGCGGGACAAAACCGCGAGATGACGGATATCGCCGAACTGGGCCTCCATTCGGCCACCAACCGCGACGTGTCCTATGAGATCGACAAGAAGTACTGGAGCGAGATGGGCTTTCCGACGGTAAACGAAAAAGCCTATATGGTGCCGAACAACCGCCTCTGGATCATGGACGCCCAGCGCGCCCGCGAATTGCGCGTGGCGACGAACATCCTGCGCTAGGCGCCGCCGTCAGCCGCGAATGCACACTTATCGCTCACGTCTGAACCCGTATTCCCTGGTTCGCGGGTCACTCGGATCCTTTCGCCGTGCTGCACCTTGCGCGACCACGATCCTGGCAGCGCGGAATCTCGCGATGATACGCCCTAAAGGGCCCGCCTTGCGTGCAGGCCACATCAGAACAAGCCGTCGCGACGGAAAGTGCCCGCGCCGGGCGGCATCCTCGACAATGTCGAACCAGGCCTCGCTCCGCGCTTCATCCTTGTGATCAAAGGCAATCCTGCGCCACGCCAGATACCCAAGGCCCGGCTCATCGTCGATCACATGTTTGCTGGTCACCTCCCACAAATCCCGTTTGTCGGTCACCGCACTCAATACTGCGGATGCAATGAACGCGCCTCCATGCTGAGCGTCCTCCATGGCCGCGACGAGGATCTTCTGGCGCCGCTGCACCTCCTTTATGTCGTCAAGATGATGGTACATAGCATCGTCGGCGTAGTCCCACATGGTCCGCCAATCGCCCTCTGCGATGCGGGCTTCAAGCTGAGCAATCTTTGCCGCATTGTGGGGCTGCTTCACTGACATGACACCTATCGTCGGGCATATGCGACAGTTCCGTCAATTTCGTTTGCGCTCACGGCCAAGATCCCTCGCAAACCGGGACAAAGGCCGCTATATCCCCGCCGATGGCAGAAAACCTCATCCCCCTGCCCTTCATGAAGATGCATGGAGCGGGCAACGACTTTGTCGTGATCGACCGGCGCGCGGGCGGCGCACGCGTGACGGCTGCGCTTGCGCGCGCCATAGGCGACCGGCATCGGGGGATCGGGTTTGACCAACTGGCGGTGATCGAGACCGACGATCAGGTCGCGGCCCGGCTCACCTTCTTCAATGCCGACGGATCGGAAGCCGCGGCCTGCGGCAACGCCACCCGCTGCATCGCGCGGCACCTGATGGAGGAGGCGGGGACCACCGCCCTCACCCTCCGCACCGAACGCGGCCTCCTCCCCGCCGAAGGCACCGGCGATGGCCGCGTGCGCGTCAACATGGGTGAGCCCTTCCTCGACTGGACCGATATTCCGCTGGCTGAACCCACAGACACACTCCACCTGCCCCTCGACGGCGACCCGGTCGCCACTGGCATGGGCAACCCCCATTGCACCTTTTTCGTCGAGGATGCCGAAGCGATAGACCTCGCCGCCCGAGGCGCCGAGATCGAACACCACCCGCTTTTCCCCGAGCGCACCAATGTCCAGTTCGCTCACCTGATCGGCCCCGACCACCTGCGCATGCGAGTCTGGGAGCGGGGCGTTGGCGTCACGCTGGCGTCGGGCTCGTCCTCCTGCGCTGTTGCCGTGGCCGCGCATCGCCGGGGCCTGACGTCGCGCAAAGTCACACTCGACCTTGACGGAGGGCGGATCGGGGTCGACTGGCAGGACGACGGTGTCTGGATGACCGGCCCCACCGCTCATGTCTTCAACGGCGTGCTCACGCCCGACTGGCTGGCGGCGGTCGCGCCATGAAACCGCCCGTCCTCCACACGCTCGGTTGCCGCCTGAACGCCTATGAGAGCGAGGCGATGCGCGAGATGGCGACCAGCGCGGCCCTCGACAATGCAGTGATCGTCAACACCTGCGCGGTCACCGCAGAGGCGGTCCGCAAGAGCCAGAAGGACATCCGCCGTCTCGCCCGCGAAAACCCGGGGGCAAACATCATCGTCACCGGTTGCGCCGCGCAGACCGAGCCCGACCGCTTCGCGACCATGGCAGAAGTGGCCGCGGTCATCGGCAATTCCGAGAAGATGCAGCCCGAGACCTGGACCGGTCTGACCACCGGCGCCACCGAACCGGTGCAGGTCAACGACATCATGAGCGTGACAGAAACCGCTGGCCACCTGATCGACGGGTTCGGGCGCCACCGGGCTTATGTGCAGGTTCAAAATGGCTGCGACCACCGCTGCACCTTCTGCATCATCCCTTACGGTCGCGGCAATTCCCGCTCGGTCCCCGCAGGCGTGGTGGTCGACCAGATCAAGCGGTTGGTGGATCGCGGGTTTCACGAGGTGGTGCTGACCGGCGTCGATCTGACGTCATGGGGCGCTGACTTGCCCGGCGCGCCACGCCTCGGTGATCTCGTGCGCCGCATCCTCAAGCTGGTGCCCGACCTTGCGCGCCTGCGCATCTCGTCCATCGATAGTATCGAGGCCGATGACGCGCTGATGGAAGCGCTGGCGACCGAGCCCCGCCTGATGCCGCATCTGCATCTCAGCCTGCAGGCGGGCGACGATCTGATCCTCAAGCGCATGAAGCGCCGTCACCTGCGTGACGATGCCATCCGCTTTTGTGAGGACGCGCGCAGGCTGCGCCCGGAGATCACCTTCGGCGCAGACATCATCGCGGGTTTCCCGACCGAAGATGAGCGCATGTTCGAGAACTCCCTTAAACTGGTCGAAGACTGCGGCCTGACCTGGCTCCATGTCTTCCCCTACTCGCCGCGCCCCGGCACGCCGGCTGCCCGGATGCCGCAGGTGGACGGGCGCGCGATCAAGACCCGCGCCGCACGCCTGCGCGCCACCGGTGACGAGGCCGTCAACCGCCACCTCGCCGCACTTGCGGGAAGAACCGTCACGGTGCTGACCGAACGCGCAGATATGGGCCGAAGCGAAGATTTTACCGAGGTCCGGTTCGGAACACCGCAACCCGAAGGTACGCTGATCCAAACGCACCTCACGGGACAGGACGCAGGGCAAATGATCGGCCAGCCCCTTCATCTTTTCAAAAATACGCAAACTCCGTCCGCTCCGCCCGTGCTTGCCGCCGGGCAAAGGCGCTGACCGGTGTCGACGACGGCCCGCCCGATCCTCTGGACATTTCGCCGGTGTCCCTATGCGATGCGCGCGCGCCTTGCCATCCAAAGCGCCGGGGTCGCCGTTGATCTGCGCGAGATCCTCCTGAAGGACAAGCCGGAGGGCTTTCTCGCCGCCTCGCCCAAAGGCACGGTTCCGGTGGTTCAAAACGGCGAGACCGTGATCGAGGAAAGCCTCGACGTGATGCACTGGGCGCTTGCCCAAAACGACCCGGAAGCCTGGCTGGACATGCCCGAAACCGGCCATGACCTGATCGCCGAGACCGATGGCCCTTTCAAAACGGCACTGGACCGCACGAAATACGCGGTGCGCTACTCTGATGTGGATGTCGCCGAGGAGCGGTCGAAAGCGGGGGCGTTTCTGAGCAAACTCGAAACCCAACTCGCCGACAGACCCTACCTCTTCGGTGACGCCCCCCGCCTCGCCGACATGGCGATCCTGCCCTTCGTCCGCCAGTTCGCCCATACCGATCTCGACTGGTTCACCGCCCAGCCCTGGCCCGGTGTCGTGGCGTGGCTCCAGGCGTTCAAAGCCTCCAGGCGATTTCAGTCGATCATGACCAAATACCCACCGTGGCAAACCGGCGATGCGCCAACCACCTTTCCGAAGGCGCCCTGAGATGCACCCCAACCCCGCCTTTCGCGCCGAAGACACCACGCGTCACCTGAGCTTTGCCCGCTCCCGCGCCTTTGGCACGCTGGCCGTCAATGCCGACCCCGCGCCGCTTCTGTCGCATATCCCGTTCCTGCTGGATGACAGAGGCGAGACCGCCGATCTGCACCTCGTCCGCTCCAATCCCATCGCCCGGCTGGGGGAGACCCCTGCCGTGATCTCGGTTACCGGGCCTGACGGCTATGTCTCGCCGGATTGGTACGGCATCGACGATCAGGTCCCGACCTGGAACTATGTGGCCGTCCACCTGCGCGGTCGGCTGGAGCCCCTGCCCCATGCCAGGATGCGCGACATGCTTGATCGGCAAAGCGCGCATTTCGAGGATCAACTCCGCCCGAAAGCTCCGTGGCGCACCGACAAAATGACGCCCGAGGTGCTGGAACGGATGATGCGGCAGATCCTGCCCTTTCGTCTTCATATCGATGAGGTGACGGGCACTTGGAAGCTGAACCAGAACAAGGACGCCGCTGTGCGCCAGGCCGCCGCGGACCGGATCGAGACTGGTTCCGGCACCGAACTGGCCACACTGGCGCGGCTGATGCGGGCTGGTCCCGGAAAGGACGGATAATGGACGCGATCGAACCCGGCATGACCGGCACGGCGACGATGATCGTCGGCACCAACGACACCGCGCCGCGCGTCGGCTCGGGCAAGATCGCCGTGCTGGCGACACCGGTAATGATCAACCTGATCGAGGAAGCCGCCCTCGCCGCCATTGAAGACGCGCTGCCCGTGGGGATGCAGTCGCTCGGCACGCATCTTGACGTCAGCCATATCGCGGCCACGCCGGTTGGCATGAAGACAGAAGCGACGGCCACCGTGAGCGAGATCGACGGGCGGACCGTTCGCTTCGATGTCGAAGCGCGTGACCAGACGGATGTGATCGGGCGCGGCAGCCACACACGAATGGTCGTGACAGCGGACAAGTTCGTGGCCCGCGTCGATGCCAAGGCCCGCACTGCTGGCTGAGCTGGAGCGGGGCAAAATTCTGACGCAGAATTTTCGGGGGCGCTGCCCCCCGTCACCTGCGGCGACGTCCCCCGGAGTATTTTGACCAAGAACAAGCAGAATTTGATTTGAAATGCCCGCATTTTCGGCAGAGGCTCGGGCTATGGAACTTTATACCAATCCTGCTTCGCCGTTTTGCCGCAAGGTGCATGTCCTCCTGCTGGAAACCGGGCAACAAGGTGACGTGACCGAGATTGCTGCGGTCGGTCATCCGACCGACACCGGCACGATGCCCAAGGACGTCAACCCGATCGGCAAGATCCCCGTTCTCGTGCGCGACGACGGACCGGCGCTGTTCGACAGTCGGGTGATCTGCCGGTTTCTCGATGCGCGCGCGGGCGGGCGGCTTTATCCGGATGGCGGCTGGGATATCCTTACACTTGAGTCCATTGGCGACGGCATCTGTGATGCGGCCGTTTTGATGGTCTATGAAGGCCGCTCGCGCCCCGACGCGGCGCGCTATGCCCCTTGGGTCGAAGGCCAGTGGAGCAAGGTCACGCGGTCGCTTGACGCGCTGGAAGCGCGCTGGATGAGCCTGCTGCAAGCCCCTTTGAATATTGGACAAATTGCGGTCGCCTGCGCGCTGGCTTATCTCGATTTCCGGCACGAAGACCGGGATTGGCGCAAGGACCACCCGGAACTGGCTGCCTGGCACTCGGGCTTTGCCGAACGCCCCTCGATGCAAAAGACCGCGCCTCCTGTCTGACGCCCGGCGAACAGGTGCGTCAAGGTGCGCGCCATTGTGTGCTGGACGGCTGCCCATCTCGGCGCTACATAGCCGGACAGACCGCTGGGGGGCTATCCCGGCGCGTGACGCTGCGGGCTGAAGGCCCTGAAAATATGGAGACTCTCGTGTCGCACACAGACGATCACTCGGGCACACGCCGAGACTTTCTTTACTATGCCACGGGCGGCGCAGGTGTCGTTGCCGTGGGGGCGGCCGTCTGGCCGCTGGTCCATCAGATGAACCCTTCTGCCGACGTGCAGGCGCTGAGTTCGATCCGGGTCGATGTTTCCGGCATCGAACCCGGATCGCAGATCACAGTGAAATGGCTCGGCAAACCGGTTTTCATCCGCCACCGTACTGGCGAGGAACTGCAGGCCCAGGCCAATGAAGAGATCGACATCTCGAGCCTGCCCGACCCGTCGGCACGCAACGTGAACCTGCCCGACCCTGATGCGCCTGCAACCGATGAAAACCGCACGATCCCGTCGCCGGAGGGCGAAGACGAAGGCGCGTGGATGGTGCAGATGGGGGTCTGCACGCATCTCGGGTGTGTGCCGCTTTCCGATGCCGGTGAGTTCGGCGGCTGGTTCTGCCCCTGCCACGGGTCGCATTACGATCTGTCGGGCCGTATCCGCAAAGGGCCCGCACCCGAAAACCTGCCTGTCCCGCCAGCGCGGTTCGAAGGCACAGATCTGATCCTCGGATAAGGGAGTACCGAAATGGCTGGAATTCCGCACGACCACTACGAACCGGTCACCGGGGGCGAAAAGTGGCTGCATCGCCGCCTCCCCGTTGTTGGCCTGCTTTACGACACGTTGATGATCCCCACGCCCAAGAACCTGAACTGGATGTGGATCTGGGGCATCGTCCTGACCTTCTGTCTGGCCTTGCAGATCATCACCGGCATTGTGCTGGCGATGCACTATACGCCGCATGTCGACCTGGCCTTTGCGTCGGTCGAACACATCATGCGCAACGTCAATGGCGGCCATATGCTACGCTATCTGCACCAGAACGGCGCGTCGCTGTTCTTCGTGGCAGTGTACGCGCATATCTTCCGTGGCCTTTATTATGGCTCTTACAAGGAACCGCGTGAGGTCACCTGGATCATCGGCATCCTGATCTTCGTCCTGATGATGGGCACCGCGTTCATGGGTTATGTTCTGCCCTGGGGCCAGATGTCCTTCTGGGGTGCGACCGTGATCACAGGCCTCTTTGGCGCGATCCCGTTCGTGGGCGACGCCATCCAGACCTGGCTCCTTGGTGGACCAGCGGTGGACAACGCCACGCTGAACCGTTTCTTCAGCCTGCATTACCTCCTGCCTTTCGTGATTGCAGGCTTGGTGATCGTGCACATCTGGGCCTTCCACACCACGGGCAACAACAACCCGACCGGTGTTGAAGTGCGCCGCGGCTCGAAAGAGGAAGCGGCCCGCGACACGGTACCGTTCTGGCCCTATTACGTGATCAAGGACCTCTTCGCGCTGGCGATCATTCTGGCGGTGTTCTTCGCCGTCGTGGGCTTCATGCCGAACTATCTCGGCCACCCGGACAACTATCTGGAAGCCAACCCGCTGGCGACACCGGCGCATATCGTGCCCGAATGGTACTTCCTGCCGTTCTACGCGATCCTGCGGGCCTTCGACACCGAGGTCTGGCTGGTCATCGCGGTCGACTTCCTGACTGCAGGCATCGTCGACGCCAAGTTCTTCGGCGTGGTCGCGATGTTCGGTGCGATCGTCGTGATGGCGCTGGCGCCCTGGCTCGACACCTCATCGGTCCGCTCGGGCAAGTACCGTCCGATGTTCAAGTGGTGGTTCTGGCTCCTGGTCGTCGACTTCGTCGTCCTGACCTGGGTTGGCGCAATGCCGGCGGAGGGTATCTATCCCTATATCGCCCTGATCGCCTCGACCTATTGGTTCGCCTACTTCCTGGTGATCCTGCCGCTGCTGGGCGTGCTAGAGAAACCGCTGCCGATCCCGGAAACCATCGAAGAAGACTTCGATGCGCATTATCCGGCGAAAGACAGCGACGCCGGTGCGGCTGCACCGACACCTGCGGAATGAAAGGAACAACACCGATGATGCGTCAAATCGCACTTTCCGCAGCGCTCGTTATGGGCCTTGCCGCCCCCGCCCTTGCGGCGGGGAAGGCACCCAAGGTGACCGATTACGACTTCTCGTTCGAGGGTCCGTTCGGCACCTATGACCAGATGCAGCTGCAGCGCGGTCTGCAGGTCTATACCGAGATCTGTGCCGCCTGCCATGGCCTGCAATACGTGCCGCTGCGCACGCTGGGTGACGAAGGCGGCCCGCAACTGCCGGAAGATCAGGTCCGCGCCTATGCCGAATTCTACGAGGTCTTCGACCCCGAGATCGACGACTGGCGTGCGGCCCGCCCCACCGACCACTTCCCTGGTTCGGCGCTCGAAAACGCCCCCGACCTCTCGCTGATGGCGAAAGGCCGGGCCGGGTTTTCGGGTCCCTATGGCCTTGGCACCAACCAGTTCTTCAAAGGCATGGGTGGTCCGGAATACATCGCCTCGCTGCTGGCAGGTTATGTCGATCCTCCGGAATGCGCGGCCGAAAGCGATATCGAAGGCTCGTACAACAAGGTCTTCACCGCTGGCGGCATCCCGGATGAGTGCAAGTACGAAGACGGCACGCCCAAGATCGACGGCTCCTGGATCGCCATGGGCCAGCCGCTCTGGGGCGACGATGTCGAGTACGAAGACGGCACACCCGCCACGGTCGAGCAGGCCTCGAAAGACGTTGCGGCCTTCCTGATGTGGACGGCTGAGCCGAAGATGAACCAGCGTAAGGAAGCTGGCTTTATCGCCGTGGTTTTCCTGATCATCCTCAGCGTGCTCTTGTACCTGACGAACAAGCGCCTCTGGGCCCCGCTCAAGCGCAAGGGCACGACACCGGCTGAGTGACCGGATCGCCCACAAAACGCGAAACGCCGCCCCTGATCCGGGCGGCGTTTTCTGTTTGGGTGGAAGGAACGCTAAACCTGCAAAGGGTCCAGTGATCGCGTGGATCAGACGACCTTGACGGTCATCTTGCCCAAACCCTCAACCGCGATTTCCAGAACATCGCCCTCATCGACGGCCGCCACACCGGCCGGCGTGCCAGACAAGATCACATCGCCCGGGGCCAGTTCGTAGTAGTCCGACAAATACGCGATCTGTTCCGGAACCTTCCAGATCATCTGGTTCAGATCTCCATCCTGGCGAAGATCGCCATTTACCTTCAACGTAATACGACCCTGATCCAGGTGGCCGACCTCGGATACAGGATGTATCGGGCCCACCGGGGCCGATGCCTCGAACGCTTTGCCGATTTCCCAGGGGCGACCCATCTTCTTTTGCGCGCCCTGAAGGTCACGGCGCGTCATGTCGAGCGACAGCGCATAGCCGAACACGCAATCCAGTGCTTTTTCGACAGGTATGTTGCGGCCGCCCGACTTCAGCATGACGGCCATCTCAACCTCGTGATGTACGTCACTTGATTTCGGCGGGTATGGGAAACGTCCGGACGGATCGAGGTTGTCGGGGTTCTTCTGGAAAAAGAACGGCGCCTCGCGGTCAGGATCATGCCCCATCTCAATCGCGTGCGCGGCATAGTTCCTACCGATGCAGTAGACACGGCGCACCGGGAACAGCGCGTCCGAGCCGGCAACCGGCAAGGCAACGACGCGGGGCGCTTCGAAAGCGAGTTTTGGAATTGTGGCTTCCATGGTGGTTTCCCTTAAGTGCGCGTTTCGTACGGATTTATCCGACCTGTCCAACCGATACATCCGCATGACGGCTTTTAGCCGAGAGGTAGGCCAATACAACCACGTTGATCGGCGCCCGCCCTTGTCCCCGGGCCTTTGTTTCTGCTTTCATGGCCGAAAGGGGACGATCATGCCGGAACCGAGCTTTACCATGGGGATCGAGGAGGAATACCTCCTTGTCGACCGCGACACGCTTAAGCTGGCCGAAGCGCCGCCCGAGCTGATGGACGCTTGCAAGAAGGCGTTGGGCGATCAGGTCTCGCCCGAGTTCTTGCGCTGCCAGATCGAGGTCGGCACCAAGGTGTGCCAGACCATCGCCGAAGCGCGCGCCGATCTGGGGCATCTTAGGCGCACGGTGGCCGAGGTGGCCGGGCAGTACGGTCTTGCCCCGCTCGCTGTGTCTTGTCACCCGACGGCCGACTGGAAAGACCAGCACCACACCGACCGCGAACGCTACAACGTGTTGAAAAGCGATCTGGCCGGGGTCGGACGGCGCATGCTGATCTCGGGCGCGCATGTTCATGTCGGGATCGAGGATGACGACTTGCGCATCGACCTGATGAACCAGGCCAGTTACTTCCTGCCGCATCTCCTCGCGCTCTCTTGTTCGTCGCCCTATTGGCAGGGCGAAGACACTGGCCTTGCCAGCTATCGCCTCACCGTATTCGACAATCTGCCGCGCACCGGCCTGCCGCCCCGGCTGGAAGGGTTCTCCAGCTATCGCCGCGCCGTCGACGCCATCGTCAAGACCGGCGCGATCGAGGATGCGACCAAGGTCTGGTGGGATCTGCGCCCCTCCGACCGGTTCGAGACGCTGGAGACGCGCATTTGCGACATGTGCCCCCGCCTGGAACACATCCTGACCATCGCAGCAGTCATTCAGGCGCTGATGCGCATGCTTTGGCGGTTGAAGACGCAGAACCAGCGCTGGCGCATCTATGACCACTTTCTTGTCGGCGAAAACCGCTGGCGCGCGCAGCGCTATGGCGTAATCGAAGGGCTGATCGATTTCGGACGTGGCGAGGTTGTGCCCTTTGAAGACCTCGTCGAGGAGTTGATCGGGCTTCTGACCGAGGACGGCGAGGCCCTCGGCTCGCTCGACGAGATCCGGGGCATGCGCGACATCCTTGCGGGCGGCAACAGCAGCCAGCGTCAGCGCGCGGTGTTCGCCCAGGCACAGGACGAGGGTGCGGATGAGCCTGCCGCGATGCACGCCGTCTTGCGAGCACTGATCGATGAGTTTCACGCCGATCTCTGACGTGCCGCTTTTCACGCGGACCGGGAATTGATGCATTGGCGGACTTTTTCCCAGCGACACGCACCGCATGCGATGATCTTAATCCCTCCGTCAAGAACAGGGTATATCTGCGGAATGAAAGTGGCCCGCCAAACAAACGGCACATCTTCTTGTCGCGGTGTTGTCGCGAGTGGTATGTCTCGGCCAGACGCCTGCCTGGCTTGCGATGCCCCGGTCCCGGCAAGTATTGGTCCTTGCAAGTAGTGAGTGATTGAAATCCAAGATGGACGTAACTGAGACAAATCTTCCCGGTGTCTACATCCTCGCGCCTGTCCGTCACGGCGACGCGCGCGGGTTCTTTTCGGAAAGCTGGAACAAGCAGCGGATGGCTGCGGCGGGGCTGGATTTCGACTTTGTCCAAGACAATCACTCGCTCTCGGCGGAAGTCGGGACGCTGCGCGGTCTGCATTATCAGGCGCCGCCGCATGCGCAGGCCAAGCTGGTGCGCTGCGGGCGTGGCCGGCTCTACGATGCCGTGGTCGATGTTCGCGTCGGATCGCCGACATATGGCCAGAGCTTCGGGATCGAACTCAGCTTTGACAACGGCCTGCAGCTACTTGTTCCCGAGGGTTTTTTACACGGCTTCGTGACCCGCGAGCCGGACACCGAAGTGATCTACAAGGTCAGTGACTACTATTCGGCAGAAGCCGACGGCGCGGTCCGCTGGGACAGTTGCGGCATCGATTGGGGCCTCGAGACGCCGCCCGTGCTCTCGGCCAAAGACGCAGACGCCCCGGCCCTTTCGGATTTTGTCAGCCCCTTTCAATGGACCGCGCCATGAAGATCCTTGTCACCGGCGGCGCCGGGTTCATCGGGTCGGCTGTGGTGCGTCAGGCGGTGCGTGAGGGGCACGAGGTCATCAACCTCGACAGCCTCACCTATGCCGCGAACCTTGCCAATGTCGCCCCGGTCTCGAACGCGCCCGGCTATGCGTTCGAGCAGGTCAACATCACTGACCGCCCTGCCCTCGACGATGTGTTCGCCCGCCACAAACCCGATGCCGTCATGCATCTGGCCGCCGAAAGCCATGTCGACCGCTCCATCGACGGACCCGCGGCGTTTATCCAGACCAATGTGAACGGGACCTATACGCTGCTGGAAGCCGCCCGCAGCTATTGGGAGGGTGCGGGCAAGCCCGAGACGTTCCGCTTCCACCACATCTCGACCGATGAGGTCTTTGGCTCGCTGGGCGCGACCGGCATGTTCACCGAAGACACGCCCTACGACCCGCGCAGCCCCTATTCGGCGTCGAAAGCGTCGTCCGACCACCTCGTCCGCGCCTGGCACGAAACCTACGGCCTGCCCATTGTGCTTACGAATTGCTCGAACAATTACGGCCCCTACCACTTCCCCGAAAAGCTGATCCCGGTGGTGATCCTGAACGCGATCCACGGGCGGCCGATCCCGGTCTATGGCAAGGGCGAGAACGTGCGTGATTGGCTCTACGTCGAGGACCACGCCGACGCGCTTTTGACGGTTCTGACTAAGGGCGAAAACGGGCGCAGCTATAACATCGGCGGCGAGAACGAGGCGCGCAATATCGACCTGGTGCAAATGATCTGCGCGGTGCTCGACAAACGCCGCCCCGAGGGTGCGCCCCATGCCGACCTGATCGAGTACGTGACCGACAGGCCCGGCCACGATCTGCGCTATGCCATTGATCCCACGCGTATCCGGACCGAACTGGGCTGGCGCCCCTCGGTCACACTGGAAGAAGGGCTGGAGCGGACTGTCGACTGGTATCTGCAGAACGAAGACTGGTGGCGCCCCCTGCTGACCATCGCGATGGAGCGGCGGGGCACGGGCACGTGAAGGTCGCCGTTCTGGGGCATTCCGGGCAGTTGGCCACCGAACTGCGCCGCCGGGCGACCGACACCCTTCAGATCGAGACGTTCGGACGCGACCGGATCGACCTTGGCGCACCGCTGAGCATTCTTCCCCTGCTCGCCGACATCGACGCTGATGTCATCATCAATGCCGCGGCCTATACGGCGGTCGACGCCGCCGAAGAGGATCCGGGCACAGAAACAGCGCTAACCGTAAACGCAGCTTCCGTCGCGGTAGTCGCGCGGGGCTGCCTGGAGCTGGGCATCCCACTTGTTCACATCTCATCTGATTACGTGTTTTCGGGGTTGGGCCAGACCCCTTGGTCCCCCGACGACGCGACTGACCCGCAAGGTCTTTATGGGCAAAGCAAGCTGCAGGGCGAGGTTGCGATCACAGCAACTGACTTGCACCACGCAATCCTCCGCACCTCCTGGGTGTTCAGCGCGCATGGCTCCAACTTCGTGAAAACAATGCTGCGGCTTGGGGCAGAACGGGACCGGCTGACTATCGTCGCCGACCAGATCGGGGGGCCGACCCCGGCAGCAGATATTGCCGATGCTTGCCTGACGATCGCCAAACAGTTGCTTGAGGGGCATACGGGCGGCACTTATCACTTCTCGGGTGCGCCGGATGTCAGCTGGGCCGATTTCGCCCGCGAGATCTTTCGACAATCCGGATTGACGACTGAGGTTGTCGACATCCCCAGCAACGATTATCCGACCAAGGCCGTCAGACCCCTGAATTCGCGGCTCGATTGCAGCACCCTGACGGTCGAGTTCGGCATCGAACGCCCTGACTGGCGGATCGGCCTCAAGAATGTGCTAAGAGAGCTGCAAGACACAGGCGCATAGAAGGTTTTCATGACGACGCGTAAGGGCATCATTCTCGCGGGCGGCTCCGGCACGCGGCTTTATCCGATCACCATCGGCATCTCGAAGCAGCTGTTGCCGATCTACGACAAGCCGATGATCTATTATCCGCTCTCGGTCCTTATGTTGGCGGGCATTCGCGAAATCGCGATCATCACCACGCCGCAGGATCAGGACCAGTTTCAGCGCCTTCTGGGCGACGGATCGCAATGGGGGCTGAGCTTCGAGTGGATCGTCCAGCCGGAACCCGAAGGCCTGACGCAGGCGTATCTTTTGGCGGGCGACTTCCTGAACGGTGCCCCCTCGGCGATGGTGCTGGGCGACAACATCTTTTTCGGGCACGGGCTGCCGAAGATCCTGCAGCGCGCCGATGACCTGGCGACCGGCGGCACCGTCTTCGGTTATCGCGTGGCCGACCCCGAGCGCTATGGCGTGCTGGCCTACACAGGCGACAGGGTAAGCCAAATCATCGAGAAACCGGCCAAGCCGCCGTCGAACTATGCCGTGACCGGCCTCTACTTCCTCGACGGCACAGCGCCGGAGCGTGCGGCCCAGGTGAAACCCTCGGACCGGGGCGAGCTGGAGATCACCGACCTGCTGCAGCTCTACCTGGACGACGGTCTGTTGAACGTCGAACGGATGGGGCGCGGCTATGCCTGGCTTGACACCGGCACCCATGCCTCGCTTCTCGATGCCGGGAACTTCGTGCGCACCCTGACCGCGCGCCAAGGCCTGCAATCGGGCTCACCGGAAGAGATCGCGTTCGAGGCAGGCTGGATCACCAAGGCCGACCTCATCGCCGCGGCAAAGCCGCTCGGCAAGAACGCCTATGGCCAGTACCTGATGCAGATCGCGGGAGAGGCCGAGTGACCACCGCGCTCGTCACCGGGGCCGCCGGGTTCATCGGGTTTCACACCGCGAAACGCTGGCTCGACGAAGGTTGGTCAGTGGTCGGGGTCGACAGCTTCAGCGACTATTACGACCCGCAGTTGAAACGCGACCGCGCCGCGATGCTCGCCGCCTATCCGGGCTATAGGGAGGTTGAGGGCAAGATCGAAACGCCGGGGCTTTTGGTCGACCTCTTTGCAGCCCACGCGCCGACGCATGTCATCCACCTCGCCGCGCAAGCCGGGGTGCGCTATAGCATCGAGGCACCCCGCACCTATCTCGCGGCCAACATTCAGGGCACGTTCGAACTGCTGGAAGCCGCCCGCGCGCATCCGGGCGCGCATCTCCTCCTGGCCTCTACCTCCTCCGCTTACGGCGCGAATGAGAAGATGCCTTACGCCGAGACCGACAAGGCCGACCACCAGATGTCGTTCTATGCGGCCACCAAAAAGGCGACCGAGGCGATGGCGCATTCCTATGCCCATCTTTATGCCCTGCCTGTCACGATGTTCCGCTTTTTCACCGTTTATGGCCCGTGGGGGCGGCCCGACATGGCGCTTTTCAAATTCGTCGAGGCGATGCTGAACGGCGATGCGATCGACGTCTACAACCACGGGCAGATGCGCCGCGACTTCACCTTTATCGATGACCTGGTCGAAGCGATCTGGCGGCTGACTAAGACCCGCCCCGGCACGGCGCCGGTGGGCGATTTTGACAGTCTCAGCCCCGTTGCGCCCTTTCGCATTGTCAACATTGGCAAGGCGCAGCCTGACGGTCTGGGCGACTTCATTGCACAAATCGAACATTGCCTCGGAATTGAGGCCAAAAAGAACCCGATGGAGATGCAGCCCGGCGACGTGCCCGCCACCTGGTCGGACACCCGCTTGCTGGAGGCTCTGACCGGGTATAAAGCCAAAACGGATCTCGCCAGCGGCATCCCCGAATTCGTCGCCTGGTATCGGTCCTACTACGGCGTTTAAGGGTAAGGATTCTCACATGCGTATCGCGATGATCGGAACCGGCTACGTGGGCCTTGTCTCGGGTGTCTGCTTTTCGGACTTCGGCCATGACGTCGTCTGCGTCGACAAGGATGCGACCAAGATCGCCAAGCTGGAAAACGGCGAGATCCCGATTTTCGAGCCGGGCCTCGATGTGCTTCTGGCCAAGAATATCGAGGCCGGGCGGCTCTCGTTCACGCTCGACTTGGCGCAAGCGCTCGACGGGGCCGAGGCGGTATTCATCGCGGTCGGCACGCCCACACGGCGCGGCGACGGGCATGCGGATTTGACCTATGTGATGGCGGCAGCCGAGGAGATTGCGAAGACCGCGACGGACTATATCGCCATCATCACCAAATCGACCGTGCCGGTCGGCACCAATCGCAAGGTGGCCGAGGTGGTCGCAGCCGCCAACCCGAACCTTGAGTTCGACGTTGCCTCGAACCCCGAGTTCCTGCGCGAAGGGGCGGCCATCGACGATTTCATGCGCCCGGACCGCGTTGTCGTGGGGGTTGAGAACCAGCGGGCCGCGAAGGTGATGCAAGACATCTATCGCCCGCTCTTCCTGCGTGACTTCCCCATCGTCACCACCGATCTGGAATCGGCCGAGATGATCAAATACGCCGCTAACGCGTTCCTCGCCACCAAGATCACGTTCATCAACGAGATCGCAGCACTGTGTGAGAAGACCGGTGCGGATGTGCGCGAGGTGGCCAAGGGCATGGGGCTCGACGGCCGGATCGGCAACAAGTTCCTGCACGCGGGCCCCGGCTATGGCGGCTCGTGCTTTCCCAAGGACACCACCGCGCTCGCCCGGATCGGGCAGGAGTTTGCCTCGCCCATGACCATCACCGAAGCCGTGATCGAGGTGAACGAAAAGGTCAAACGCAGGATGATCGAAAAGCTGCGCGACCTCTGCGATGGCAGCTTCAACGGCAAGAAGGTCGCTGTGCTGGGCGTAACCTTTAAACCCAATACAGACGACATGCGCGACGCGCCATCGCTGACCATCGTGCCCGCGCTTGTGGGCGGGGGTGCAGAAGTGCATGCCGTCGATCCCGAAGGGCGCCGTGAGGGCGAAGCGCTACTGCCGCATGTGATCTGGGAGACGGATGTCTATGCCGCCTGTGACAGCGCCGATCTCGTGGTCATCCTGACGGAATGGAACGAGTTTCGCGCCCTCGACCTCGACCGGATCGCGGGCGGCATGACAACGGCCAGGATGGCCGATCTGCGCAACATCTATAGCGCCGAGCGCGCCGAGGCGGCCGGTTTCGAAGCTTACGTTTCGGTGGGTCGACGTCCGTTCCCGGACAGTTTGACCTGAGTTTAGATCAGCGGCGCCGCTGCGCCCTTCTCTTTCGATATCGCCGTCCTGCGTTTGACAGGCTGACGACCCAACTGGTGGCCTTTGGCGAAGCGTTCCCGCTCCCGAAGACGAAGGTACAAGCCGCGGAGGAGCGACAGGGTTCGAACGAGCGGAACTCTCTCAGAGCGGGATTGATACCTCGTGACCGCAGCGTGCGGTCAGTAGGTGTACCCGTAATCCTCTTCCATGAAGCGGCACTTGTTCAGCACGATACCAGCCACATTCGTGTATTGCGCGACCTCACGCTCAACCTCATCGACCTGAGCGACTGACGTACTTTCGGCAGCGGCCATAATCAGCACGGCATCCACATGTTTCAGGAAGCCGCGTGTCTCGTCGCTCACCATAACGGGGGGGGTGTCGAACAACATCAGATGCGGCGCAAACTCGTGCTGGATCGTGTCGATAATCTCTTCGGTACGCGATCGCAGGATCAGTCGGGCGGGATCATTGACCGAACGCGTGGTCATTGAAACGCAGGTGTTTTCGTGGAGCCGCACACCGTGCCCGGCAAACGGAACCTCGTCATTGAACACCGCTTCCAGGCTGTTTGGCGGCGTCACACCGAAAAGCTTGGCGACCGAAGGACGGCGGAAATCCAGATCGAACAGCATGCCCCGCAGTTCCGGCTGACGCCCCATGCCGGCAATCAGGTTGCAGGCCGTTGTTGTCTTGCCGCAAGCGGGTGTTGCCGAGGTGATGGCAATTCGCGTCCAGTCGTTGCGGCGCATTTCAAGCAGCAGCTTGGTCCGCAGGATGTCGTAATGCTGGGCCTCCAGCGACGCTTCGTCGGCATAGATGCGCGCGGCGTGCATATGCCTCGACGACGTCTCGACAATCGGCAATGCATCCCATTGCTTGGCGATTGCGTCTTCCCGATTGACGCGCCCTCGGCCGCGGCGTGAGATGGGGTCGGTGCGACGCACCGGACGCCCCTCGCTCTCTCGTTTCTCGCGGGCACGGGCCAGCGCTGCTTGCAATTTTTCCATTGGTTAAACCCGGTTCATCGTTACAGACCGACACGTTCAAGGGATTTCTCGAACAACAGATCAAGTGGAAGGTAATAGGTGTGGATCGCCCAAAGTGCCAGCGGGACCGAAATCACGACAAACAGGATGAAGAAGAGTTTCAGCATCCTGCGACGGCGGCGCACCGTGGGCTCCTCGAGGTACGGGATCGTTGCCAGCGGCTGCACGCCGAGCCCGCGCATGAGGTCGACGGGTCGGCGAATGGCGCCGTTGATCAGTTCGGTGACTATGAAAAAGACGGCCGCGAGAGCCGATCCGACGAACACACCACCCCCTGCAATCAGTTTCCGGTTGGGTGCCGTCGGTTGCTCGGGCACCGACGCTTGTTCGATCAAGGCCACGCGTTCACCCTTTGCGGATGTCTCGACATCCACGCCCTGTTCAGCTGTCGAGCGCGCCCGAACAGCCTCGCTGTACTGAAGCTGCGTATTCTCGTATTCGCGCTCAAGCTCATCCAGGCGGATCGCCACCTGCGGTGTCTTTTCGATCGCCGCCTGCAGAATCGCCAGCTCGGCTTCGATGGTTTCCGTGTCCTGATCGAGCGAGCGGATCTCGGCATCGACACCGGCAAGCTGGATCTCAAGAACGGATTGCATCCCGTCCGTTTCCGAGATCTGGCCGGGAAGATCCTCGGCCTGCAAAAGCTCAATGCGCCGCTGCAGAAACGTGATCGTCGGGCTGTCGGGCGCGTGAATTGCCAGCTTCGTGCGCAGCTCGGTTTGCAGACGGTTGACCTCCAACTGTTGCGGCGTCAGCGCAGCACTGGTGAGGCCGGCCTGCGAGCCTGCCGCAACAATCCGGTTGCGTTGCTCGACCAGCGACGTCCGGTCCCGCGCATTCAGGTTCAGCCGCTCCTGAAGCTGCGACTGCCGGTCGAGACGAAACTGCAAACCCTCGGGCAGTGCATCATTGTTCGCTTCTTTATGCGCAACGATCTGCGCGCTTTGCTCGGCCAGTCGGCGTGCCAGGTTTTCGACCCGGGCCTCAAAGAACTCAAGCGTCTGGCCACTGCCATCACGGCGACGTTCGGCATCCGCCTGCAGAACGTAGGTGACATACTCATTCACCACATCCGCCGCGGTATTCGCATCCCCGGTCTCGAACGAAATACGAAGGATAGTGGCCTGATCGCGCCCGCCCGAGGTCAGCCTGAATTCGGTCGCCTCGCGCATGACGGTCACGACGTCGTCCGGCGACATCTCGGGGGCATCGCGAAACACCTGATGCTTCGCAGCGATATCGATCAGGTTCGCCCGCGTCATCAAGCGCAGTTCGATGGCCTGAAGCTCTTTCGCCGCTTCGCTTTGCACCGTCGAGGTGAACAGCGTGTCCGGCAAGGCGGCGCCTTCGACAACAAGCGATGCGCTGGCCTGATAGCGGGGTGGCATCGTCAGGGCGAGCCCGACGCCGATCCCGGCACATAGCACAAAGATCACCACCATGACGGGAAGGCGTTTTTTCAGAAGCTCGAGGTAGAATTTGATATCCGAGGTCATTCCGCCGCCTCCCCCATTGTTGGTACCGCGGGCAGGAAGATACCGTCATCCAGCACTTCCTCGACAATGGCGGCATCCACAACTCGCCGTTCCTCTGTTGCCGCGTAAACCATGGCGACGTCGCAGAGCTTGTTCACAAGGCGCGGGATGCCATGGGTGTGCTCATGGATCAGATCGATGGATTCGGTTGTGAATTCGGAACCCGTGCCACCCACATGCTGCAGCCGGTGGTGCATGTACCCGCCCACCGCAGCGCGGTCGAGCGGCCCGATGTGATAGGTCGCCGTCACCCGTTGGGCGAACTGGCGCAGTTCAGGGCGCAGGATCATCTGGCGCAGTTCCGGCTGACCGATCAGGATCAGTTGCAGCAACTCGTCCTTGTTCGAGTTGATGTTGGTCAGCATCCGCAGCTCTTCCAGCCCTTCAATGGACAGGTTTTGCGCTTCGTCGATCAGGATGATGACACGGCGCCCGCTCGCATACTCCTCGATCACGAAATCCTGGAGTTGCTGGAACAGAGTGACATAGGCGGCAGTCAGGTCAGTCTCGACGCCAAGCGCATTCAAGGCCCATTGCAGTAACTCGCCACGGCCCCCTTGCGCGTTCGACACCATACCAATGGTAATGTCATCGTCGAGCGTTTGCAAAAGGCGCTGGACCAGCGTGGTCTTACCCACACCGACTTCGCCCGTTACCACCGTGATCGGCGACCGGGTCATCACACCATATTCCAGCACTGAATAGGCCCGGCGGTGCGCGCGGGACCAGAAAAGGAAGTCCGGATCGGGCAGAAGCGTAAAGGGACGCTCGGTGAACCCGAAGAACTCGATATATAGGTCGGTACTCGTCATGATCTCACTAAACTATCTGGCAGTGTTATAGTCCCCTCGGCGGGCCTTGTCCAAACACCAACACCCACCCTTCGTATCATGTCGGGTCTGCGGCCATTCTGCAATAATCTGGCCGGTCAGACACGAATCGAATTGGTTTCACGGCATACCCTGCGGTTTCCTGTTTTGCATCGGTGAACAGTCTCACGAATTGCTTCAAAATGTTGAAAACCTGTCGCGATGAGTGTGATCGCGAATCTGGCGAAATTAAGGCAGCAACCGTCTGGGAAAACAGTCAAACCTGAACTTCGCCATTAACCTTGAATTAACGCCAACTCTGTCAGACCACGCGAAAATGCCTGTAACGCAAGGTTAGGCTTTGCCAACCGCAGCGACGAATGGTAAATATTGGAGGTGTGAAAATGGGTGCTGCTGTTAAATTGTGGCGGTTTTTTGTTGGTGTGAGTGAGGGGGTCGGCTTCGGCCGGTAAAAGCGTAGTGACGGTACATTCTTCGAAAGTTTTCGCTGCGGCTTTGCGCGCGGTCACTGACGGTACGGGCGCAAAAGGGGTCTATTCTTCTGGTCTCAAGCGCGTTCTGGATGTTGCAGTTGTGCTAGCAGCGCTTCCGATTGTCCTACCCTTTTTCCTGATCGTCATGGCGATCACCGCAGCCGACGGCCAGTCGCCGTTTTTCCGGCAGGAGCGCGTAGGGCGGAATGGCCAGCGCTTCTTGATCTGGAAATTCCGCACGATGGTGCCGGACGCAGAGGTTCGCCTTCAGAAGCATCTCGCCGCCAATCCTGACGCACGCACCGAATGGCAAACAATGCAAAAGCTCAAGAACGACCCGCGCATCACCCGCGTGGGCGGTGTGTTGCGCCGCACCTCGATCGATGAATTGCCGCAACTTATCAATGTGTTGGCTGGCGACATGTCACTTGTCGGACCACGTCCGATGTTGCCCTGCCAACAGGCGATCTACAGCGGGCATGCCTATTACCGCCTGCGCCCCGGCCTGACCGGCATCTGGCAGGTCTCGCAGCGTCACAACTCGACCTTTGCCGACCGCGCCAACTACGACGACGGCTATGAAGCCCAGCTGAGCTTCGTCAATGATGTCAAGATTTTGGCACGGACGATCGGAGTGGTGTTTCGCGGCACCGGGGTCTGAGCCTCGGCTCCCAATTCACTTGATTTTCTGGTCGCGTCCCGCGTGGTTTGCTAAACACTTACTCGTGCACGTGTGTTTCCGGAGGTTTGTAATGGCGTTTGTATCCCGTGGTATGGTTTTGGCTCTGTCACTGGTGGTCCTTTCCGCGTGCGACAGTTCCGAAGAACGCGCCGAGAAGCACTTCGCACAAGGCATTGAACTCCTCGAAACCGGCGACGTCCCGCGCGCCATTCTCGAGTTTCGAAACACTCTTTCCCTGAACGAGTTTCACCGCGAAGCGCGCGTCGCCTATGCCCGTGCAGCACGCGGCAACGGCAATATCCCCGAGGCTTATGCCAACTATCTCCGTTTGGCCGAACAATTCCCCGACGACATTGAGGCCCGCCTAGCATTGTCCGAGATGGCCATACTGGCCCAGAACTGGGACGAGGCCGAGCGCCACGGTGCAGCGCTGATCCGCGCGAATGCCGGTGCCGAGGGCGCCGATATCGTGGCCCTCGCCCTCACGTTTCGCCAGGCCATCCTTGCCGACGATGCGCCGCGCATCCGCGTGCTCACGGCCGAGGCCGAGGCGTTGGCAGAGACTCATCCGAATGACGCCATTCTGGTGCGGATGCTGATTGAGGGATATGTCAACGACGACCGGATCGAAGATGCCATCGCCGTCACCGAAGCGTTGCTGGCCGAGGATCCCGACACCCCGCTGTTCTATCAGGTCATGGCCGAACTTCTGATCACCCAGGGCGAGGCCGACCCGCTTGAAAACCACTTCCGCCGGATGCTCGCCAAGTTCCCGGACGACGACGAGACGCGGAGTAACTTGCTGCGCCTTTTGGTGATGGAGGGGCGCGGCCCACAAGCCGAGACCTTCCTGCGGGACGAGATCGCGCACGCCGAAGACAAGCCTGCCGCCCATGTTGGCCTTGTCGCGCTGATCCGGCAATTGCGCGGTGACGCCGCTGCCCTTGCCGAGATCGAGGATGCCCTTGCCTCCTATGGGGACGCGCCGCTTATGACTGCGTTGAAAGCAGGGCTGCTCTTCGATGCCGGGGATCGGGATCAGGCGATTGTGCTGATGCAGGGCATTACCGATGGCGTGGAACCGACTGCGCAGGTCGACGACTACAAGGTGACGCTGGCCAAGATGCTGGTCGCCACTGGCAATGAGGTTGGAGCGCGTAAATTGGTCGAATCCGTGCTTGCCCATGACAAAAGCCAGGTCGAAGCGTTGAAGATGCAGGCAACCTGGCAAATCGACGTCGATGAAACCGACGAAGCCATCGAATCCCTGCGGCTTGCCCTCGACCGTGCGCCGAAAGATGCGGAAGTGATGACGCTTATGGCCCGCGCGCATGAACGAAACGGCGATGCGCAACTGGCCGAAGACCTTCTGGCGCTGGCTGTCGAAGCGTCCGGCTATGCGCGGGACGAAAGCCTGCGCTTTGCCCGTCTGCAACTGACGCAAGACCGCTACATCTCGGCCGAAGAGGTGCTCGTCAAGGCCCTGCGCCGGGTGCCCGGCCAGCCTGATCTGCTGTCGGCCCTCGGTCAGGTCTATGTTGCGACCGCCGATTGGGGGCGGGCCGAGCAGGTGGTCGAGACGTTGCGCAACCAGTCCGGCGACGCGCCACGTCTGGCAGCCGACGATCTGCAATTGCAGATCATCTCGCAGCGCGAAGGGCGTGATCAGGGGATCGGCTTTCTGGAAAGCCTGGCGCAGAACGGCCCGGATCGGATGGCGGCAACTGTCGCGTTAATCCAGGCGCAGTTACAGGACGGCCGAGGCGAAGAAGCGCTCGCCCTGGCCCGCGAGTTGGTCGCGGACAACCCGGACGATCCTCGCGTGGTCATGGTTCTGGGCAACGCGCAACTTGCCCTCGGTGACCTTCCCGCCGCCGAAGCGACCTGCCGCGCCGTGGCCGAGCAGGAAGGCACAAATGTGCTGGCCACCATGCAGCTTGTCCGAACGCTCGGCCTGCAGAATCGCGGCGAGGAAGCGACCGCACTGATCGATGACGCGCTGACGACGCATCCGGACCACCCGGATCTTCTTTGGGCCAAAGCTTCGTTCCTCGAACAGGCCAACGAAATCGACGGTGCCATCGGCATCTATGAAGCGCTTTATGCCCAGAATTCCGAGAATCAGGTGGTGGCCAACAACCTCGCCAGCCTGTTGGTCACCTATCGCACGGACGAGGCTTCCGTCGAACGGGCCACGACCGTCGCGCGGCGGTTGCGCGACGCCGCATTCCCGCCATTTCAGGACACCTATGGCTGGTTGCTCTATCGTCAGGGTCGGTTCGATCAGGCGGTGACCTATCTCGAACCGGCAGCCCAGGCCCTGCAACAGGACCCGATTGTCCAGTTTCATCTGGCAAAGACCTATCTGGCGCTGGGGCGGCACGCGGACGCCAAGGCGCAGTTCGAAGCCGTCCTTGCGCTGAGCCACGCCGATGACCCGCGCCCACAGATCACCGAAGCCCAGGCCGAGGTTGAGCGTTTGTCGACCGTAGCCGAGTGACCGGCAAACGGGGACACGGGACAGCTGTCCGAAGGACCCGATGACGGACGGCACGCCAAAAAATCGCCGCCAGACATTCGCCCGTCCGGCCCTTGTCCTGATGGGGCTTTGCACGCTGATTGAGCTTGCGTTGCAACTCGGCGAAATCGGCCTCGTCGACGTCGCGCGGGTGCGTGCGGTTGCTATCGAATACGCTGGGTTCTGGCCGGGGTTGCTGGCCAACTGGCAGCCGAACTATCCGTTTCAGGCGGGCCTCATGTTTGTGACCTACGGCTTCCTGCACGCAGGGCTTCTGCATCTGGCGCTGAACATGATCACGCTTCTCAGCCTCGCCAACCCCGTCATCGCGCGCGTGGGCAACCTGAAATTCCTGACGATCTACAGTCTTTCCCTTCTTGGCGGCGGCGCGGGCTATGCCCTTCTGGCCGGCAATCTTCGCCCCATGGTCGGCGCGTCAGGGGCGCTTTTCGGATTGGCCGGCGCGATCCTCGCCTGGGAATATGTCGACCGGTTCACCCGCAGCACGGGGCTCTGGCCCGTCGCGCGGGCCGCCCTGCTGCTCGCAGCGCTGAACGTGGCGCTTTACTACGCCATGGGTGGCACGTTGGCCTGGGAGGCGCATCTTGGCGGGTTCATTGCCGGATGGGTCGTCGCCCTGCTGGTCGATCCGCGGATGCGAAGCTGACCCGCCTGCCCCGTCGCCCGTTTTCGCTTTCGCCCAATGTGACACGGTGTAAACCAAAGTCAGGCGTTGGGGAGGATCGCATATGTTCACACTGGCCGAGTTGGAAGACGCACACCGTCTCGTCACCACAGAAATGTCGCCGACGCCGCAATATGCCTGGCCGCAGCTTGAGGGGCGGATCGGCACCAAGGTCTGGGTCAAGCACGAGAACCATACCCGCACCGGATCGTTCAAGGTGCGTGGCGCGCTCACCTTCATCGA
>JBCCWG010000032.1:0-27113 GCA_039193985.1 Pseudomonadota bacterium
GCAGCGTTGCGTGATTCAGATTTACCGATTTCTGCTTTAAGCTGGCTTGTGGTGCTTTGCGCTCGCACCATACAATCGAAAACCATGCCAGTCTCGACGCGGATGCAATGTCTTGCTAGGGCACCTCATGGCCAGAAACCCCGAACATAACGCTCGTCTGAGCGTGGCCCCTATGATGGATTGGACGGACCGTCACTGCCGGTACTTGCACCGGGTGTTATCGCGGAAAACGCTGCTTTACACCGAGATGGTGACGGCGCCGGCGCTGGTGCGGGGCGGGGCGCGGCACTTGCTGCGGTTCGATCCGGCGGAGCATCCGGTTGCATTGCAGCTTGGGGGTTCGGACCTGCAGGAACTGGCCGAAGCGGCGAAGATGGGTGCGGATGAGGGGTATGACGAAATCAACCTGAATTGCGGCTGTCCGTCTGACCGCGTGCAATCGGGGACGTTCGGGGCGGTGCTGATGAAGTCGCCCGAGCGTGTTGCGGACTGTGTCGCCGCGATGCAGGAAGCAGTTTCGGTGCCGGTGACGGTCAAGTGCCGGATCGGGGTCGATGATCAGGAGCCGGAGCGGGTGCTGCCGGACTTCCTCGAAAAGGTGCAAAACGCCGGTGTGCGTCATGTGGCCATCCACGCGCGCAAAGCCTGGCTGCAGGGGCTCAGTCCCAAGGAGAACCGCGATATTCCGCCGCTTGACTATCCGCTGGTGCTGGCGATGAAAGACGCGTTTCCCGCGCTTTCAATCTCAATCAATGGCGGGATTGGCGGTCTGGACGAGGTGGACGCGTTTCTGGCGCAGGGTCTCGACGGTGTGATGGTCGGGCGCGCGGCTTACCAGTCGCCCTGGGATATCCTCGGCGATGCAGACCGCCGCATCTTTGGGGCCGAGAACCCGTGCGGCGATCCGGGTGACGCTGTGGCGCGGATGTTGCCCTATATCGACGCGCACCTGGCCGAGGGCGGGCGGTTGCATTCGGTCACGCGGCACATGCTTGGTCTTTTCGCCGGACGCCCGGGCGCGCGCGCCTGGCGTCGCGTCCTGTCGGAAGGGGCGCATCGTGAGGGGGCCGGGAGCGATTTGATTGAACGCGCCTTGCGGGAGGTGCAGGCTCCTCGGGCGGCTTGAGTGGCGAACGCGCTATTCGGGGCTGTAGACGCGGTGCGCTTCGGGATCGGACGTGTCGTAGGGCAGCGACGTCAGCGCCTGCCACGCATCATCGGCAATCTCGGCGCTGGCCCACGCCAGTGTCTGTGCAACCCGTCCCGGTTTTGACACGCCCGCAATCGTTGAGGTGACCCGGGTGTCGCGGGTCGAGAACTGCAACGCCGCTGCGCCGGGTGCCACGTCGAAATCAGCGCAGACCTTTTCGATCCGGCGCACAGGTTCAAGGGCTGCGGCATCGGCGGGGGAGTAGCTGATCTTTGGCATCACGGCGCTGCCCTTTGCCAATACACCGCCCGCATAAGGCGCGGCGTTCAGGATCGCCATGCGTTCCTCGGCCGCATAGGCAAATATCTGTTCCGCCGACCGGTTGAGCAATGTCCAGCGATTGTGGCTGATCAGCGCGTCAAAGGGCCAGTCCTGCAATAGTTCAAGCATCAGGTCGTTCTTGCCCATGGCAAGGCCCACCGCATCTGCCAGCCCTTCCTCCTTGATCTTGAAAAGCTCGTCCATCGCCCCACCATCGCGGGTGATCTGGCTGAGGTCGGCGACATGTTCGGGGTCGTGCAGATGCAGCACCTGCACACGATCCACGCCAAGCCGCGTCAGGCTTTCGTCCAGCGACCGGCGGGCGCGGTCAGCGTCAAAGACCAGTGTGTCCATGTCGCGGTCGAGCTTGGTCGAGATGACAAGGCCCTCTGGCGGTCCGCCATGGGCGCGGATGGCATCTCCGATCCGGGCTTCGCTGCGCCCGAAGCCGTAATTGTTCGAGGTGTCGACGAAGTTCACGTCGCTTTCGAAGATGGCCTCAAGCGTTGCGCGCGCACGATCTTCGGACACTTCGTATCCATAGGTGTCGGGCATGTCGGCAAGACCGGAGCAGCCAAAGCAAAGCGGCGTGACTTCAACGCCGGTGTCCTTGATGGGTCGTTTCAGGATGGTGCCGCCTCCGCTCGCATTTTCTTCAATCGCTCGCGCATCGCGGCGTCCGCTTCGTCCGAACCGTCGTGGTAAGTGCCGAACAGTTTGTCGAAGGGCACCAGGCCGTCGCCATAGTTCACTTCGAAATACTTGTGGTGCAGATAGTGACCATAGGCATGAGCATCAAGTGAGCTCTCCTCTCCCACCTCGATCCGTTCGAACCCGATATGGCCGGGGATCGCGCCAAAGCCCGCCTTGTGAAGCTGGTAAAGCGCGATCACCGGGTGCGAGGGCAGGATGACGTGATAGAACACGGATGCGAAGTAAAGCACATGTTCCGCCGGATGCATGGCGAGCGACGACCAGGGCGACGGGTTCACCGATTTATGGTGGATCGAATGCACATGCTTGTAGAGCCAGGGCAGGTGGATCAGCCGGTGGATCGCATAGAAATGCGCCTGGTGGATGAAGGATACCATCAGTGCGAGGAGGGCGAGGTATATCGGTGCCTCGCTCAGGTTCAGCCAGTTGCCCCAGGTATTGGCGTAGAGCCAGAGCATGACGGCCGCTGACAGCGTCCAGATCGTGACGCCGAACAGGAACGTACGCAGGATGTTTTCCACGTTTTGGCTGCGGAACCAGAACTGGCGGCTTTTGACCTCGGACGGGAAACGCGGGTTGAACTTGAACCGGTCTTCCTGCGCGCGCTGCACATAGAGCCGGAGTTCGAACGCGCCGTAAAACAGGGCGACCGCGATCACGTTGACGAGGTAGAGCTCAAATATCCAGCCGGGCGACAGCGACTGCATTGTCTCAATAGGCGGAATGAACAGCATCCAGTACAGCACTGCCGAGGCGGCAAAAATCACGTTCCATGGAAGGAAAAAGCTGGGCAGCCAAGCCACCACTTCGCGCAGACGCGGTGGATAGAGCGGTGCGATTTTCAAGCGTCTGTCGGGCACGTAGTGCCCACGCCGGTCACGTTTACCGTAAAGGCTATCGTCCATGGCTGGATACTGTGCCAGTCGTCTGAGGCGCGTCAATCCCAACGGCGCTTTTCAACTCTGGCGGGTGTTGCATGGTCCGACCAAGCCCCCGCAGTTCATCGCAACTCAGAAGTTTTTTTGGGCAATCCCTGTGGAAAACCTGCGGATAACTTCTTGAAGCTTGCAGAATCGGTTTCGGACAGCATAGCTGCCTGCATGGAGTGGGATCTCGAATCATCCAATAGCGGCGATATTGCCGCGCGCATCACCAACCTTCAGCGCGAAGAACTCGACAAGTTCTTCCGCGATCATCTCAAACGCCGCGACCTCCATGAAGTGGTCGCCAACCTCAACGAGGCAGCCTTGTCGAAAGACAATTCGCTCTCCGAGAATGCGCGCGTGGCATTGAGAAAGCTCGGCTTCGCCGAGTGATGTTGAAGTGAAGATGTAAGGCCGACGGTTCTGCCAGTCGGCCCCTAATTTATTTCGGGTTCGGGCACGGGCGCGCCGAACTCGGTTCTCAAAAAGTCAAAATCGCAGCCTTTGTCGGCCTGCTCGATGTGGCGTGTGAACATCCAGCCATAGCCGCGTTCGAACCGTGGTTCAGGGGGTGACCATGCGGCGCGGCGTGCCTCAAGCTCGGCATCGCTGAGGTCGACGGCGAGGGTCCGGTTCGCCACGTCCAGTTTGATGACGTCACCTGTCCGGACGAGGGCAAGGGGGCCGCCGATATAGGCTTCGGGCGCCACATGGAGCACGCAAGCACCGTAGGATGTGCCTGACATCCGCGCATCGGACAGACGCACCATGTCGCGATGCCCGTCTTTCAACAGCGCTTTCGGCATCGGGATCATGCCCCATTCCGGCATGCCCGGCCCGCCCTGCGGCCCCGCGTTCCGCAGGATCAGCACATGGTCGGGCGTCATCGGATAGTCTTCGTCGTCGATGATCGCCTTCATCTCGGCATAGCTGTCGGCGACAATGGCCGGGCCCTCGTGTGTGTGGAACTTCGGATCGCAGGCGGCGGGTTTGATGACCGCTCCGTCGGGCGCGAGATTGCCGCGCAGCACGGCCAGCGAGCCTTCGTGATAGACGGGGTTTGACAGCGGACGAATGACATCCGGGTTGAAGTTTTCCGCCGTTGCGATGTTTTCGCCAACTGTCCGCCCGTTCACCGTGGGGGCGCCGAGATGCAGCATGCCCGCGATTTCCTTCATCAGGGCGGGCAGGCCGCCGGCATAGAAGAAATCCTCCATCAGATAGTCCGAGCCCGAGGGGCGGATGTTCGCAATCACGGGTGTAGTCCGACCGATCGCGTCGAGATCGTCGAGGCCCCAGTCGACGCCTGCGCGCCGCGCCATCGCGATCAGGTGAATGATGGCGTTGGTCGAACATCCCGTCGCCATGGCCACGGTCGTCGCGTTGCGCGTGGCGGCTTCGGTCACGATCTTGTTCGGCGTCAGGTCTTCCCACACCATGTCCACGATGCGCCGCCCGCACTCGGCTGACATCCGTTTGTGGGCGGCATCCGGGGCAGGGATAGTCGACGCGCCGGGCAGCGTCAGCCCGAACCCTTCGGCAATCGACATCATGGTTGAGGCGGTGCCCATCGTCATGCAGGTGCCATAGCTGCGCGCAATCCCGCCTTGCACGCCAAGCCACTGATCCTTGCTGATATTGCCCGCGCGCCGTTCGTCCCAGTACTTCCAGACATCGGTGCCCGAGCCAAGTTTCTCGCCCGCGTAGTTGCCGCGCAGCATCGCGCCTGCGGGCAGGAAGATGAACGGCAGGCCCATTGAGAGCGCACCCATGATCAGCGCGGGCGTGGATTTGTCACAGCCGCCCATCAGCACCGCGCCATCGACGGGGTGCGAGCGCAGAACCTCCTCCACCTCCATCGCGCCGAGGTTGCGGTAAAGCATCGAGGTCGGTTTGAGGAACTGCTCGGCAAAGTCGGGCACGGGCAGTTCCACCGGCGTCCCGCCCGCCTGCAGCACGCCGCGTTTGACCCATTCGGCCCGGTCGCGGAGGTGATGATGGCAAGGCGACAGGTCGGACCACGTGTTCAAGAGGGCGATGACCGGTTTGCCGTCCCAATCGGCCTCCGAAAGCCCCATCTGCATGGCGCGGCTGCGATGCCCCATCGAGCGCAGGTCATCCGGCGCGAACCACCGGGCCGAGCGCAGATCCTCGGGCTTCTTAAGCCTTTCGCCTGGTTCCATTGTCACTCCCCCCTCAGTTACAGCAGGCCCCCATCGACGATAAAGCTCTGCTTGGTGATCATGCGCGCGTCGTCGGACGCCAGGAACAGCGCCATGCGTGCAATCTCGCCCCCGTCCATGGCGCGTTTCAAGAGTTGTTGCGATACGAGCGCGTCGACATCCGCCTCGGTCGGGTACCAGAGTTCGCGTTGGCGTTGGGTGAAGATCGCACCGGGTTCGATGGCATTGACCCGGATGTTGTCGCACCCGAGCGCGTCGGCCAGTGACTTGGTCAGGCCGAGGACACCTGCCTTGGCAGTGGCGTAGGGCACCATGTCGCCGCCCGCCAACCGCCAGACGATGGACGAGACATTGATGATTGCGCCGCCACCCGCTGCGGCCATGCCCGCGCGCACCACTTGCGCGGCAAAGAACTGGGCGCGCAGGTTGACGTTCTGGCTGAGGTCCCACGCGTCGGGGCGCACGCCCTCAACCTCCTGCCGCTGATCGTTCGCGGCGTTGTTCACAAGCACGTCGATGGGCCCGATCCGCTCGGACACAGCGGCCATCGCCGCGTGCAGCGCGTCGATATCGGTTATATCGGCAGTCTCGAAGACCGCTTTGGTCTCCGACGCCAGCGCCTCGCCCGCGTCGCGCTGAATGTCGAGAAACCCGACACGTGCCTGTTGGCCGGCAAAGGCGCGTACGATGTCGGCCCCGATCCCGGTGGCGCCGCCGGTGACAAGGACGGCCTTGTCTTTGAGCGAAGGATAGTGCGCGAACGTCATTTCCGGATTTGATAGCCCAGCCATTGGTCCATGGCGAGGGCCGAGATGGCCCGAGTTGCGCCGCCCTGCGATTTCAAGTCTCAAGCAGAAATGCAAAAACCTGAGTCGCCTAACCCTGCCTGAAACTTTCAGTTTCAACGGGTTAGGCGATAACGGGTGTTTTAAGTCATTTGCATTTCGCTATAGTCGCCGCGACGAAGAAAGACAGGGGTGTCATGCTCGATCTCAGGGACCTCGAATGCCTCTCGGCGCTGGCGCGGCACAAGCACTTTGCGCGCGCGGCGGAAGAATGCGGCATGTCGCAGCCCGCGTTCTCGATGCGGATCCGCAACCTTGAGGATCGCCTTGAGACGCAGATCGTGCGGCGGGGCAACCGCTTCCAGGGGCTGACGGCGGAGGGTGAGGTCGTTCTGAGCCACGGGCGCGCGATCCTTGACAGCACGCGGGCACTGGAAGAGCAGGTGCGCGCGGCCAAGGGCGAGGTGATCGGGCGTCTGCGGTTGGGCACGATCCCGACCGCCAATACCTTTGCCGCGCAGGTGGCCGTCTGGCTGCGCGCGGCGCATCCCGGCATCACGCTTCAGATCGACACCACCAACTCCATCGCGCTGCTTCAGGGGTTGGAGGACGGCAGCTTCGACGCCGCGCTCACCTATACCGAGGGGGTTGCGACAAGCCTTTTGAATGTTGAGCCGCTTTATGGTGAGCGCTATGTGCTGATGCTGCCGCGTGTGATCGGGGAGCGGGACGGCGGGGAAATCAGCTGGACGGAAGCGGCCCAGTATCCCCTGATCCTTCTTGAAAAGGAAATGCAGAACCGCCGGATCATCGATCAAATCTTTGCCGAGGTGGGGGCGGAGACCCAGGTGGTTGCTGAAACTGACGGGTTCACCGCCATGGTCGCCATGGCGGTCGAGGGCATGGGGGCGGCGGTGCTGCCGCATGTGCTGATCGACCGTTTGGGGGTGTTTGTCGGCGTGTCGCTCTTGCCGCTGATTGAGCCGGTGATCGAGAAATCCGTTGGGTTGGTTTTGCCGGAACGACCGCAACTGACCCCTGCTTTGCAGGCGCTTCGCGACATTGTGCGGACAAATACGACATCATAAGCGTTGCCTATCAATATATCTAAAAATCCGAATTGACGATACGAATACCTGATGGCACCTCTGCGGCAGCTAGCAGGGAGGCGCGCCATGGCACCGCTCGATGATGAGAAGGGCGTCTGGAAGAAAAAGGGGACGGGCAAAAGCCGTGTCACCCCCAAAGGACGCCAGGTCGAAGATGCCGCTCTCGAGGAGGTACGCGCGCTTTTGGGCGACCGCCCGCGCCGGCGCGATCTGCTGATCGAACATCTGCACCTGATCCAGGACGCGCATGGCCATCTTTCGGCAGCACATATCGCGGCTTTGGCGGATGAAATGCGGCTGGCGCAAGCGGAAGTCTACGAAGTCGCGACGTTCTACGCCCATTTCGACGTGATCGCCGATGGGGAGGCACCGCCGCCCGCGCTGACGATCCGGGTCTGCGATTCCCTCTCCTGCGAACTGGCGGGTGCACAGGCGTTGAAGGCGGCGCTGGAAGACGGGTTGGACGCGTCGCAAGTGCGCGTGCTGCGGGCCCCTTGCATGGGCCGGTGCGATACCGCGCCGGTACTTGAGTTAGGGCATCACCATATCGACCATGCGACACCGGAGAAGGTCGAGGCGGCCATCGCTTCCGGGCACACTCACGCCGATATCCCGGAGTACGAGACGTTCGACACCTACCGGTCCTCGGGCGGCTATGCGACGCTTCTCGACCTGCGCGAGAATGGCGACTGGGAAGCCGTGCAGGACAAGGTTCTGGAAAGCGGTTTGCGCGGCCTCGGTGGTGCCGGGTTCCCCTCCGGCAAGAAATGGGGCTTTGTCCGCGCCAATGAGGGACCGCGCTATCTGGCCGTGAACGGCGACGAGGGCGAACCGGGCACCTTCAAGGACCGCTACTATCTTGAGCGCACCCCGCATCTCTTCCTCGAAGGCATGCTGATCGCCGCATGGGCGGTCGAGGCTGAGACCTGCTTTATTTACATGCGCGACGAGTATCCGGCGGTGCTGGAGATCCTTCGCCGTGAGATCGCTGCGCTGGAGAGCGCTGGTCTTGTGGAGCCGGGATTTATCGACCTGCGACGCGGGGCGGGCGCTTACATCTGCGGCGAAGAAAGCGCGATGATCGAGAGCATCGAGGGCAAGCGCGGGCTTCCGCGCCATCGCCCGCCATTTGTGGCGCAAGTCGGCCTCTTCGGGCGCCCGACGCTGGTTCACAATGTCGAGACCTTGCATTGGGTCGCAAAGGTCTGTCGCGAGGGGCCGGAGTGCCTCAATTCGACGGAGAAGAACGGGCGTATCGGGCTGCGCAGCTACTCGGTATCAGGCCGTGTTGCCGAGCCCGGCGTCTATCTTCTGCCCGCCGGATCGACCATCCGCGACGTGATCGAAGCCGCCGGAGGCATGGAAAACGGCCATGTTTTCAAGGCGTATCAGCCCGGTGGCCCGTCCTCGGGCCTGTTGCCTGCGACGATGGACGACATCCCCCTCGACTTTGACACCCTGCAACCGCACGGGACGTTCATCGGGTCGGCGGCTGTCGTGGTGCTGTCGGATCAGGACAAGGCGCGGGACGCCGCGCTGAACATGTTGAAGTTCTTCGAAGACGAAAGCTGCGGGCAATGCACGCCGTGCCGTGTGGGTTGCGAGAAAGCGGTGAAGCTGATGCAATCCGAGCGCTGGGATCGGGGGCTGTTGGGCGACCTCTGCACGGTCATGGCAGATGCTTCGATCTGTGGGCTTGGGCAGGCGGCGCCTAACCCGATCCGGCTTGTGATCAAACACTTCGGAGACGAGATATGAAATCCTTGATGTGCAAACTGGCGATCCTTATCGCCATCGCGGTGCCGGGCATGTCGCATGCGTGGTTCGAACCTCAGCGCGGTACGCAACTGAGAAGCGACCTGATGAACACCATCCGTCCCCAAGCCGAGGCGGAACTGGGCGCGCCCGTGCAGTTTGTGGTCGAAAGCCTGCGGGTGGACGGCAGTGTGGCGTTTGCGGCCTTGCAACCACAGCGGCCGGGCGGTGTTCAGATCCTGTGGGAAGAGACGCAGATGGCGGCGCGCGGCGAAGACCCGATGGGCTATAACGGGTCTGTCATCCACGCCATATTCGCATTCGGCGGTGCCAGTTGGGACGTCATCGCATGGACCATTGGGGCGGGCGAGGTCTGGTGGTCCGATCCGCAGATTTGCGCGACGCACGGCACGCTGACGCCGGAGGTGTGCTGATGCGACTGGCGCGACGGCATAAGACGGGCTTTGCTGCTGTTTTGATTTGCGCCGGTATGTTGATGCCCGGTGTCGTGGTGGCAGCAGAGTATATGCATTGCTACCTGCGCGAAGCGCCTGACGATGCTCCGATCTCCAGCCAGTACAACGTGTCCGCCCTGCCAAGCGCGGTAGGGGTCGCGTCCCTCAGGCACGCGTGCGGCATCGACACGACAGCGGACGCGGCGCAACTCGACGCGATCGTGGCGGCAGGTGAGTGCTCGCCCGAGAGTGAAATCGCGGGCTTTGTGCGCGAGACGTTCGAGGTCGCGCCGGACGAACTTAGGGCGGGCTACGTGTCGGAATCGTCGGAAGAAATGATGACCCGGCTTTGTAAAGTGGCTGCGACCTGCGAACCCACTGCGCAAGGCTATTCCGACGCTTGCCAGGCGGCGATTGACGCGGCGATGGACGAATGACGATGGGGCGAGGGTGAGATGAAAGACGTGATCGAGACGACTGTAACCTTCACCCTTGACGGCGAGGACGTGACAGTGCCCGAGGGCACGACGATCTGGGAAGCGGCGCATGGGCGCGGGCTGACGATCCCGCATCTCTGCCACAAGCCGGCCCCCGGGTATCGTCCCGACGGGAATTGCCGGGCCTGCATGGTCGAGGTTGAGGGCGAACGCACGCTGGTAGCGTCCTGCATTCGCCCTGTTGCCGAAGGTATGGCTGTGAAAACCGCGTCGGAACGCGCTGAAAAATCTCGCAAACTTGTGGCAGAATTGCTGGTGGCCGATCAGCCTGAGGTCAAGCACGACGCCTCCAGCCATTTCTGGGATATGGCGGCGGCGAACGGCGTCTCGGAAAGCCGGTTCCCGGCGGTCGAGGAAACGCGTGTTCCGCTGCTCGACAACAGCCATGTTGCGATGAACGTCAACCTGGATGCTTGTATCCATTGCAACCTTTGTGTGCGCGCCTGCCGCGACGTGCAGGTCAATGACGTGATCGGGTTTGCCGGTCGTGGCCGAGACGCAAAGATCGTTTTCGATCAAGGCGATCCGATGGGCGCTTCATCCTGCGTGGCCTGTGGCGAATGCGTTCAGGCCTGCCCGACGGGTGCTTTGATGCCCGCGACGGTTCTTGACGATACGCAACAAGGCGACAGCAAAGATTATGATCGCGAAGTGAAGTCGGTCTGCCCCTATTGCGGTGTTGGCTGTCAGTTGTCGTTCAAGGTGAAAGACGACAAGATCCTCTATGTCGACGGGATCGAGGGGCCTGCGAATGAGAACCGGCTCTGCGTCAAGGGCCGTTTCGGGTTCGACTACGTCGATCACCCGCACCGCCTGACCAAGCCGTTGATCCGGCGCGAGGATGCGCCCGCGAAGGGGTTGAATGTCGACCCGTCGAACATCCACACGCATTTCCGGGAAGCCACGTGGAACGAGGCGTTGGATGCCGCGGCGGATGGCATGAGGGGCCGGGGGCGTGAGATTGCGGGCTTCGGCTCGGCCAAATGTTCGAACGAGGAAGCCTATCTCTTCCAAAAGCTGATCCGGCAGGGTTTCAAGCACAACAACGTCGATCACTGCACGCGGCTCTGCCACGCTTCGTCCGTCGCGGCGCTTTTGGAGAATGTCGGCTCGGGCGCTGTCACGGCGACCTTTAACGAGATCGAGAACGCCGATGTCGCCATCGTCATCGGGGCCAATCCGACCGAGAATCATCCAGTGGCGGCGACCTATTTCAAGCAGTTCGCCAAGCGGGGCGGCAAGCTGATCGTCATGGACCCGCGCGGGCAGGGGCTGAAACGGCACGCCAGCCACATGCTGCAGTTCAAGCCGGGCGGTGATGTGTCGATGCTGAACGCGATCATGCATGTGATCGTGAAAGAAAGGCTGTACGACCAGCAGTATATCGAGGCGTTTACCGAAAACTGGGATGCGATGAAGACCCATCTCGCCGATTTCCCGCCCGAGAAGATGGCGCCGATCTGCGGCATTGAACCGGACATGCTACGCGATGTGGCGCGCACCTTTGCCGGGGCGAAATCAGCCATGATTTTCTGGGGCATGGGAATCAGCCAGCACATCCACGGCACCGACAACTCCCGCTGCCTGATCAGCCTTGCGCTGATGACAGGGCAGGTGGGCCGCCCCGGTTCGGGCCTTCATCCGCTGCGGGGTCAGAACAACGTGCAGGGCGCGTCGGATGCGGGGCTGATCCCGATGTTCCTACCGGATTATCAGAGCGTTACCGATGACGGCGTCCGCTCAGCCTTTACGGATGTTTGGGAGAGCGAGGATTTCTCGAACGAAAAGGGCCTGACAGTCGTTGAGATCGTGCACGCGATCCACGAGGGCGACATCAAGGGGATGTATATCCTCGGCGAGAACCCTGCGATGTCCGACCCGGATGTCGATCACGCGCGTGCGGCTCTGGCCCAGCTCGATCATCTGGTGGTGCAGGATATCTTCCTGACCGAAACCGCCAACTACGCCGATGTGATCCTACCCGCGAGCGCCTGGGCCGAGAAATCGGGCACCGTGACCAACACCAACCGGCAAGTGCAGATGGGGCGCCCCGTCATGCCGCCGCCGGGGGATGCGAAGGAGGACTGGTGGATCACGACCGAGCTTGCCAAGCGCCTCGGCCTCGACTGGAGCTATACGCATCCGCGCGAGGTGTTCGCCGAGATGAAGATCAATATGGGGTCACTCGACAACATCACGTGGGAGCGGTTGGAGAACGAGGCGGTGACATACCCCTCGCTCAGTCCGGAAGACCCCGGTCAGGCAATTGTCTTCGGCGATGGGTTCCCCCGCCCCGAGGGCCGCGCGCGGTTCACACCCGCCAGTGTGATTCCGCCGGATGAAGTGCCGGATGCCGAATACCCGCATATCCTGATCACAGGGCGTCAGTTGGAGCATTGGCATACCGGCTCGATGACGCGGCGCACCAACGTGCTCGACGCGGTCGAGCCGGAAGCCAACTGTTCGCTCCACCCGAGAACGCTGCGCTCTTTGGGCGTCGCGCCGGGCGAGTTCGTGCAACTGACCACCCGCCGCGGATCGCTCACTGTGATGGCCCGCGCCGACCGCGCGGTGGCCGAGGGCCAGGTGTTTCTGCCGTTCGCGTATGTTGAGGCTGCTGCGAACATTCTGACCAACGCCGCGCTCGACCCGTACGGGAAGATCCCAGAGTTCAAGTTCTCTGCTGTTCGCATTGAAAAGGCAGAAAAAATCGCCGCCGAATAACCGGTGCCCCCTTCACTTTTCGTCTGACGACCCAACTGGAAAGACCCGAAATGTCCGACATCGAAATCGCCCGCGCCGCCAACAAGAAGCCGATACAGGAGATTGGCGACAAGATCGGGATCCCGACCGAGCATCTGCTGCCCTATGGCCATGACAAGGCGAAGGTGTCGCAGTCTTTCATCAACTCGGTGCAGGACAAGCCCGATGGCAAGCTGATCCTGGTCACGGCGATCAACCCCACACCTGCGGGTGAGGGCAAGACGACAACGACCGTGGGTCTCGGCGACGGTCTGAACGCGATTGGCAAGAAGGCGATGATCTGCATTCGCGAAGCCTCGCTCGGGCCCAACTTCGGGATGAAGGGCGGGGCGGCTGGCGGTGGCTATGCTCAGATCGTGCCAATGGAGGATATGAACCTTCACTTCACCGGCGACTTTCACGCGATTACGTCCGCCCACTCGTTGCTGAGTGCGATGATCGACAACCACATCTATTGGGGCAACGAGTTGGAGATCGACGTGCGCCGTGTCGCGTGGCGTCGCGTGGTCGACATGAATGACCGCGCGTTGCGCAACGTGACGCTGTCGCTCGGCGGTGTGGCCAACGGGTTCCCACGCGAAGGCGGGTTCGACATCACTGTAGCTTCGGAAGTGATGGCGATCCTCTGCCTCGCCAAGAACCTTGACGACCTGCAAAAGCGTCTGGGTGACATGATCGTCGCTTATCGCCGCGACCGCTCGCCTGTCTATGCGCGCGACATCAAGGCCGATGGCGCGATGACGGTGCTCTTGAAGGACGCGATGCAGCCGAACCTTGTGCAGACGCTGGAAAACAACCCGGCCTTCGTCCATGGCGGCCCGTTCGCGAACATCGCACATGGCTGTAACTCGGTCATTGCGACGACCACGGCTTTGAAATTGGCGGATTATGTGGTGACCGAGGCGGGCTTCGGTGCCGACCTTGGGGCCGAGAAGTTCCTCAACATCAAGTGCCGCAAGGCGGGGCTGAAGCCCTCCGCGGTTGTGATCGTTGCGACCGTGCGGGCGATGAAGATGAACGGTGGTGTCGCCAAGGGCGATCTCGATGGCGAGAATGTCGAGGCGGTCAAGAAGGGCTGCGCGAACCTGGGCCGGCATATCGAGAACATCAAGCAGTTCGGCGTTCCTGCAGTCGTCGCGGTAAACCACTTCGTCAAGGATACCGAAGCCGAGGTTCAGGCGGTGCTCGACTATGTGCAGAGCCAGGGGGCGGAAGCCATCGTCTCGAAGCATTGGGCGGATGGGTCCAAGGGCTCGGCAGCGCTGGCCGAAAAGGTCGTCCAGATCGTCGAAAGCGAGGCCAGCCAGTACGCCCCGCTTTACCCGGACGAGATGTCGCTGTTCGAGAAGATGGAGACCATCGCCAAGCGCATCTATCGCGCTGACGAGGTGCTTGCTGACAAGAAGATCCGCGACCAGCTCAAGATCTGGGAAGAGCAGGGTTACGGCAACCTGCCGGTCTGCATGGCGAAGACCCAGTACAGCTTTACGACGGACCCGAATGTGAGGGGCGCGCCCACCGGCCACAGCCTGCCGGTGCGGGAAGTGCGCCTGTCGGCGGGTGCCGGGTTCATCGTGGCGGTCTGCGGTGAGATCATGACGATGCCGGGCCTGCCGCGCCACCCGGCGGCGGAGACGATCCACCTGAACGATGCAGGCGAGATCGAAGGATTGTTTTAAGACTGTGTTGTCCCGGGCCCGACTCGGGACCTCTGGTCGTGCGATGAGGCCCCGGGTCAAGCCCGGGGCAGCGCGCAAGCTTTTTCCAGCAGATCGCGCAAACCCACCCGCGCCTTCAACCGGGTGGCCAACAGGAACATGCCCGCGAACTTGCGCTGGATATAGAGCACATCCATCGGTGGAGGCGGCAGGACGACGCGATCCTCGGCCATCACATCACCCAAGGATTGAAGGTTCCTGAAAAGATCCGAGGTGGCAAAGTCGAACCCGGGTGTGCGCGTGGTCTCGGTAAATACCAGACGCAACATCGCCAGAATGGCGGTACGGTATTTGTCGTCGAGATCCTCCGTCAAGAGACCGAGCGCGATGGCGGGCCTTTCCAGATCGCTGTCTGCTCCTCCGCCAAGAGCCGTTTGGAAAAGGTCGCGATACTGGTTGACGATCTGATCTGGCAAGATGCGGGTGGCCCCGAAATCCAGCAAGACGATCCGACCGGTTTCGGGTTGATACCGGTAGTTCGCAAAGTTGGGGTCGGTCTGCATGCAGCGGAAGGAGAACAACTCCTTCAAGGTCAGTTCGATCAACTCATGCGCCACGCGGTCGCGTACCTTCTGGCTCGCCTGCTCGACAGTTTCGATGGTGTCACTGGCCAGGTAATCCATCGCCAACACGCGTGGGGAGGACAGTTCGGGGATGTAGGCGGGCAGTGCAAAACGCGGGTCATCCGCCAAAAGGTCATGAAACGTCGTCAGATGCGCCGCTTCCTTCACGTAGTCCGCCTCTTCATGAAGTTGCTTGCGCGCCTCATCCAGAAACGGCTCCAACTCCAGCCCCGGCGGCATCATGCCGGAGAGCTTGATCAACCGACCTACATTCGACACGTCGCTGTCGATGCTGCGGGCGATGCCGGGGTATTGCACCTTGATGGCCACCTCGCGCCCGTCCTTGAGGCGCGCCTTGTGTACCTGACCGATCGAGGCTGCCGCGATGGGTCGGACATCGAACTGCGCGAACCGGCTGAGCCAATCAGGGCTCAGTTCCTCATTGAGCATCTGTTTGAGCTGCTTGGGCGGCATGAAATCCGCTTCGGCCCTGAGCCGCGCCATGATCTCGGCCAGTTCGGGCGGCAAAAGCTCGCCCGCGTCCATCGAGATGAGTTGGCCGACTTTCATCGCGGCACCGCGCATTTTGGCCAGTTCGTCGGCGACGCGGCGGATGTTGCCGGGGGTCAGGAGGAGGTCGCGGGCCTGCGGGCGGGACCCTTTGCTGAGTTGGACAAGGCCATTGACAGCCATGTTCCCCGCCACACCCGCCGCAAGCGAGCCGATGCGCGAGAAACGGTTGATCCTGCCTGAGGGCACGGGCACGGCGCGCGAGTTTTTGAGTGTGTCGGTCATTGTTACATGGGACGTAAGCGCGGCGCCGTCCGTTTCAAACGAAAAGCCGCGATCAGTTTAGGCGTCCTGGCACGCCCGGACGGAGCGACAGCCCTGCCAAGCGGCAGAGATGCCAGCCCAGGACCAGGTTGCTCGAGAGCACGGGCTTGCCGATCTCTGCCTCAACCCGGTCGATGACGTCGAGGGTACGCAGGTTGGTGCAGGACAGGAACACGGCGTCGCAGTCAGCATCACGCCCTATCTCAATCGCTGCCTTGGCAACGCTTTCGGCAGACATCCGGGCGACGTTTTCCTCAAGCGGTTCGTCGAAGCTGAACGCGTGGGGCGTTGCAATGCCCGAGGCCGCCAAAACGTGGCGCAGCCGGTCGGACACGCTTGCGATGTAGGGGCTGACGAGGGCGAGGCGCTTTACACCAAGGTGTTCGCAGGCCGCGATCAGTGCGCTGACGGGCTCGGTCACGAAGGGTGTCGTCACGCCCGCGCGCACTGTTTCGGCGATCCGATCCGGCCCGATCTCGGCCGTGCCGGAGGTGCAGCCGTACGCGACGCAGCGCAACTCGGCCGCCCTCGGGAACAGGGCGGCAGCTTGCGTCAGGTGATGCGCCATCTCGCCCAGCGTTTCGGGTGTGACAGTCGGCGCAGATGCAACGCGCGAGACAAGGCACGTGGCTTTATCGGGCAATAGCCGTCGCATATCACTCTCGATGGTCTCGTCGGCTTGCAACACGATCAAGCCGACTTGCGGCGGACGCACCGGGTCGAGTGTCGCGCGCAGGGTCATTCGATCATCCGCATGGTGCGACCCTCGGGGGGTGAGATGTACTCGGCACCGTGTTCGCGGATCACGATGTTCTCCTCATGCACCACGAGCTTGCCGGGGCCGAGGGAGATCGCCGGTTCCAGTGTCAGCACCATGCCCGGCACCAGGGGCGTCGTGTCCGCCGGAATGATCGACGGCCACTCGGTCAGTTGCATCCCCAACCCGTGGCCCAAACGCGCGGCGGAGGCCTCGGCGCCAAGAAACGGTTGCATGGCGTGGAACAGGTCGGAGATGGTTGCCCCCGGTTTGGCGATGTCAAACGCGGCCTCGGTCGCGCCGATCAGACGGTTATGGGCGGACGCAACGGTGTCAGAGGGCGGGCCGAGGCTGAAGTTGCGGTCAAAATCGCAGAAATACCCGTCCCAGATCAGGCCGGTGTCGAGCATCAGGACATCGCCCGTCGCGAGCGGCGTGTCGGTCGCCGGAGAGATCACGTCACCATAACCACCCGCGCTGGCCGCGCCCGCAAGATAGGGGACCCAATCCGCGCCTTCCTCAAGGCAGAGCCGTTGAAAGTCGCGGAACACACGGGTCAGCGGTGTGCCTTGGCCCGCGATCTCAGGCACCCGGTCGAAGGCCCGGCCTGCAATGGTGACGGCAGTGGCGATCTTGTCGATCTCGGCTTCGGACTTCACGAGCCGCAGTCGTCGTGTGATGTTCGCATCACTGACGAGGTGCCGGTTCTTCAAGCTTCGCTCAAGCGTGCGGAAATCGGCCAGCGGCATGCGCAGGTGGCTTTCCATCTGGTCAGCGAGGCCGATCCGACCGTTCGGGCGGGTCACTTCAGTCAGCGCGTCGGTGAGCAATTCGACGCCGTCGTCGTCATAGTCGGGCGCGGCCCATGTGCGGATGTCTTCGACCCAGGTCTGCCCCATGAGGTGCGCGCCGATGGTGGGGATCACGGCGATGGGTTTGCCGGAGGAGGGAAGAACCACGAACCAGGGGCGCGTCGGGCTTTCCCAAAACCGGGTCAGAAAGCCGGTGTAATAGCGCACCTCCGGCTCCGTGGTCAGAAGCAACGCGTCCAGCCCGGCCTTTGCCATCAGGGTTTGCGCGTGGGCGGTGCGTTGCGCGAATTCCGAGGGTGGAAAGCCGCGCCGGGGGAGGGTCATCCTTCGGGCCCTTCGCTCAGGATGACGAGCACGCGGGATGTGTCGTCGAGGCCCAGTTCGGATCGGGCCACCAGCAGGCCCGCGAGGCCCGCGGCACCGGACGGCGTGGTTTGCAGACCGGCGCGCGCTGCGGCTTCCGCGCCTGCCTTGCCCTCAGCCTCGGAGATCAGCAGGAAGTCGTCGGCGTCCCGCGCCAAGCCCTTGAGCGCGATCAACGACGCCTCCTTGCAATCGAGCCGGCCCATCGCCGAGCTTGGGCCTTCTGTGACCACCGGCGCGCCTGCTTCCGCCGAGGCAAAGATCGGCGGGGCGACCTCGGGTTCGACCACGATGATGCGTGGCGCGCGCCCCCAGGCCTGGCGGGCATAGGCGGCAGCGGCAGCGGCAAGGCCGCCGACCCCGGCTTGCAGGAAGATATGCGTGGGCGGGTCGGGCATCTGGCGGACTGTTTCTTCCATCAGCACAAGATACCCTTCCATCAGCGTGTGGGGCCGGTCGGTATAGCCGTCCCATGAGCTGTCCGACAGCAGGACCCAGCCGTTGTCGTCCGCCGCGCGGGCCGCCGCTGCCATGCTGTCCTCATAGATCTCACCCTCGCGCCGGACCTCGGCCCCGATGGCGCGCAGTCTTTCGGCAAAGGCTTCGGGCACGGTTTGGGCAATGTAGATGGCAGCGTGCGCACCGAAAGCTTGCGCCCCGGCGGCCACCGACATCCCATGGTTGCCCGCGCTGGCGGTGACATAGGTCGTGTCGCTCACCGGCCCTTCGGCAGCGTCCCGCGCGATGACGTAAGCCGCGCCGAGCGCCTTGAAACTGCCAAGCCCCATGCGGCCCCGTTCGTCTTTGACGTGGACATGGGCGACGTCCGCCATTTCGGCGAGGTCCGTTGCGTCCTGCAGTGGTGTTTCTGCGGCCTTGGGGCAACGTGCCAGCAAACCGAGCGGTCGCGCCACGTCGACGCTGGGGTCGGGGATATGATCCAAAGTGTGATTCAGGGCGCTCAAGGTGGCGGGCGTGGCATTGGCTAGCTTCATGCCCCCAGCGTTAGCAGGTGGCAGCCGCGCGTGAAACACCTGGCCACTTTGCCACCGCCTTGACCGACCGCGGCGTTCAACGTTTGTTACCCATGACAACGATTGATGGTCGCAGACGGAGGATTGAGATGAAGGTTAACGGCACACATTACCGATCCCTGTGGTGGAACGCTGACGATGCGGTTCTGGAGATTATCGATCAGCGGTCCCTGCCGTATGAGTTCGTGACCCAGCCCGTGCGCAGCATTGATGATTTCGCCGCCGCCATCACCGAGATGCGGGTGCGGGGCGCGCCTCTCATCGGGGCGACGGCGGCTTACGGCATGGCGCGGGCCATGGCCGACGACCCGAGCGACGCCAATATGGATCGCGCCTATGCGGTTTTGAACGCCACGCGCCCGACTGCGATCAACCTGCGCTGGGCGCTCGACCGGTGCCGTGTGACGCTTATGCCATTGCCAAAGGACGCACGTGCGCAAGCCGCGCTGAAACTCGCCCACGCAATTGCCGATGAGGATGTCGAAATCAACCGACAGATCGGCGTGCACGGGTTAACCCTGATCCGGGACATCGCCGCGCGCAAGCCGGCGGGTGAGCCGGTTAGGCTGCTCACCCACTGCAACGCCGGGTGGCTGGCCACGGTCGACTGGGGCACCGCGACAAGCCCGATGTATCAGGCACATGATGCGGGCATCGCGCTCCACGTCTGGGTCGATGAGACCCGGCCCCGAAATCAGGGTGCGCTGACCTCGTGGGAGCTTGGCAGCCACGGCGTGCCCCACACCTACATTACCGACAATGCCGGCGGGCATCTGATGCAACACGGCCAGGTCGACATGGTGATCACGGGCACGGATCGCACCACGCGTCAGGGCGATGTCTGCAACAAGATCGGCACCTATCTCAAGGCGCTGGCGGCGCATGACAATGGAGTGCCGTTCTACGTCGCGCTCCCTTCGCCCACCATCGACTGGACAGTGACGGACGGCGTTTCGGAGATCCCTATCGAGGAGCGGGACGCGCGCGAGACGACGCACATTCAAGGAACGATGGCCGATGGCACGCTCGGCACCGTGCAGGTCACGCCAGATGGAACGCCCGGCGGCAACCCTGCCTTCGATGTCACACCCAACCGGCTTGTCACCGGTCTGATCACCGAACGCGGTGTCTGCGACGCGAGTGCGCAAGGGCTGGCCGCGCTGTTCCCGGAGCGCGCGATGGCGGCCGAGTAGCTCAACGCTCGGCGAAAAGCGCCACCAGTCCGGCAAACAGGATCAGCGCCAGAGCCCAGGCCACACCGTGATCGCCCTCATGGGGTATGCCGGTGGTATGGGCCTGCGCTGCAGTGGCGCTTGTCAAAGGCGCAAGCGCGGAGAGAAGACGTTTCATAGATCATGGTCCTTTTTGCGGTGTGAGAGGAAATCGCGGATATCCCAAAGCTGTTTTTCTTCGAGCGAGACATAGACCAGCGCCATGTTCGTGCGCTCGCTGACCATCTCGCCGGGGAAGGGGAGGTAACTCAACTCGCGCGACCCAAAGCTGGGCGAGGCCGTGCCGACCTGCCACTCGGTCTTCAATTCGATATCCACCAGTTTCAGGGCGGCGGCACCTCCCGATCCGGCGCGTTCGAAAGGGACACCCGCGAGCCGGAGATAAGCGGTCTTGTCGGCGGCTTGCACGAACCCGTCGATGAACTGCGTGGCCAGAACCTGAAGCTCGGCCGCCTCATCCTCCGGCGGCAGATGGCTGTGCAGGTGATCGTCGGCATGATTGTGGCCGATATGGCCGTTCACGATGTCATGGGGCATTTTGCATCCCTTTCATTGCGCCGCCTTTGTCGTCGCGCTGGGCGGGGGCTCTGCCCGTCGCCATTGTCGCTCGAACCAATGGTGCATCAATGGCGACCCCCCGGGATATTTTCGGGCCAATAATGAGCCGTGTGGCGAAATCACTTGGCATTGCACCACCTCCGTCGCCCCGCGTCTTCACCCGCAGGGATTGTAACCGGCTTGTCGATATGCGACTTGTGCTTTCCCAGATTGCCGCTGGCGACCAGCGATCCTAGCACATCCACGATAACGCGGGTGCCCATCAGCGCCGTGATATCGGAGGTGTCATAGGGCGGGCTGACCTCGACCAATTCCATGCCGCAGATGCCTTCTGCCGCAACCTTTGAGGCCAGGGCCAGCGCCTCGCGGGGCAGGAAGCCACCCGGTTCCGGCCAGCCGGTGCCGGGGACGAACCCGCAATCGATGCTGTCGATGTCGAAGGACATATAGACCATGTCGACCCCGTCCCACGCCATCTCAAGCGCCATCTCGGCGGTTTTGTCGACACCCATCTGCTCCATATCGCCCATCGTGATGATGTTGGTCTCACGCGCGCGGGCGACCTTCACCGCCTCACGCGGGACCTGCCAGCCGCCGATGCCGACCTGGACAAGGTTCTTGGCGGGCACGTTGGGCAGGTTTGTCGAGTGGAACCAGGGGGTTGTGTGCATCCGCTCATCCAGGTCCTTTTCCTGAATGTCCGCATGGCGATCAAAATGCACGATGCCGATCTTCTTCGACGTGCATTCCGCGATCCCGCGCACACAAGGAAAGCCGATGGAATGGTCGCCGCCGATCATGATGGGCAGTGAGCCAGACGAGAACACATGACTCACGGCGCGGCTGATCTGATCGAAACTCTTCTCCAGATTGGCGGGGATGGTGAACACATCGCCCGCATCGCAGAGCGTCATCTGCTCGCGAAGATCGACCCCCAGCTCGTAGTTATACGGCGTATAAAGTGCTGAAATCTTACGGAGCCCTTGCGGCCCGAACCGTGTGCCGGGTCGATAGGTGGTGCCCCCATCAAACGGGATGCCGAGAACGGTAGCATCATAGTCTTTCACCTCTGTCACATCTTCGGCGTAAGGCGCCTTGAGAAACGTGTTGATCCCCGCATAGTGCGGCAGTTCCCCGCGCGCGAAGGTGGGGATCGATTTGTCTTCGATGCTGTCAGCACCGGTCAGACCCATACGGAGCGCCCAGCGGCGTTCTTCCTCCCACCGGCCTTCGGGTATGTCGGCCTCGGCCTGCATCGATTTCCAGCCCCGTAGTTTGGTCAGGTCCGGGTGGTGCGCGCGCCGCTCGTCATGGGCGTGGTCGCGCGGGTGGTGTGACCGGGATCGGTCACGTGGGGCGCAAAACATTGGTGTCCTCCGTGATGCGTTGAAACGGAATGCCGCCATCGCGGGCATCGAAATCATAGGTGATGGTCGCGCCATAGGCGTTGGGATCGGTGGGATCCCAGCGGGGCTTGTCGAAGACCAGCACGCGGTCGCCCAGCTTGAAGCCTTCCTCAAGGTCGTGGGTGACCATGAAGACGGTCATGCCGGTCTCGGCGCGCAGTTCCGTCAGGAAATCATGCATCGACAGCCGCGTTCCCGGGTCGAGCGCGCCGAAGGGTTCGTCCAAGAGCAGGATGCGCGGTTTGGCCGTCAGCGCCTGCCCGATGGCCAGCCGCTGCTGCATGCCGCCGGACAAGGTGGCGGGGTACTGGTTGGCCACATGGTCCAGACCGATCCGCGTCAGCGTTTCATCGGCGCGCGCGCGGGCTGCCTGTTTCGCCGCCCCTGAGAACCAGCCAAAGCGGGTGCGAAAGCTCTCGCCTGCGACAATGTTCTCGCGCACCGTCAGATGCGGAAAAACTGAATACCGCTGGAACACCACGCCCCGGTCGAGGCCCGGCTCGACCGCAGGGGGCGCATCGGCCACCCGTATCTCACCCCGCGTGGGCCGTTCCTGCGCCAGCAGCAACCGCAGAAAGGTTGACTTGCCACAGCCCGAAGCGCCGACGATCGAGATAAACTCGCCCTCATCTACATGCACATTTACGCGCTCGAGTATGGGGCGCTTGCCGTAGCTCTGAAAAATGTTCTCAGCGACAACGAAACTCATAAAGTACGCACCATGTCCATTATTGGCCCAAAAACATCCCGGGGGTCTGGGGGCAGAGCCCCCAGCGGATCGACGCATGGAATGCGGCGAAATGAGATCACAACCCCGCCTCCGTCCAGGGGAAGAGCTTTCGCGACAGCCAGCGCAGCGCCAAATCCATCAAAAACGCCAGCACCGTGATCCAGATCACGTAAGTCAGGATCACGTCCATGGCGAGGAAGCGCCGCACCAGGAAGATGCGATAGCCCAGACCCTGCTCCGACGCGATGGCCTCGGCCGCGATCAGAAACAGCCAGGCCGGCCCAAGTGACAGGCGGACTGCCTGGATCAGGCGGGGGAGAAGTTGGGGCAGGGCGACGCGCAGGGCGATGACGAGGGACGAGGCGCCGAGCGTTTCGGCCTTGACGATCATCTCACGCGGGATTTCCAGCACGCGGGCGGAAAGATCGCGGATCAGGAAGGGCAGGATGCCGACAATGATCAGCACCACTTTCGACAACTCGCCCAGACCGAACACGATGAACAGGATCGGCAGGACAGCCAGCGGCGGGATCATCGAGAGCACGGCTACGAAGCCTGCCAAGGTGGCGCGGACATGCGGCAGAAGCCCGATCAGGAGCCCGATGATCGTGGCCAATGTCGCCGCGATCCCCACGCCCAGGAACAGCCGCATCAGACTGGCTGCCGTATCGTGCCAAAGGAGGATCTTCTCGGAACGTCGGTCGGGTTCGGTGAAAAGCCGCTCGGCGGTTGCCGCGATGGTTGAGGGGGCGGGCAAGAGCTTGTCCGCCGGGTTCTCGGCCAGCCGGATGCTTGATCCGACAGAATAAGCAATGAATACCAGAAGGAAGGGCAGGGCCATCAGCGCCGTCCTGAGGACGATGCCGGGCTGGCGGTTGATCAGCCGCATGGGCCTGCCCCTCTGAGCCGTCCGGTCTTACAGCGCGCCGTCCGCCGCCATCTGCATGTATGTCGTGTCGAAGCGGAACTTGACGTTATTCGCGTCGCCTGTGGTCGAGCCGTCCGGATAAGCCACGCCCACGAAATCGGCCGAGGGCGCGCCTTCGCCGAGGATACCCTTGTCGAACAGGAACTCGGCCACGCTGACCATGGTCGATGGGAGTTCGGCGCTGGAGGTGAACGCCACTGCATCGGCAGGATCATAGAACATCTCGGTCGAGGCGAGCTGCGCCTTGTAGCCTTCGAGGTCGGTGCCGGAGGCCTCGGCCATGGAGGTCAGCACGGCCTCGTCACCTGCTGCCATCAAGCCCATCACTTCGTACCAGGCGCCGACCATGGCCTTGCCGAAGTTTGGATTGGCCTCCAGCACTTCAGTATTTACGACCATCAGGTCGATGATCTCACCCGGAATGTCCGAGCTGTCGAAGAGCTTCTTGGCGTTCGCGTCTTCGAGGATGGTCGAGACCAGCGGGTTCCAGGTGACAACTGCTTTGACGTCATCGGTGGCAAAGGCGGCGATCATGTCGGCGTCGGACGTGTTGATAACCGCGTCCAGCTCGCTCTCGCGCAGGCCCACACTGTCGAGCGCGCGAGCCAGCAGGTAATGCGACACCGAAAGCTCAACGAGGTTCACGGGTTTGCCTGCAAGATCAGCCAGTTCACCGTCGCCCTTGAGGATCACCGCATCATTCCCGTTCGAGAAATCGCCGACGATCAGCGCGGTTGTATCAACGCCACCACCGGCGGGAATGGAAAGCGTATCCATATTGGTGGCCGAAACGCCGTCGAACGCGCCTGCGGTGTATTGGTTGATGGATTCGACATAATCGTTGATCTGCACGATCTCGACGTCGATCCCGTATTTCTCGGCCCATTTGTCCATGATGCCGGACTCTTCGAGATACCCCCAGGGCATCCAGCCGACATAGATCGACCATGCGACCCGGAATTCGGTTTTTTCCTGCGCTGCAACCGGGGCCGCAATCCCGAGGGACATGGCAGCCGCACCGGCCAGTAGAAGACGTCGTGAAAACATGGGAACAGCCCTTTTCCGCATCGTCCCGCCGAAGGAAAAATAAGGGGGGAGCCGTGGCGGAACCTGAGAGACCGAACTTCCCCTATTTGCAGTACTCTCCCGGGATTTTGCCCCGCCGTGTACCGACGCGGAATTGGCCGCGCCGGTGGCATCTCTTGGACCTGACCCTCAGGGAGGAGGTTGAGGCGGAACCCTAGATGCCCTGCGTCTCCCAGAATGAAGGCACGGTCCGCGCTGTCACCAAATTACGCGAAAGCGCTGTTGGGCATCGGGGCAAATGCACATATTTTGCGCAAAAGGGGCGTCCGCTGCGCAGTAAAGCGGCGACGCGGGCGTGTTTCGGTGGCGCGACGCCTTACAGCGATCAACTTACTGGGTTCGACTCTCCCGCCATCCGAGCCAACCGAAAATGGCAAAGCAGATCGCGGCAACGCAAACAATTGTCGGCCCTGCTGGTGTGTCGAGGATGTAAGCGCCGCGAAGCCCAGAGATTGCCGAGAACGCGCCGATCCCGGCCGCAATCACGGCCATGGCTTCGGGCGTTCGTGCCAGCCCACGGGCGGCGGCGGCGGGTATGATCAGCATCGCGGCGATCAGCAACACACCGACGACCTTGATCGCAACCGCGACCGTGATGGCGAGCGCCAGTGTCAGGACGAGTTGCTCGCGGCGCGGGTTCAGACCGCTGGCATAGGCCAGATCTTCGTTCAGGGTCGCGGTCAGCAAGGCCGACCAGCGCCATGCGATCAACGCCACGACCAGAACCGCGCCGCCCCAGATCACAACCAGGTCAGTGCGTGAGACGGCGAGGATATCGCCGAAGAGATAGGCCATCAGATCGATGCGGACGCCTGACACGAACGAGACCGCCACCAGACCAAAGGCCAGCGAGGCATGTGCCAGCACACCCAGCAGCGTGTCCATCGCGTAGCCTCGACCGGATAGAAGCGAGACGGTCATCGCCATGAGAAGCGCGACGGCTACGGTGCCCACGAAAATCGACATCTGAAAGGCGAGCGAGATCGCTACGCCGAGGATCGCGGCATGTGCGGTGGCGTCGCCGAAATAGGCCATGCGGCGCCAGACCACGAAACAACCCACCGGTGCGGCGGCAATTGCGACGCCAACGCCCGCCAGCGTCGCGCGGGTCATGAAATCGTCCAGCATTACTCGGCAGCCTCGGTTTTCTCGTGTTCGTGACCATGCCCGTGGTCATGATCGTGATCATGCTCATGACGGTACAGCGCCAGTGCGCCGCCGGTGCCGGTTCCGAACAGCGCGCGATATTCGGGCGCCGATGCCACGACCGCGGGTGCGCCTTCGCAGCAGACATGACCATTGAGGCAGATCACCCTGTCAGACGCGCTCATCACTACATGCAACTCGTGACTGATCATCAGAACCGCGCAGCCCGTGTCGTGACGCACCGCTTCGATCTGTTGATAGAACGCCGCCGATCCCCTCTGGTCGAGGCCTTGCGTGGCTTCATCCAGCAGCAGCACATTCGGATCGTCGATCAGCGCCCGTGCCAGCAGCACCCGTTGGAACTGACCGCCTGAGAGCCTGGACATCTGATGCTTCAAGAGGTCCGGCACGCCTGCACGCTCCAGCGCAATCTGACAGGTCTCGCGCTTGACCTTGCCGGTCAGGCGCAGGAACCGTTCGACCGTGATCGGAAGTGTCGGGTCGATATGAAGCCTTTGGGGAACGTATCCGATGCGCAAACCGGTCTTAAGGGTGACCTGACCGCTCGCCGGATGCAGCGACCCAATGATCGCTTTAAAAAGGCTCGTCTTGCCCGACCCGTTGGGGCCGACGATCGTCACGATCTCGCCGGGATCGACATGCAGATTGACACGGGACAGGACCGTTTGTGCCCCGTAGCGGACACTCAGGTTTTCGACTGTGATCAAACTCATGGGCCAGTCTCGGCGCAAGCCGGGCAGACACCTTCGGCTTCGACCACAGTGCGTTCGATCTGAAAGCCCGCCGCCTTCGCTGCGACCCCCAATGCGCCCTTTGAGGGCGTCGATTGCGCCTCGGCGACGGCATCGCATTTGCGGCAGATCATGAAGGCCGGGGTGTGCCGCGCGCCAGGATGCATGCAGGCGACAAAGGCGTTCAGCCGCTCGATCTTGTGGACGAACCCATGTTCGGACAGGAAATCGAGCGCGCGATAGGCGACCGGCGGTTGCGAGCCGAACCCGGCGTCCCGCAAACGGTCGAGGATGGCATAGGCACCGAGAGCCCGGTGTTCCTGCAGCAGGATCTCAAGCACCTTGCGCCGGACCGGCGTAAACCGCAGCCCTTCTTCGGCGCAGCGCGCCTCAGCCGTCGCAAGGGCATCGCCCACGCAGGATGCGTGATCGTGCGGTTCGAACCCGACCGGCGTTTCGCCCCCAGGCGGGGCGGTCTCATTTCGGCTTGTCATGTTATACTATATCAGGTAGCGCATGCGAAGTGTTATAAAATCACA